>JAUIGX010000024.1 GCA_030432435.1 Alphaproteobacteria bacterium
GCTGGTGTTGCTCGACAGCCAGCTTTCCAGCGAGCGCAGCTTACGCGCCGTTGTCGTCCCGCCGGTGGTGTAGCCCTGATTGCCGGTCAGGATCGCTTCCATATCGCGCTTCAGCTCGCGGCCGCGTTTGAGCAGCTGATACTGCAGCTCCTCGCCGCGCCCGGCCTTCAGCACCGTGTTCTGGGTGTTCGAGACCACCACGTCCTTGCGGCTGATCTGGCAGTAGTTGTGCTCACGCGTGGTCGGGCTGGATGTCGAGCCCGTCACATCGTCGCCTTCGATCTGCGCGTTGGCCGTGGTCGCATCGGCCAGTACATCGGTCTGCCATTCGTGTTTGGTCGACTTGGCCGTATCGGTGCCGATGGAACTGATGAACGGGCAATCGGTGGGCGAGATATTATAGATGTGATCCTGCAAGTCCTCGCGGTTGCCGGTCGCATCGTAAGTCGTATAGGTCCCTGTGGGGGAAGCCATGGGTTCAGTCTCCTAGATGATGCAGCAGCTTTGCGGCATCGCGCAGGCTGCCGGTTTTTCGGTAGCGGTCGCGCAGACGCGTCACATGCGCCTGATCGACCTCCTGTTTGGTGCGCGCCGTGCCCGGCGTTTGCATGCGGGGCAGTCCGCGCACCTTTTTTTCCGCCAGCGGGCGCTGGCTCATGAGCGTGTCGTACAGCATGGCTTTGTGGGCCAGCAGAACGAGGCGGTGATCTGAAAACGTACTCAACTCGTCGGGTGTCGCGCCGTAGGTCTGGGCGAGGTAGCCGGCAATTTCCGTCTTGCCGGTCTCGCGCCTGACTGCATCGCTCCAGCCCGGGATCACAGCCGCCAATCGCTGATCTTCCACGGCCAATTTCTGGGCCTGCTCTCTCTCGCTTGCCGCGTTCGTCAGCGCATCCATGCGCGACCGCTCCGCGGCGAGTTTCTGCGTAACCGCCTGCCGCGCGCGCCAACTCTCGGCGCGGCGCATGTACTCGGCCGGGTTGCTCTCGAATAACTTTTGATCGGGCGGCCCTTCTCCGGCCAGCGCCAGTTCGGTCGAAAGCGCCGACAATGTTTGCCGGTAGCGCTCGCGCTCGGTTTCAAGCTCGCGGCGCTCGCTCGCAAGACTTTGGGTCTTGCGCGTGTAGTCGGCGTGGCGCTGATAGCCCGCTTTTAATTCTTCCAGCGTAACCGGCTGCTCCGCGCCGTCGATCTTGACCGTATGACTTTCTTCTACATTCCGTTCCGGTTGCAGTGCGGGCGCTGGAGCGTCAGAGTCAGAGTCATCGTTCTCCTCTCCATCGTCGTCTTCAAAATCACCGGGCAGAGCACTGGGCGCATCGTGCTCCTGATCGCCCTGATCGGCTTCGCTCAGGCGGTGCAAACGGGCTGCCGCCTCGCGCAAACTAAGGCCCTGTTCGGCTGTCTCGTCTGCGCCCGCCTCTGGGCCGTCTTCAGTCGTCGCTATGTCTTCGCTCATGGTCCTGCCGTGTTGGTCGAAGTGAGGTGAAGTTGGGTGAATGGTCGGCGGCGGAAAAAAGAAGACCCGCCACCGGGTCGGGTGACGGGTCTTGAAAGGGAGTGTGAAATTCGGTGTGCCTTCACAGGCGCGCGCTGTCTGGGATGTCCCTGAAACGGTTGAGGCCTGCCGCCGGAGCCGCGCCGGACAGCGGTTCCGCAAACCGCCCCGGCCACAATTCCAACGATTCGAATTATGTCAAATTAGTTTGTTCTAGTCAACAAGTTTTTTTGTTAACACCTCCGGCTGCACCGGTATTCTCTATTCAGAAAAATTGCCGCAGCTACCTTTATAGTTGTGGCTCATGGCCAACCTATTGAAAAAGTAGTTGTATATAGTGCTATGAAAAAAAGCGGGGGTGGCACCCTTGAAGGTCCACCCCCTAATCTTTGTCCACCGGGGATATGTGAAGAACACAGTGATCTTACCCGACAGCTCATTATGGTAAGAAACTAAATATCAGGGGAAGAAAATGCAAGGGGGTTTACAACCCATTGATATATATAATGTTTCATTGCCATACCTGGAAAACACACTCTCCTCTGGCCGACTTGATCGCTATATGGCACCAGCGGGAAACGATAGGTTATTTGCGTTAAAACTTTACGTTTGGAATTCCAACATTTGCGAAGCCTTCTACTTACCCTTGAAATTCGCAGAAATAGTGACCAGGAACGCCATTCTACCAACTCTACAAAATCAATATGGCCAAAATTGGTACTCAAATCGCGCTTTTGTGGGGCAACTGAAACCCGAACCAACTTCGCAGTTGAACCGCGCAATTAGAGAGGAGCAAAAACAACACGGAGCGAGCATGACCGCCGCTCATGTCGCTTCAGGTTTGAATTTTGGTTTTTGGGATCACCTTACCACGAAGCGCTTCAACCATTTACTTTGGAAAAAGGGTATTCATCTTAGTTTCCCTAACGCACCCGCGAACAAGAATAGAAACGATCTTCATTTGAAAATTGAGCAAGCCCGCCTGTGGCGAAATCGCATTGCACACTACAAATCCGCTTTTGATAAAAACCCAGCCCAAAAATATAATGACTTACTCGAACTGATAGGTTGGGCCTGCCCCAATACTCGAGACTTTGTGAAACACTTCTCTCGCGTAACAAACATCATATCCGCTAGACCAGTAAACACTTGAAGACTCAAATCCGAATCTTTAGACGTATCAGAATAGATAACTATTAAGTATTCTGACTCAACACCCTACCCTCTCTGCCTCCTTCGCACACAGCGCCTCAAACGCGGCTTCATTCCCAAGCACCTGGCGGATGGTGTCTTCCGTATCCGCCCGGCTCAGGCACACCGGCCGGTAGACCTCGCAAAACGTATCAGTCGCGATAACGTTTGTGCCGCAGCCGCTCAAGGCGAGCAGGATCAGCGCGGGCATCGTCCGCAGCTTCCACCCGGCGCATATGTTCGAGCATGTCATCGCGCTGTTGCTCCGCCTTGCCGGCATTGATGAGCTGACGGTTTTTCAAAAACCCGAACAGCTCGGCCAATCCGATGAACACCGCCTTCAAGAATGTGAGGACACTCATCGCTAACCACCGGGATTATCTTTCACCTTCACGCCCAGCACGGCGCTGATTTTATAAACCCAGGCCAGAATCTTATCGTCGGTTTGGGTCGGCGTTAGTTTCGCAATCCGGTCGAACACCAGAACGCTCGCGGCCAGCACGCCTGCGATCTCGGCCCAGTTGTTTTGCACAAACTCGATCATGCGGTGTCTCCGTCAATATGTGTTTTGCCAGTGTGTGTTTCGGCGCTGAGATATAAATCGGCGATGCGCCGCGCCCGCGCGCCCACCTGCCCCGCCCAGCGGCTATGAAGGGCTTCGGCTGCGGCGCGGGTAAAGTTTCCCTCCTCCAACGCCGCCAGCATTTTTCGAAAGCCGGAAAGGCGCGGCCAACCGAGGTTGAACGCCATGTTCACAAGGCCCCGCTGCGCAGGCTCGGGCAATGCGCGCCACCAGGGCACATTCCGGTCCAGCTCGCTTTCAACGCGCGTAAGATCGTTGCCGAGCAAGTGAAGCGCTTCGGCCTCGGTAATACCGACATCCTCGATGTTGCGGCCTACACCTATTGTCAGCCGCCCGCTCGGGCAGCGGTAGGCGCGCAGCATCATCGCCTCGTCACGCACTAAATCGCGCACAAGATCGCAGCGCAGTTGATCGCGCATTGTTATGTCCTTGGTTTTTGATTTTTGTCATTCCCGAGCTTGCTCGGGACTCCAGGGCCTCAGAACACCGCTCTTTGCAGAAAGCACCGCGCTCTCCGCATCCTCTGAATTTCGTGCCCCTGGACCCTCGGCTTCGCCAGGGGTGACGGTTGAGTTTTGGATACGGACTTAGCCCTTAAAAAATCCCGCGCTTGCCGTGTGCGAGTTCATTGGCCGTGCGCGCACTTACCTCTCCGGCCTCGATGTATTCCTCCAGATGCCGCCGCACGGCGCGCAGCACCTTCACCGCCTCGGCCAGACGAAACCTGGGCAAATCATCGCCCGCCTTACAGGCGACGAACGCCTCCACATAGCTTTGCTCCAGGCTGCCGAACGCCTCAGCCAGCAGCGGATGGGCAAGCACCTCCCGCGCCTCATCCGCATCGCGAAGGGCGTCCTCGTACATATGTATTTTCCTGTGAATTATGGGACCGCACGCGGGGCCTTGCAGCCTTAAACGTCGAAGAAAATATCCGCGATGCTCATTACCGAAAATTCAATGGCGTACCACACCATCAGAACGGCCGATCTATAAACACAATCCAAACAAGAACTGCGATAACGAAAGCCGCACCCCGTCTGAAAGTACCTCTGCTCACGCGGTTAAGGACATAACCAATCAACATGAGTGTGCCGACACAGTAAACCGTGGCCAGCAAAACCGTAACTGCCGTTTCTACCCAAGACGGCGGACTCTCAAATAGCGTGTAGGAAACCCAGAATTGAAAATCGACAACATAAGGAATGAACCAGAAGAGGGCGTAGAGATACACCGCCCATAGAACGCAGGCGGCAATGAACCTCGGTTCAGAAAATTTCCTGAGCTTGTCCAACATTGCTCGACCCGAGAAACCTGTACCCTGCACTAAGGTAGCCGCCGGAGTAGAACAGATAAACTAATTTCTGGGAGCGAAAGGGGATTTGCCGGTGGGATTCCAATTGTTCTCTTCTTGGCGCTTTTCTATCTCGGCGTTGATGGACGGCGCATATTTCGCCCAGTTAACGAAGCCGCCCAGCAATCCAAGGGTGCCAAATAAACCGGCTCGCGGGATTTTCGGCCCTCGGCCATGATGAGGCAGCAGAAAATCCGAACCTGCCGCCCCGATCGAGACTCCGCCGCCAATGCTAGTCGCTAAAATGTAAGCCTTGGCCCAATCGAGTTCATCATCGGTTGCCAAGTCAGGTCGCGCAGAATGCCACTGCATGCGCTCTTGCGGGCTGTCCCACTTGATATTCACCTCCGGCATTTCCGGCGGCATTACTTCCGGCGCGCCCGTGACTGGTGGATCGGGCCTTGCGATAGGTAAATCACCCGACAAATGCACGCCGCGCGACAACAAGTCCCGGGCCGCTTCGCGCGGTCCATTCCATGTTGGTATTAAATATCTCCTGATTTCCGCGAGTCTTTAGGCCTGCGCCTGCTGCTCGGCCTGCATTTTGGCTGTTCTCAAATCCAAATCGGTCTTGGCTTTCAGCAGGGCGATTTCGCGATCGAGGGCAAGGCGCGCGAGTTGCTTTTCACGCTCCAGAGTCAAGTCCGCCTCGGCGCGTTCTTTCTTCAACTGCATTTCGGCGGCCGCGCGCTGTTGCTCCAATCCGATCATGGCCGCCAGTTGTGCCTGCGCGGGATCTTGATGCGGCGGTGCAGGTGGTTGCTGCGGCGCGGGGGATTGGGTCGGCACTTGATCCGGGTCGCCGAAATACGGCGCGACCGATTTCAGCCCGGCCCACTGCACCAGTTTGGCCAAAGTGTTGTAGAGGTTCTTCGGCGTCACCATGCCCATGCCGCCGTTCGCCAGCGCCTCTTTCTGCAAATTCAAAATCTGCCCGAGGTATCCGATCTGCTGATCGCGGCTGCCGTGGCCGAGGCCCACCTCCACGGTCACATCCATTTCCGGGTTCCAGCGCGCCGGCGCCATCGGCACCCATTGATTGCGCAAGCGCACCACCCGTGCCTTATCCTGATGCGTAATCAGCAAACGCAGCAATCCGCGAAATAAATCGCGCACGCCGGTCTCGGCAAAAATACGCGCGATCAATTCAATGCGCTGGTTCGCCGCCGCGCTCATCTGGTTCACGCCGGTCGCGGTTTGGTTGCTCAGCGCCTCGGCATCGATCCCGGTCACCGCCGGCGAAACACCCGTGCGGCCCGCGCGCACCTTGTCCACATACTCCAGCATGGGGAAACTGGCTGCCGCCGCATGGGGCACCGCCAGTTCGCGCACCGCGCCTTCCTGTTTCGCGCGAATAATTCCGCCCACCCGCGCATTCAGCACATCATCCAGGCCGCCCTTTTCCAAACGGCTGACGATCACTTCGCGCTGCGGGTTGTTGGTGAGGTACAGATTGTCGAGCATCTGACGCCACAGCACACTTTTGATGCGCTGCAAATCCATCACCAGATCGGCAACCGAGAGACCAAAGAACTTGTGCGGCATCGGCACCGGGCACAGCGCCGCGAAAGGCACATGATCTATCGGCTCTTTATCCAGAAGCACCCCGCCGTCCGCACCAGCTAGCGTGACTTTCATCAGCTCGGCAATGCCATCGCCATCCGCATCCACCTTGATGTAGGCTTCCACCACCTCGACGGTTTGCATCATCGGATCGCGCGATTCATCGGACGGCAACTCGTCGCCGTCCCAGCGCGCGAGTTCCTCCTCGCTATCGTCCGATTCAACAAACGTCGGCAGATCCTCCACCACCGCGCGGCTGTACCCGGCCGCGATCAACTCCGAACGCGTCTTGTAAACCCGGTGGCCGATAAACGCGGCATCTTCCAAGGAGCGTGCTCGGCGTGAGATCAAAAACTCTTCCGGCGGCACCGGCTCAATCCGCACCCGCCCGTCGCGGCGCGTGCGCTTGATGGTCACGTCATGCGATGTCACTGCCATACCGGCGCCGTTGCTGGCAATCACACCGTCTTGCGTAGAGTGTTCCAGCACCTCCACATCCGCATCCGCAGCCAGCGCCACAAACTCCGGTTCCGTCAGCCCGGCATAAGATTCCTTGACGGTGCTTTCGCGCTCCTCCCACCAGTACTTCACAATGCCGTTCTTCTGGATCAGCGCATCCTTGAACCAGGTGTAGAGAATCAAGAACCCCTTGTTCTCTTTCGCGAAAACATGGTTCACATAATCCGACGCCTGACCGGCAAACGCTTCGTCCTCCGGCCCCACAGGTTCGAAACGCACCACATCGTCGCCGGCCGCGAACACGCGCAGCAAGGACGGCAAAATCCATTCCACCGTATCGGCCACGTCGCGCGAGACGACCTTCGAGCGCCCTTCCCGCTCATCGCCGAACGGCTCGCCCATATAATAGCGCAGCGCATCGGCGCGCTCTTCCGCGAGGTCGGAATCCGTGCCGAGGTAGCCGAGCGCATCGCGCACCTCGGCCATAACCACCGCGTGCAATTCGCGGTCGTTCAGGGTCTTGCGTGTCATGATTTGAAAATCCGTATGATTATAAAGTGACGCTCGCGCGGAGCAGTTCGCCTTGTCTCAATCGCGAAATGGGCGTATCCTGGCAGGATGCCAATTACTCTCGTTAAACTTGTGCGTGGAAACTGGAAGCCGCTGTATCTAGCGGTGGCGGTTGCTATGTTCGCCGGTAGCCAATCTGCGTTCTCTGGTGAAGTTCAAGCAGCTGATCAAGCGCCTGAACAGAAAAGCCAATCCGCAAATACCGACGAAGAGTCATGCGACACAGAAGCCTTAGCGCGGGTCAAGCAAAGCATAAAAGACACCACTCTCGACGCACGCGATGGAAATGCACGGGCGCAATACCAGTTGGGTGCACGTTACGAACTTGGCACCGAAGTATGTGGCGAGACCCTTGTGCCTAAAGACTTAAGCTTAGCAGAGGACTGGTACCTCAGATCTGCTGCCGGTGGATACGCCAAAGGCTATTACAGCGTAGGGTGTGTCATCTACAAGGCGGCGGGTCGCGCGCGGGGTCGTGAAGCCGCAGCATTCGTCATAAGAGCTGCCGAAAAAGGCGTTCTGGAAGCCCAAGCAGAAGTCGCCAAATATTTTTGGCACGGGATCGGCGTCGATCAGGATTATAAGGCCTCATGGCTTTGGTCCACCCATGCGATGAGAGGAGCCTTGGACGTCGATAAAAAAAACGAGAGTATCTCCACGATGGTTGCAGTGTTGTACGTCTACAGCGACGATAGCTGCAGTCCATCTATACCTCTCCTGCCCTTACCCCCCGAGGCAGATATAATCCCCGGAATGCGCCTCCTGGATTAAATGTCATCATCGCCGCTTAAATTTTTTCCAATCGCTCTCGGCACTTTCTTGCCAGCGGATTCAATTTATTTCGAACCTGTGATGCCTTACTCGCCAACTCTTTATCTCTAGATCCCAACTGTTCTATCTCCGCAGTGATTTCTGCTTTTCTTTTGTCTGTAACGCCATCGCTCCACTCTTTTTGAAGCGCCTTTTGTCGAGAAATATTGGCTTCCTTCTCAGAAGCGATCCCCTTGAGGATGGCTTTAAGGTCTCGGATCGCAATGAGATCGTCGTTGCTGCAATAGTAAGGGTAGGAATCAACCTCGGGGTCCGGAGTCGTCTCGTTGTATGGCCGAAGTAACGGGTTTCTAGGCAAACTCTCCGGCAAATCAGGTAAGAGCGCGTCCTGCTGGCGGATCTGGCTTTCTTTCTCTCTTTTTGCTCTCGCTTCCGCTTCAAACAACGGCGTCAGTATCCGCGCAGCCTCACGCGGGTTTCGGTAAATCGGCATCTATTTCTCCTAAAAACTATGGTCGTTCAAACGACCCAGTCGTCGCCGAAATCAAGATCATCCGCGCCGTCTGGCTCTTCCTCCGCATACCGCAGCATCATCAGCGCATAGCGGGTCGCGCTCATCAAATCATCGCGCTCTTTCACGATCAGTCCGTTCTTGCGGTGATAAGTGCGAAACTCTTCCCACCACTCATGCAGATGCCCGGCCACCTTGAAACGTCCGGTTTTCATACGGTCGAGCATGTGCAAGATGCCGGCTTCCACCCCGGCCGAGCCGTCCGCAAACTGCGCATGCCCATCCAGCATGGCTACGCCCTGCTCGCGATATAACTCTGCGATCTGAACACCCGAGCCTTTGTCATGCTGCAACGCATCGGCAGGCCAAGCGACGGGAATCCAGTCTCCCCGCGCCCGCAGCGCCGCCGCATGCACAACCGGCGTTTGCTCGCGCAATCGATAAGAGTCGTAAACGTGAACAGTGTCCGCATCCCGGTCCCAGGCCAGCCACACCGCCGCGGTGGGATGGTCCCAGCCGATATCCAGCCCGCAAAGGCGCGGCCAATGATCGGGAATCTCTAATGCCGGTTCCCTAATTTGCTCTTCGCTGATTGGGAACACCCGCCCCGACCCCATAATCGGTACGCCGCGCGCCCGTGCCTCTACTTCATGGGCCGGATAACTCGCGATAATTTTTTGCCGCTGCACTCGCGAAAAATGCGGCGCCTCTTCAATCGTCATCTGCACGACCGCACGGTCGGCGTGTTCACCAATCAAGAAACGGTTCACAACTTCGCTCATGCCTTTAAGCGGGGTGAATGTCAGCCACACCAAACCATTCGTCGCGTTGGTTCGGGTTAGGCCTTCCATGTAAATATCGCTGGGCGGCTCCTCATCGAACCACACCCAGTCGAGGGTTTCCCCTTGCCACTTCTCACGGCCTTTTTCGTAAGACTTGAACGATATGCGCGAGTTGCCGCCCGACGTATGACGTACAATCACGCTGTCAATCAACTCAGCTGCCGAGCGCCCCGCCGTTGTTCGCTCGATCAACTCGCCGGGCAGGGCGCCAGTGCCGCGCGCGCCCGGGCGACCCAGCAACATACGTTGCACATTGTCGCGCGTGTTTTCACCGGACACGCTCGCCGCCCAGCCGACAGTCGGCCGTTCAAACCTGCGTCCTGCCCACCATCGCGGGTACAGACCTGTCGCATGAATCGCCGCTTCAAAACCGCCGGCCAGAGTCTTGCCCAACTGGTTCCCGGCCATAAATAAACGCTCGCGGTGCGTAGCGCCGGTTGCATGAAAATCTGCTTGCTTTGGATAGGGCGCGTAGCGGTTAAGGCGCCTCGTCGTCAGGCGGCGAACAGTCTCCGCCTTCAAGGTCATCTGACGGGCCAGCAAGGGCCGCAATTTCTTTGTCGTGGGTTTCAATTTGAGCTTTGATCTGATCATCGCTTAACTGCTCGATAGCCGCGCGCGGTTTTGGCTTGGGCTGATGCTCCTGCACCAACGTGCGGCCGAACTTCAAATACCCGAGCGGATCTTTTTCCCTGGCCGCGGCCGCTGCGGCTTGGCCATGCGCAATCATGTCTTGAGCGACACCGGCCACGATCGCGCGGTCTAGCTCACGCGCACTCGGGCGGCGCGGCCGTTTGGTTATGAATTGTCCGTGGGCGGCGCGCGCAGAACTCGCGCGCACTTTCCCGGTCGCGCGGACGCGCGTTGGCTTTTCAGTCATATTTATCGTCCAGGAGAACTACGGAGTGCCGGGATAAACGGCGGATAGAAAATGGCGCTAGGGGCAGCTCGTGACTTCTGTAAGCGAGACCATATTCGGCACGATTTTTATTTCGCGATAATGGTTGATGTTATTTTCCACATCGCGCCTAACCAGTTTCACTGTTCCAGTAACCAAGACTCCTTTAGAATCATCGGCAAGAGAAGCAATTAAAAAGTTTTTAAGGTCGCCAGCCGCAGGCCCAAAAATCTCGTCTTCCTGATAATAGGTCCATCCCTCGATGCCGATGCCCGCGTGAACTTTGTTCGCAGCATAAATAGACCACCATTCCGGAATATGACAGACAGATTTAAGTAGGCCTCCTTCGATATCTATTTCAAACGAGGAAACCCGCTCGTCTTGGCCTATTTCAAAATTAGCAATGCTGATTAACTGGTCCGCGGTCGCGGCAGCAGGCCGCATGGCCAAACACGCAACGCCGAAAGCTGCGATAAGAAGGGAGCGACCCAGAGTTCTTTTTATTTCCATAACCGCGCTAGGCTCCTGCAAAAGGATCAAGTTCCGCTCACAAAAACGAGCTCATATTGATGAGACTCCGACTACAAGCATTTTACGAAATCGCATATCCTCTCGGGATGCGCTGGATCAACGAGAATATCATCTACCGACTCAATGCATCCATAGTGACGAAATCCATTGACGGCCTGATCACTATGAAACGGGCAAATTTCGTAGACGCCATATACACGCGCTTGGAAGTCTTCAAAAATTCTGCCCAGAATTTCTGGATAGGTTTCTCCGACAATATTAAACTCTCGGGACCAGCCTGAAACTATCAGCGCAGTCCCACGGTTTGCGGTATTCAACAGCATTCCATGTGCGCGAAAACAAGGCCCCGTGATTCGCGAGTCCATCTTACACTGCACCGGCGGAGGCTCTTCCTCTGCTGCGCCGACACTGGGCGAAAGTGCGAGAAGCATGAACGCCATGGCTATCGCAAGACTTCGTTTCATCTCTGATCCCACATGAAAGTAAACTGTCCCGGTGCGTCTTCGGTGCCAAAGAGAATATCGTCTCTCGTCCGCCCAAGTATACCCGCCTTCGTGTTTTCAGCGAAGAAGCCTTTGGGCGGTGTTCCGTCTAGGCTCGAATAAAAATAGGTAGCTCCGCGGGTCGGATCTTTCACTTGCCCGCTAAGTATCCTCCGCGCCGTACGCAGAGCCTTTTCATATGCGGCCTTATTCCCGAACTCCAGTGACACCGGGTTTTCAGCCTTGTTCCAAAGGTCCGTCGTCGTCCCGAAAGCGTTCTTTTGCATGATCACTTCATGCAAATTCTTGCGATCCTTGAACCCCTTACCACCTATTCGGTTAACCGCCGTCCATCCCAACGCCTCATAAAGCTCCGGAGCATGCGCTTGTCCGGCAGCTTCCGAGAAAATCATGCGCGCTAGCAATTCCGCATCTCCATCCACCGGAATATAACCCGGAGGCGGGCCAACTCCGCTCCGCACCGAGGCACCGGCGGTATTCTCACCCGCTGGTTCAGAAGCGTTGGGCTGGTCGATATCCAGACGAATACCACGCGCCAGGAGTGCACGCGCAGCATCGCGCGGCCCTTTGTACTTAGGCATTACAAATTTCTCCGGTGATTGGATAAGGCAGCGAACCTGCCGGTCTTTTGACAGCGCGACAAAGCGATCGCCGACGCCACATAAAAAGACCCGCCGTCGAAACGGCGGGCCAGTAAAGAGGAGAGGACCGATAACAATCCAAACGGACCCTAAAGTCCGCTGTGAAAACCTTACGCTGACGGGAAACTCTGTAGCCCTTCAAACCCCAATTCTCACAGTTCGAATTATGTCAAATTATTATTGCTTATGTCAATAGCTTTTTTGCTCTTCTCAATGCGCAATAGCAGTCCAAAGACTCTTTAAGGGCTGTCACGATATGCGCTTCGCTAACACCGAAGACCGAGGCAACGCACATTGGCCGCGTATTATTTTCGACAACGCGGCGCACCAAATCGAAGCGCGATAACTTCGGCACCCGCACCACAAATACTTTGGTTTCGGCCGCAGCCCAGGGCTTGTAGCGCTCGGCCCATACGCTGGCTTCGAAATCACTCATCCGAGCAAAGGGGGACCGCGCGCACTGGCTTCCCGGCGATTGCCCCGTTCCGTCCACCCTCATCTGAGGGAACATGCCGCGCTGAAGCGCACGCCACAGCGCATACAGCTCCCGCCCCGCCGTCTCTTGCTCGGCAGTCAGCTCCTCCGCCGCCAACATCGCAAGCAACACATCGCGCTCTAATTTTGCCGCTGTTTGCGGCGTCGGCCCGACATCTTGATTTCGCCGAGGCCGGCCACGGCGGCAGACAGGCACCGCCCGAGTCGCGCCTGATCTCGCAGATATATGCGCCTGCGTCATTCCAAATCCTCCAATGTGATAGGTGCCAAAACCAGATATGGCGGCATCAACCCATCAAGGACCACAAGACTTTGCGCGGATGTGAAGTAGAGCACCGATGCGCATATTATTAATTATTTTTGCGCGAATATATTAGCAATTATAATCTTTATCTCTCCTTTTCTCAACGGTGCTGTTTTGGAAAATCGCGAAACGAGCTATGGACGGTAACGGTCCCGCCAACCCGACGCGGGCGGACGAGGTCTCTGCGCACCAAGAGCAAATACGCAAGCTTGTCGGCGCCATGATGACCCTGACCGGCTTGTCGGCGACAGGCCTTGCGCGCGCGGCTGGCCTCACGCCGTCCACGGTCAACCGGATCATGCACCGCGCGGTGCGTCATACTTTGAGTCAAAGCACCATGCTTGCGCTCATGACGGAAACGTTCCTTCGCCTGAAGAACAAACCAATCCAGTCGATAGACCAAACGGCTCTCGCCGACCTTGCCCCCGCAATTGCTGTCTATGAACTGGGCATGCTCGAGCACGCCCCCGATATCGCCGAGGTTATCCGCACCGCCAAAGCAGTCGGCAAAGGAAAATTTGCCGCCCCTCTTGCGCCCGAGCAGGACAGCGTTTCAGATTTGCCGGTTCTCATTGGTTCCTCTCAGGGCATTGACGTACTCGCAGGGGATTTTTCAAAGGCGCCTCTCAAAACCCAGCGCCCGCCGTTTCTTATTGGCGATGCCAAAGGCTTCGCCATCTTGATGCCCGATGAAACCATGACTCCCCGCTTCGACGTGGGCGACATGCTTTATGTCAGCCCGGCGCGTAGTCTTGAAGGCACCAAAATAGACGTGGTGTTGGAACGGCGCGGCGGTGGCTTTGTCGTTGGCGGTCTGGCCGCCATTACCGCAAATGCGGTTCGTCTCGCACTGCTCTCGCCCAAAACCAAGGACTCGTACGAACGCGACAAAATCCGCGGCATTTACCGCATCGTCGGCGTTCAGCGCCTCGGCGGTTAATTGATCTTAGTCCGGATTTCCGCAGGCGCCCGGGCCGCACTGTTGAACCATGATCGGCGCAGACTTGAAGCGAACAATATCGTCAAAGTGCGTTGCTCCGTCGACGCTGATGAAATCTCCATAGGAAAACGTCGCGTCGTCGTCGAAATTCTCTTCTTGCCCCAACCCTCCACCGGTTTGAGCGTAGCGGTCAGCCGTCAACACGCCGCTGCGATACTTCAAGGCGCGGGATTGGTCGGGACCGCTGCTCACAAGGACGTAGGCGGCATTGGTCGTCGCGGCAAAAACGCCGTCGTTATCATTTACCGTTACATTACCGGCCGGATACGATGTCGTATCGCATCGAGTCATACCGTTGGTGTCTTGCAATCCGACAGCGGCATTGCAGGGTGTTCCAGCGCCGACAAAATAGCGCAGGCGGCTATTCCATCCATCCGTGGCCTGCTCTTCGGACAAACCCAGAGTGACCCACGGCACGACGTAGTTGAGTGTGCCGGTCACGCACGTATTGGCCGTACAATTACCTGCCACCAGCCCGGCTGAATCTAACGAACGCCCGAAATTCCCGGCCGCAGTCGAAGCCAATGCCCCGTTTGCCGGACACGGCAGACATCCGAATTGCACCACATAGGACTGCAGCGCTTTTTCGACCAGGGCCATGCGCTTGAGCGTGGTCGAAGTCCGGCCACTGTCGAGCAACGGATTAATAATAGAGAGGCCCCCTGCCGCGATGAGGCCGATAATCACGAGCAAGATCGCGATTTCAACAAGCGTAAACCCACGATCTTTTAGTGGCATGAACAACTCCGGATGATGACCACTGAGTGTACTCGTGATATCCGCTACGGGTCCAGCATCTTGCCATGCACGTGGCGAGACACGCCCTTCTATTCCCGGCCCCAAGGTACACATCCTTCGGCGAGTTCCAACAGATGTCATCCTAGATTAGGGTGGGCTTTATCTCAGACATAACGGATGCCATGACCAATCACCCCGCCAGCCCCATTTCGTTCCCCTTCAACAATAGCTATGCGCACCTACCGGAAGCTTTCTACGCCCGCGTGCCGCCGACCCCGGTCGAGAAGCCGAAGCTCATCCGCCTGAACGACGCCTTGGCGCGGCAGCTTTATCTCGATCCGGATAAGCTTGCCACCGACGAGGGCATAGAAATTTTAGCCGGCAACCGAATTGCGGAGGGAAGCGAGCCGATTGCCATGGCCTATGCTGGCCATCAATTCGGATCATTTGTCCCGCAGCTTGGCGATGGGCGCGCCATACTTCTGGGCGAGGTTGTCGACCAAGACGGCGTGCGCCGAGACATCCAACTTAAAGGCTCTGGCCCAACGCCCTACTCTCGTCAGGGTGACGGACGGGCCGCCCTTGGCCCCGTACTGCGCGAATATATTGTCAGCGAAGCCATGGCCGTTCTCGGCGTCCCGACCACCCGCGCACTTGCCGCTGTGCTGACAGGTGAAGCCGTCTGGCGCGAGACACCCTTGCCCGGCGCGGTCCTTACGCGCGTCGCGGCGAGTCACTTGCGTATAGGTACGTTTCAATTTTTCGCGGCGCGCGGCGATGCGGACATGATCAAACGCCTCGCCGATTATGCAATCGATCGGCACGATCCAGAAGCGCGCGAAGCCGCCAATCCCTACCGTGCCTTCCTTGATGGCGTAATTCAGAGGCAAGCTGAACTCGTAGCCCGGTGGCTGCACATCGGTTTTATTCACGGCGTCATGAACACCGACAACATGTCGATCTCAGGTGAGACCATCGACTACGGTCCGTGTGCGTTCATGGATACCTACCACCCTGCCACGGTCTATAGCTCTATTGATCGGCGCGGCCGCTACGCCTATGCCAATCAGCCGGCGATTGCCCAGTGGAATTTAACCCGGCTGGCCGAAGCCCTTTTACCTCTTCTCGCAGACGATGAAGCAACCTCTGTGCGCGAAGCCGAAGAAGCCCTCTCCACTTTTTCTGCCCGTTTTGATGCGGCCTATGCTTCAGGCCTCTTAAGTAAGATCGGCCTGACCGAAGGCTCAGAAAAAGACCTGCCCTTGGCCCAGGATCTGCTGGCCCGAATGGCAAACAACAAAGCCGACTTCACCCTCACCTTCCGTGGTCTGTGCGATGAAATTGAGCCAATCGGTAATGGCCGCGTACGCAGCTTGTTTGACGATCCGGCTGTTTTCGATGAATGGGCCGTGGAGTGGCGAAACCGCCTTGCCAACGACGGCCAAGACTCAAGCACGCGCCGAGCAGACATGCAGCTAGTGAATCCGGCCTTCATCCCGCGAAATCATCTCGTGGAGGAAGTAATTGTCGCCGCCGTCGAACGCGGCGACTTCGCGCCGTTTGAGCAACTCATAGCAGTCCTCGCAAAACCGTTCGAAGATCAGCCGGGCTTCGAAAAGTATGCGGTGCCGCCGCGCCCCGAGCAGGTCGTGCACAAGACGTTTTGCGGAACTTAATCCGTCCGGCGAGTGTCCGTCGTCAGTCGCCTGCAACGGGCTCAAGGCGCAGAACCGAAGTCAGACCGCCACTGCGATCGTCGGTTGCCACATAGATCAAGCCGTCCGGACCTTGGCGAATATCGCGGAACCGAGCAACATCCCGCAGCAGATCAGGGCGCTCCATGCTGCCCACCTGATACCCGTTGTCGCCGACCGTAATCGGCAAACGCGCGATCAACTGCGCAGCCAGTCCGCCGACAAAAAAGTGTCCGCGCCACTTGGGAAACCGATCTCCATCGTAGATCATCACGGCTGAAATCGCGATGGACGGCGTCCAGAACTGCACCGGCTGCTCCATACCCTCCTGGTGGGTGTCGTCGTGAAAGCGCTCACCGCCGTAATTGACGCTGTAGCCGATCACCGGCCACCCGTAATTAGCACCAGCGCGGATGAGGTTGAGCTCATCGCCGCCTTGAGGCCCATGCTCCGTTGCCCAAAGATCGCCGGTCTGCGGGTGGATTGTCAGACCCTGCTGATTTCGGTGGCCGTAGCTCCAGATGTCCGGCAACGCCCCGTCCGTACCTACAAACGGATTATCTGTCGGAACACTACCGTCATCATTCACGCGAACGATCTTACCGTGATGGACGCCGAGGTTTTGCGCCGGATGATCGCTGCGAGGCGTGACCATCGGGCTAGAGGCGCGGTCGCCAATAGTAATAAAAAGATGACCAGTACCGTCAAAAGCCATCCGCGCCCCGAAATGTGCGCCGGTTCCGCTCCACGCCTTGGCTTCAAAAATCTCTTCAACGTCGTTCAACTGACTGCCGTCGAATCGACCACGGATCACGGCGGTCGTACTTTCGCTGCCGTCGTCGTTCGGCTTGGCATAGCTGAGATATACGAGCTGATTGTTTTCGTAGTCGGGATGCAGCACAACGTCGAACAAGCCGCCCTGCCGCTCGTATGACACTTCAGGCACGCCGCCGACGGGGTCCGGTTGCAGGACACCGCCGCGCACAACACGTAAACGCCCGGCGAGTTCCGTCACCAGCAAATCGCCGCCCGGTAGGAAGGCAATAGACCAGGGCTGCTGCAGCCCCTCTGCAACCGTAACCACACGGAACTTCTCGAGTTGCGAGTCCACAACGTGAGACTCTTCCGTTGCGGCGTCCATTGAAGTGGTTTCGTCGCTCGCAGGTGTGCATGCCCCAAGAGCCAAGACCGCCAGGCACCCAGCGCCGAGAAAGGAATGTCTAAATTTCATCATGGCTGCCCCTACTTCATTTTCAAAATTTGAACGGCATCACTTGCCGCGTTGGTTCCCGCACGAATTTCAGCGACCTGCGCCGCAGACACGGATGCGGCCTGATTTCCCCAGCTGCGCCGAATAAACGTCACAACATCGGCGACTTCTTGGTCGGAAAGCCCGTTGCGAAATCTAGGCATCCAGTACGCATCGGGCACACCGCCTACGACAATGCGCTGTGTACCGTTGAGCGTCACATTGATAAGCGAAGACGGATCCGGGTCCATGACGGCCGGGTTGCCCGCAAGCGGCGGAATATAAGGTGCAGCGGCTTGTCCATCAGCACGGTGGCAGGCCATGCATTTTTGCATATACACCAGCGCGCCGGGACGCTCGAAATTGCCCGCACGCAATTCCTCTTCACTTGCAGAATCGTATGCATAAGCCGGTCCGTCATCCAGCACTGGCGACAGTGAAGCGAGATAAACTGCCATCGCGTTCAAATCCGCGTCGGTCATATACTGCGTGCTGTTATTGATAACCTCGGTCATCGTTCCGAAGGCGGAACCGAACTGGTTGTGCCCGGTTTTGAGAAACTCGACGATATCGCTCTGCGACCAGCGGCCGAGACCGGTGTTCACATCCTGCCGCAAATTACCGGCTGACCAATAGTCGAGTGTACCCCCCGCCAAAAACGCGTCCTCACTCTCATCAAGGCTGGCCTCTTGAAAAAGCAACCCGCGCGGCGTGTGACAGGCGCCGCAATGGCCGGCACCTTGTACGAGGTAAGCGCCGCGATTCCAGTCCGCGCTTTGCGTGCTGTCGGGCGTATAACGATCCGTCGTCGAGAAGAAGAAATTCCAGACCTTCAGCGGCCAGCGCATATTCAGCGGCCAGGATATTTCATTAGGCGGTGTAGGTTCGGCGACCGGCTCGACCGCTTCCATAAAGTAGGCATAGAGTGCTGCAATGTCGTCTTCCGACATAATGGCATATGACGGATAAGGCATGGCCGGATAGAGCATATGCCCGTCCTTCGCCACGCCAAGGCGCAGGGCTGCATCGAAGTCTTCCAATGTATAATTGCCGATCCCGGCTTCGGGATGTGGAGTGATGTTGGTCGCATAAATTTCACCAAGCCCAAATGGCAACGCCATGAGCAAGCCGCCTGCAAACGCTTTTCCGCCATAGGTCGAATGGCACGCAACACAGTTCGCCGCGCGGGCTAAATACTCACCCTTTTGGATAACGTCGTCCGAGGCCGCCAAGCCTGCTCCGCTATGAAAAACGGAAAGAACAAAAGCAATTGTCGCCAATGCCCCAGCGCGTAAGTTCGACCTCACCATCACCTCCCCCTAAACCTCACCCGCCCCGTAAGGCGAATGTTGATTTCAACAGCCCGGCTGGGGGAAGTCCAGCGATTTACCGCCCCCTCTCCCTTCCCCGAGGCGTTTAAAACATATTAAAAATCAGTCGCCTAGACTCCGTTTTCCATCCACATTCACGATAGGAATAGTTGATCGCCGGTCCTTTGTTTATTTGTTAGGATTGACTATCCAGACAGCTGGGGGTCCGCCGCTGGACGGCTTTTCTCTCAGTACAACCCTGCGGAGGTTCCATGATCAGTCTCAAGGTCAACGGCGCAACTCGAGAAGTCGATGTCGATCCCTCAACACCCCTGCTGTGGGTGCTGCGCGACACCCTCGGATTGGTAGGCTCCAAGTTTGGTTGCGGCATCGCACAGTGCGGCGCCTGCACTGTCCATTTAAACGGCGAGCCGGTTCGTTCATGTTCGCTGCCAATTTCCGCCGCCGCGGACTCTGACGTTAAAACCATCGAGGGATTGGCCTCTGCCGACGGCACGCTTCACGCTCTCCAGAAAGCATGGATCGCCATTGACGTGCCCCAATGCGGATACTGTCAGGCTGGTCAGCTTATGAGCGCCGCTGCATTGTTGGATAAAAACCCGAAACCGAGCGACACCGATATTGACGTCGCCATGGCCGGAAACATCTGTCGCTGCGGAACCTACGTCCGCATCCGCAAGGCTATTCATCAAGCAGCCGCCGAACTCAATGGAGGTGCGGCATGAACAAGATTTCAAAAACACCGCTGCCAACAGAACGCGACCTCGAAGCGCTGATCGAGAAATATCAGTCCCATGCCGTCTCGCTAGCGAACGTGGATTTGAGCCGGCGCTCGATCCTCAATCTCAGCGCCGCTGCTACCGGCGGGCTTCTGCTCGGCTTCTTTTCGTCGGCCGGTTCGAAAAAAGCACAGGCCGCGACCGGTGATTTCAAGCCGAACGCCTACATCAACATTTCTCCCGACGGCCGCATCACGATTCTGTCCCAGAACCCCGAAGTCGGTCAGGGCGTCAAAACATCTCTGCCCATGATCATCGCCGAGGAACTGGACGCCGCGTGGAGCGATGTTGATGTTCATCAGGCTCACCTCAGCCAAAAAGATTTCGGCGCCCAGTTCGCCGGTGGATCACGTTCGATTCCAACCAACTGGATGGGCCACCGTCAAGCCGGCGCAACCGCGCGGGCAATGCTGGTTGAGGCCGCAGCCCGCGAATGGGGCGTTGCGGCCGCCGAATGTACCACCGCCGACAGTGCTGTCATCCATGCGGCCAGTAACCGCAAACTCGGATACGGGACGCTCGCGGCCGCTGCTGCCCGTCTCCCCGTACCGGATGTTGCCGACGTGAAACTCAAAGACCGCAGGGCGTTCAAACTCCTGGGCAAATATGTGACCGGCGTCGACAACGAAAAAATTGTCACAGGCCAGCCGCTGTTCGGGATCGATACGACTCTGCCGGGCATGCTCTACGCCGTTTACGAAAAATGTCCGGCGACCGGCGGACGTGTAGCGCACGCCAACCTTGATCAGATCAAAGCCATGCCGGGGGTTAAGGACGCCTTCGTGCTGGATGGCAACGGCAACATTAATCAGCTAATGCCGGGTGTCGCGATTGTTGCCGATTCCACCTGGGCCGCGTTCAGAGCCAAATCGGCCCTGCAAGTAGAGTGGGATGAAACCGACGCGTCCAAGGACAGCTGGTCGGAATTATCAGCGAAGGCCCAAGAGCTTTCAGCGCAACCGCGCGGCGAAAACATCATCCACACGACCGACGGCATAGACGCCGCTCTCACCGGCGCCGCAAAAACCGTCAAAGCTTTTTACAGCTATCCGTTTATTTCTCACGCCAATTTGGAACCGCAGAACTGCACCGCTTGGCGGCAGGGTAATAAGCTGGAAATTTGGGCACCCACACAGGCACCTGGAAATCTCGGCAGCTTTGGAGCTTGGCCGTTCCTGACAGGCGACCTCGGTTTTGCCGAGGAAAATGTGACCCTTAATATGATCCGCGGCGGCGGAGGCTTCGGTCGCCGGCTTGCCAACGATTCCGTCTGCGAAGCGGCTGCCATTGCCGCGCGGGTTGATGCTCCGATCAAACTAACCTGGACGCGCCAAGACGATATGCTCCACGACTTTTATCGTGCCGGTGGTTTTCACGCGCTTGAAGGCGGGCTGGACGCTGACGGCAAGCTGATTGCCTTTCGCAATCACTTCATTTCTTTCACCGCCGACGGCGAGAATGGCGTGTCGGGCGGATCAATGCGGGACACAGAGTTTCCGGCTCCGTTGCTAGCCAATGCAGAGATCTCTCAGACATTACTGCCCATCAAAACACCGTGCGGCCCCTGGCGCGCACCGGGTTCCAATGTGTTCGCTTTCGCCATACAGAGTTTTATCCATGAACTCGCCGTCGCCGGCGGGCGTGATCACCTTGAATTCTTATTGGAGATCATGGGCGAGCCGAGGTGGCTGGCCGAGAATAATCCGGGCGCGCTTCATACCGGACGTGCGGCAGGCGTGATCAAATTAGCCGCCGAAAAAGCCGGATGGGGCCGCGATATGCCTGCGGGCCGGGCCTTAGGGCTGGCGTTTTACTTCAGCCATTCGGGGCACGTTGCCCATGTGGCCGAGGTGAGTGTCGAGGCGAATAACAAGATTCGCGTCCACAAGGTTACGGTGGCTGCCGACGTCGGCCCCATCGTCAATCGCAGCGGCGCCGAGAATCAAATCGAAGGCTCGGTGATCGACGGCCTCAGCACGATGATGAACTTGCATCTGAATATTGAAAATGGCCGCATTCAAGAAACCAACTTCGATCAGTACACCATCCTGCGGATGCCAGAAGCACCCGAGGTCGAAATCCACTTCGTTGAGTCTGACTTTCCGCCGACCGGCCTTGGTGAACCCGCCTTGCCACCACTTGCGCCGGCCGTTGCCAACGCCGTGTTCGCGGCCAGCGGACGCCGTGTACGGTCGCTACCGTTTATGACGAGCGGCTTTTCCGTCTAGGGCGAAGCCGCGACCCTATGGAGTAGCTGCGGGCGGCACGCGCTTTTTGGTGGCTTGCTCAAAAGCATAGCCGATGGCCAAGATGCGCGGCTCGCTGCATTGTGGCCCGGTGAAGCTGACACCAAACGGACGAGTCTTTGCGCCCGAGCCATCAGGATCATCCGGATTTGAGACCATCCCGAAAGGTACCGTCAGCCCCGGATACCCAGCGCGAGATGCAAATTGAGCCGCACTTGCGGCCGGAAACATCAGCGCATCGAGCTGGTGCTCTTCGATCACCGCATCAAGACCTTTGGCCCGGCTGAGCTCAAGCCCAAGCGCCCTGTCGGCGTCATAGCGCTCCTTGTCTGCGACGAGATCCGTCATATCCGAACTATCGAGGCGCGATTGGTTGTACTTAAGCGTCCCAAAATCCTTATGCCTCAGGTTCCACTCGCGAAATTCGGTCAACGATGTAAAGGGGGCGTCGGGGCCAAGTGTCTCGAGCCAAAGATTGAAGTCGCGCTTCATACCGTAGTTGAAAACGATGGAGCAGGTTTCATTCACCCCGTCCACGCCGGTCTGGCACATGCGGCGCAAAGTAAAATTCTCATTGGGATCGGTTGTAACAATGCTCGGAATATCGGCCGGATCAACCACGACCGCTCCGGCGGCCTCAAGCGCTGCGATTGCCTCGGCCATCGACTGCGCTTCGTCCGTGCTCAGCCCCGAGCGGTCAACGTCGGTCCCGGGAATCTGAAATGGCTCGTAGATGCCGGTACGCGGAATTCCAATCCGCGCGCCTTTCAGGGCATCGGCCTTCAAGAACTGCATGTAGTCGTTGTTCTCGGGCGGCTCGCACACGGTCGTTGCCGGGTCGTTAGGGTCCGGCTCCTTGCCTTCCATCGCGCCAAGCATAATCGCCACATCGGCTACTGTTTTGCCCATCGGGCCCGCCGTATCCTGATCAAGGCTGACCGGAATAATACCGTAGCGGCTGATACGTCCCGTAGAGGGCCTAAGACCCGCCAGCATATTCGCGTTGGACGGACTCATCACGGAGCCGCCCGTGTCGGTTCCGACATTGCCGGCCCACATATTGGCCGCGACACCGATACCGGAACTGGAGCCGCCGGTATTGAGGATTGGCTCGCCGTTCGGGAGGGGCCGTGGATCATACGGATTATAACTTTGCCCGCTAATCGCGTTGTAACCTGACTCCATCTGTGTGGGGGGACCCGCCATCCAGTTGGCAAGTTCAGTCAACGTGGATTTGGCGATGATGATCGCCCCGGCGTCCTTGAGGTTCTTGACCAATGTTGCATCGTAGGGCGGCATATAATCTCGAAGACCGATAGTGCCTCCGGTCGTCAACATGTCGCTTGCCGTATGAATGTTGTCCTTCACCGCAACCGGGATGCCGTGTAAAGGCCCCCGCACATTTCCTGCCGCTCGCTCTTTATCGAGCGCATCGGCTTGCGCAAGCGCATTGGGATTGACGGCAACTGTCGCGCGAAGTGTTCGGTCATAAAGACCAATACGACTTAGGTATTGAGTTACCAGTTCACGGGACGTGACCCGACCATCTTCCAGCGCTGCCTGCATCTCGGGTATGGATGCTTCCACCACGCTGAACGGCGCCTTGACCGCATCTGTCGGTTGATCACAGGATTGCAACAGGATAAGCGGCGATGCCAGCGCCACGGTCACAAGTAATTTCTGAAGATGCATTTTCATCATCGTTCCCCACATCAAATAAGTCGCTTCTGAAACAACCCGGCGGTTCAATGCGACCCCCAACTTTTGATTCGATAGTGTGCGCACATGACACGACAGGCCCAGCGTACAACACACCCGCGCTTTTCCGCCCGATCATTCTACTCGGTAAGTTCAATTCGCGGTTCGCTGTCAGGTCTATAGTTCGGGAATTCGAGCGACTCGGCCACACGGCGGGGCTCTATCTCGACATTTCAGCGATAAACCGCGCGAGTCCGCCGCAAGCTGGTTAGGCTACTTGAGGCCCAAATCTAAGAAATCTTAAAAAATCAAGTAAAATCAATATGTTAAAAGATTGAAATGTTGGGGCAGCCGAGGCGAAGAACGATGCGACCCTGACACGAAAAATCCCGCTAACCGGCACTTTTAGACAACATTTCGTGCCTAGAATACTTTTTGCGACCGACCAGTCATGTTATTAATAGGCCATAATGGAGGGCCGGGCCGAGATTTCGACTGCGGCAACTGATGGTTTCATTTTAGAATAGCAACAAGCGGCGAGCCCAGGCCTAGTTCTGGTCATATCGGGACGCCGCGACAGGAGGTGTTAGAA
>JAUIGX010000025.1 GCA_030432435.1 Alphaproteobacteria bacterium
AGGGCGTTCATATTGGCGATGGGGCGCGCGCCCATGGTGAACACATCGCGCAAGATGCCGCCGACGCCGGTGGCCGCGCCCTGGTAGGGCTCGATGTAGGAGGGGTGGTTGTGGCTCTCCATTTTGAAAATGGCAGCCAGTCCTTCGCCGATGTCGATGATGCCCGCGTTCTCGCCGGGGCCGCAGATGACCCAAGGCGCGGTGGTGGGCAGGGTCTTCAGCCACTTTTTCGAGGACTTGTAGGAGCAGTGCTCCGACCACATGACCGAGAAGATGCCGAGCTCAACAAGGTTGGGCTCACGGCCCATGATCTCGAGGATACGCTTGTATTCCTCTTCGGAGAGGCCGTGGGTTTTGACGTCTTCGGGCGTAATGGGCGCGTTGTGGGTCATGACAGCGCCTCCACCAGACCGTCGAACATGGCGCGACCGCCGGTGCCGCCGAGCTGGATGTCGGCGAGGCGTTCGGGGTGCGGCATCATGCCGAGCACGGTCTTGGATTTGTTGAAAATGCCGGCGATGTTGTGTTGCGAACCGTTGACGTTGGCCGCCTCGGTGAGGTCGCCGTTCTCATCGCAGTAACGGAAGGCAACGCGCCGCTCGTCCTCAAGGGTCTTTAGCGTTTCGTCGTCGGCGAAGTAATTGCCGTCGTGATGGGCGACAGGAATACGGATCACGTCGCCAGTCTTGTAGCCATTGGTAAAGGCGCTCGCGCTGTCTTCGACCTTCAGATGCACATCGCGGCAGATGAACTTGAGATCGCGGTTGCGCATAAGAACGCCGGGCAGAAGTCCCGTCTCGGTAAGAATCTGAAAGCCGTTGCAGATGCCGAGGACGCGCACGCCGGCCTCGGCCTTGCGTTTCACATCGCGCATGATCGGCGACTGAGCGGCCATGGCCCCGCAGCGCAGGTAATCGCCATAGGAAAAGCCGCCCGGTACGACAATGAGATCAAGGTCCGGCAGTTCGGTGGTCCGATGCCAGATCATTTGGGGCGCTTTGCCCATGCTTTGTTCGAGGGCGACGGCGATATCGCGGTCGCAGTTGGACCCCGGGAAAACGATGACAGCAGCCTTCATGGACTCAATCTAAAATTTCGACGCTGTAATTCTCGACGACCGTGTTGGCGAGCAGGGCCTTGCACATGTCCTCGACCTTGGATTTGGCGGCGGCTTTATCGCTCTCGTTGACCGTAAGCTCGATATACTTGCCTTGCCGGACATCGGCGACATCGCCGAATCCCAAACCATGCAGCGAGTTCTCGATCGCTTTTCCTTGCGGATCGAGCACGCCGTTTTTCAATGTGATATGAACCTTCGCCTTCAACGACACGCTCCTAAAACTCGGTCCTGATATTCGCACCCCCAGGACTCGCCCTGGGGCCTAAACTTTGTGGCCCACACTTTATTGCAAAGTAGATGGGCCTTGCTGATCCGCCGGGCCGCTCTCGGGCAAGATGCCGAGCCGTCGCGCGACTTCCTGATAGGCTTCTTCGACGCCGCCCATATCGCGGCGGAAACGATCCTTGTCCATCTTTTCGTTGGTTTTTGCATCCCACAGACGGCAGTTATCCGGCGACAACTCGTCGGCCAGAATGACCTGGATGTCGCCGTTTTCGTGGAACAGGCGGCCGAACTCGACCTTGAAGTCCACAAGCTTGATGCCAATGCCGAGGAACATGCCCGAGAGATAGTCGTTCACGCGCAGGGCCATGTTGAGCATTTCATCCACCTCGTGGATGGCCGCCCAGCCAAAGCCGGTGATGTGTTCTTCCGAGATCAGCGGATCGCCTAGCTGATCGTTCTTGTAATAGTACTCGACGATGGAGCGGGGTAGGCGCGTGCCTTCCGGAATCGCGAATCGCTCGGAGATCGAGCCTGCGGCGATATTGCGCACCACAACTTCTACCGGAATGATCTCGACTTCCTTCACCAACTGCTCGCGCATATTGAGGCGGCGCACGAAATGGGTCGGGATGCCGATTTCTTCCAGCTTCATCATCAGGTATTCGGAGATGCGGTTGTTGAGCACACCTTTGCCGGTGATGGTGCCTTTTTTCTTATTATTGAAGGCGGTGGCATCATCCTTGAAATACTGAACGAGGGTGCCGGGTTCCGGACCTTCGAAAATGACTTTTGCTTTGCCTTCGTAGATTTGCTTGCGGCGGGCCATGCGCCTCTCACTTGTAAATGAACGTATTAAACCGAGGCCGCGTTGACCGAGTAACGGTCGATGTGGCGGGAAGCGCCCATATAGCAGGTGGAGGGAGCGGCCACAACGCGTGCGCCTGATCTAGATTAAACCGCTGAAATCCGGCGTTGCCGCCGCCGTCCGTGGGCGGTTTTAGATATCCACAGGGGTGAATTGAGAAGACTCGGGCGGCCCCGGCGCAAAAAGCCAGATCGGGCGCATGGGGTTTGGCCCGTGTGCCGCCTGGATTGAGGGTAGGGCCAGGAGCGACGACGAGGATGTGCCGAATCCGTTCTCCATGCGAAAGCTCATGGCATTGAAGACGGCCCCCTGGGTTTCGGTCGCGCCGAGCAGGGCCTGCCACTCTGTCCAGGTGCCGGTGTCCGGATCAGGTGGCGTAGCGGCCTCGAAGCGCGGAAGGTAGGTTGCGATGCGCGTATCCGAGGTGTCGTTGCGGTCGTAAGCGGTGAAAACGGACAGCCCTTCGGGGATCGGGACGGCGCGCACGTCATCGGTCTCTGCCATTAAGGACAACCACCATGCCTCGGTATTATCGGCAATGACCAAATTAAAGGGGCGGTAAGCCTCGGGGCTGATATCAGCCAGAGCGTCGGCAGCTTTACCCGCGTCCGCATGGTCAAGGGCTTCCAAAACCAATTCACCGCGGCTGCGTTTGCCGGGGGCCGGACCCAGAGAGCCGTGGCGGTTGAGGATGCAGACCGCGAGCCCCGCGTCGTTAAGGCCCATCCACGTGCCGCCTGCCAGGTCGTCACGCCCGGCGACCACATCGTCGCGGTCGGGCCAGTGACGCCCCGGGGGCGTCCAGGGACGGCCCAGCATTTCATCGCGGTTGGCCCCCATGATGACAGGCCAATGGTGGTCTGGGCGGCGAAGAAGGATAACTGTGCACATACGATGACTTAAGGCGGATTCTTGGTGGAGTTGTTCGGGACCGTAATGGGAATATTGCGGTTACGCCAGTTGCACCTGCGGAGCCCCGCCGCTATATCAGGGCTACGTTCGCGGGCTGACCGCGCTGCACTGATTAATGATTCTAGCGGAGAATATAATGAGCGACGCGTTTCAGGACCGCCAAAAGGGTTTCGAACGGAAATATCAATTGGACCAGGATCAAGCTTTCCGGGCGCAATCGCGGCGCGACCGCTTGTTCGGAAAATGGGTGGCGGGCCAATTGGGCCTCGTGGACCCACAGATCGACACCTATGCCGCGGAAGTTGTGGACTCGAACTTCGAGAAACCCGGCGATGAAGACATGCTGGATAAGGTCAAAGCCGACCTTAAGGCCAAGCAGGTCGAGATTTCCGACGAAGCCCTAAGAACAGCGCTGCTGGAAGCCTACGCGGAAGCGGCGAGACAGATTGCGGAAGAAGCTAAGAAGTAGTCGAGGGAGTGGCCTCTTAGTCTCCGTCAAACACCCGCTTGAAAATCGTATCTACGTGTTTGGTATGGTAACGCATATCGAACAGGTCCTTTAGATCGTCGATATTCAAGCGACCGGTGACATCCTGGTCTTGCATCAGGTGATCTTGCAGTTGCCCGCCTTCGTTCCAGACCTTCATGGCATTGCGCTGAACGATGACGTAGGCATCTTCGCGGCTGGCGCCCGCCTGCGTCAGTGCAAGCAGGACGCGCTGGGAAAATACCAGCCCACCCATCATGTTTAGGTTTTTCTCGGCGGCGTCCGGATAGACCACCAGCTTGTCGATCACGCCTGTCAGACGAGCGAGAGCAAAGTCCAGGGTAATGGTTGCGTCCGGGCCGATGTAGCGTTCCACCGAGGAATGGGAGATGTCACGTTCGTGCCATAGGGCGACGTTTTCCAGGGCAGGTGTGACGAAGCCGCGTACCACGCGCGCCAAACCCGTTAAATTTTCGGTCAAAATCGGGTTGCGCTTGTGCGGCATTGCCGACGAGCCTTTTTGCCCCGCCGAGAAGAACTCTTCCACTTCTCGCACTTCCGTGCGCTGCAAATGGCGGATTTCTGTAGCAACCCGCTCAACGGAGCTGGCGATAACGCCGAGGGTTGCAAAGAAGTTGGCGTGGCGGTCGCGTGGAATCACCTGGGTGGAAATGGGTTCGATATTCAGGCCCATCTTCTCGGCCACATGTGCCTCGATTGAAGGGTCGATGTTTGCAAAGGTGCCTACGGCGCCGGAAATATTGCAGGTCGCAATATCCTCTCGCGCAGCCTCGAGGCGCCGGCGGTTGCGCGCGAATTCGGCATAAAAACTCGCAAACTTTAGGCCGATGGTAACGGGTTCGGCATGAATGCCGTGGCTGCGGCCCATGGCGACGGTCATTTTATGTTCCATCGCCCGGCGCTTGAGGGCGTCGAGCAGGTCGTCGATGTCCTTGAGAAGTATATCCGCAGCTTGGGTGAGTTGTACCGACAGGCACGTATCGAGCACATCCGAGGACGTCATGCCCTGATGGACGAAACGCGCTTCGGGTCCAACGTGCTCAGCCAAGTTGGTTAGGAAGGCGATAACATCGTGCTTGGTCTCGGCCTCGATCTCGTCGATCCGGGCGATGTCCCACTTGCCTTTTTCCCAGACGGCTTTGGCGGCCTCGGCGGGGATTACCCCAAGTTTGACCTGGGCATCGCAGGCGTGGGCTTCAATTTCGAACCAGATACGGAATTTGTTATCCGGCTCCCAAATGCTGGTCATGGCAGGCCGGGCGTAGCGCGGGATCATGCGGCTGGATCCTAAGTACAGTGACGGAAGATGCGAGGATGTATAGGGGGGCACCCCGGTAATTACAACTGTGAGGCAAGCCTGCTTTCTGCCCTAGAGTATAGGCAGATCAATACCATAGTGCCGGTTTCCGCTCCCCTTATCGAACCTATGGCAGCTAGTGGTTAAAAATGAAAATATTTAGCGAAAGTATGTAAATTGTGGCGAATATGTTCCCGTTTAATTGTAACGTCAAATAATAAAGTATTTAATATCAAATAGTTATATAAATTTATCGTCTGGCACGAAGCTTGCTCATATGGGGTGTGTTCCAAGCGCAAAGAGCGCAAATATTGGGGAGACCTCAAATGAACGGCCTTTTTGACTTATCAATGACATTGGTGCTGATCGCAATGGCGGGATCGGTGACGCTTCTGGTGATGAGCTTTCTAGATGCGGTGCCTGGGCGGGCCGCGCGCTTCTTCGCCATGGCGTTTGTCGCGATGGTGGCTTTGCAAACCGCGCCTAGCTTTGCCATGGACGGTGAGCGCGAGGGTGGTTATCGAGACAAGGACCGTCCCGTACATTTTGCAACTTCCTCCGGACTTCACTTCTACGCAGGCGGCGAGGTGGATGTGACAGGCTCTGCCGAAGATCTGTTTGTGGCGGGCGGGGAAGTTAAGGTCGATTCCTCTGTGAACGCGGCCATGACGGTCGTCGGCGGTGATGTTTCCGTGCGGGACGTGACCACTGACCGCGCGGTGATTTCGGGCGGTAATGTGGAAATCAGCGGCACTATTCACAAACATCTGATTGCAGCCGGCGGACGCGTCGATGTGGAAGGTGGCACGCAAGTTTTTGGCGATGTCGTGATCGCCGGCGGTCGGGTTAGCTTTGATGGCGATGTTGACGGTGACTTCATCGCGGTCGGAGGGGATGTGGAACTCTCCGGTCGTGTTGGCGGTAATGCGAATATTCGGTCCTCGAATATTGATATTGCGGACGGGACCACAATCGCGGGCACTTTGACTTACAGCAGCCCGACAGAATTGCGTCTGGAGCCGGGCGTTATCGTAAGTGGGTCGATTGTGCGCAAGGAATGGCGCGGCGATGAAGACTCATTTTTTGATGATATGGGCCTTGGTAAGATAATCGCTTTCGCCGTTACGGCGTTGCTCGCGACGTTGGCTGCATTGTTTGTGTTCTCGGCTGTGGTCATGGCGATCTTCTCAAAGCAGTTCGATAGGGCCAACGGTGTCGTGAACGTGCAGCCGCTGCAAAGTTTCGGACTGGGCGTGCTAATGGCCGTGATGCTGCCAGCGGCGGCGGTGATCTTGCTTGTGACCATCATCGGTATTCCTCTGGGATTGTTTGCCATGGCGGCCTTTGCCGTGCTTCTCGGGCTTGGGCTTGTGGTTGCGGCCTATTGGACGGGACTAAAAGTGAGAGGTGCAATCACGGCGGGGACGGAGACTCCGAAAATGTGGAGCCGCCTTGGTTGGATGTTTGCAGGTCTCGTGTTGTTCGCGCTTGTCGGCCTGATCCCTATCCTCGGAAACTTAGTTCAGTTTCTGGCGGTGGTGACCGGCGCGGGTGCATTTGTTCTGGCGGCGTCGGGGGACGGCCAAAAGCAACCTGAGGCAGTCGCGGTTTAATTCAAAATGCAAATATGCGAACGGAAAGCCGGCCTGATTGTCAGGCCGGCTTTTCGGTTATAGGGGGTATTACAACGGGAATTTCGCAGCTGATATTAGCGTGCTCGTCGCGGCGTTCGCGGGAAAAGGGCTCGGCGACTATGAGAGGTTTAGCCGGCCGCGCTTACACAATGCCCGGTCCCCTTAAATGGATCGCTGATTGACGCGGCGTGACAAGGCCTCGGCGCTTTCTTTGCGTTCCGAGTAGCGGTCAACGAGATAGTCGCTGCGCCCGCGCAGAAGCAGTGTAAATTTCATCAACTCCTCCATCACATCGACAACACGGTCGTAATACGGAGAGGGTTTCATGTTATCGCTGTCGTCGAACTCAAGGTACGCTTTGGGGACGGAAGATTGATTTGGAATTGTGACCAATCGCATCCACCGGCCCAAAACGCGCAGTTGATTTAACGCATTGAAAGATTGAGAGCCGCCGCTGACTTGCATGACAGCCAGGGTCTTGCCTTGGGTCGGACGTACGCCGCCGATGTTCAGTGGAATCCAATCAATGAGGGTTTTCATTATTCCCGTCATTGCGCCGTGTTTTTCAGGCGAGCACCAAACCATTCCTTCCGACCAGGAAACGCTGTTGCGTAATTCCTGAACTTTCGGGTGTTCGATCCCTGCGTCGTCGGCCAGGGGAAGCCCACTTGGATTGTATGTACGCGTTTCAGCGCCGAGAACCCGCAAGATGCGTGCGGCTTCCTCGGTGAGCAAACGGCTAAACGAGCGCTCTCGGACCGACCCGTAGAGCAAAAGAATGCGCGGAGGATGGTCAGGGTTCCTGGCATTCAGGAGGCTTTCTGTGTTGATTTGCCGAAATGCGGTGGAATCCAGATTTGCTGGGTAGTCGGGTGGCTCGATCATGGACGCGTTACTTTGCTTTTATTTATGAGTCTCAATTACGGTCGCCAGTCGGCGTGGCACGATTTTTCGATGTCCCCGGCTTTTAAATCGCCGGTGCCGGGCGCTATTGGCGAGCATTTATTCTATATTTCCAGAATAATCGAAATAAAATGTCAGTCAAGACATTCGAGCGCTAGTGATTGTGGTGCCGGTTCGGGAGTGGAGATTTCCCCCACGCATTTTTGACAAGCCGCATGGCGCGAATCGCTGCACGCAATTTAAACGGTATGGCTGATGAAAATTGCCACCTGACAAACGTAATAATTTTGTCACAATGCGCGCCCGACGAACCAGTACAGACGGCCCAATTCATGAATCGCGCAAAAATCTTAGGGCGGACCTCGCTTTCCGCCCCGGTCTACCCGCGCGCGCCGGGCGAATCTGCGGCAGTTCTTCCGGCTATTCAAACATCGAGGAGACGGCCGCAATGGGCGTTGTAAATATAAAAGCCTTTGAAAAGGCGACGCTCGTCAACCGCAAGGAGCTTTTTCGGCTTGGTACGGCGGTGCTGTTTATTGTCGGGATCATGATGTTCACGATCATACGGGGCGAGGGTGGTCAGCACAGTGCGTTGCTGGTGATCGCGGCGATGATCGGCGGCTATATGGCGATCAACATCGGCGCCAACGACGTGGCTAATAATCTCGGTCCGGCCGTCGGGTCTCAGGCCATCACGTTATCCGGAGCGCTCTTGATTGCGGCGACCTTCGAAGCTTCCGGTGCGCTGATTGCCGGGGGGGACGTGGTCAGTACAATTAAAGGCGGAATCATCAGTCCGGAACTAATCGGTGACGCCGATACGTTCATCTGGCTCATGATGGCGGCGCTGCTGGCGGCCGCGCTGTGGCTAAATTTTGCAACGGCGGTCGGCGCACCTGTTTCGACAACTCATTCGATCGTCGGCGGTGTGCTTGGCGCAGGCATCGCCGCGGGCGGCTGGGCGATTGCCGATTGGTCGGTGGTGGCGCAGATCGCAGCGAGCTGGATTATCTCGCCGGTTATGGGCGGGGTCATTGCCGCTTTGTTTCTTTATATCGTCAAACGCACGGTGACCTACAAGACGGATGTGCTCGCCGCTGCCCGCGTGGTCGTGCCGCGCCTGGTTGCGCTGATGGCGTGGGCGTTTGCGACGTATCTCATGCTCAAGGGCGTGAAGCAGATTATTAACGTGAGTTTTCTGACGGCGGTGGTCGTGGGGCTCGGCATCGCGGTTGTTGTCTACGTGATCGTCAAACCTTACGTGCACAAAGCAACTCTTGATCTTCCGGACTCCAAAGATAGCGTCAACGATCTCTTTACGATCCCTTTGATTTTCGCGGCTGCGCTTTTGAGTTTTGCCCATGGCGCCAACGATGTCGCCAATGCGGTGAGTCCGCTGGCTGGAATCTATGATGCTATCATCAGCGGCGATTTGCATTCGAACACAACTATCCCCCTGTGGGTGATGCTGGTCGGGGCACTTGGTATCGCACTTGGTCTTGCGTTGTATGGCCCCAAACTCATTCGCACAGTCGGATCGGAAATAACCGAGTTGGATCGAACACGTGCGTTTTGCACGGCGATGGCCGCGGCGATCACCGTGATTATCGCGTCGCAGCTTGGTCTTCCCGTCAGTTCAACTCATATTGCCGTGGGCGGAGTGTTCGGCGTCGGGTTCTTGCGTGAATATATCAAGGTCAATTATTCGCGCATGATTGAAGAGATCAAATTACACCATATCAACGACAGTCCGGCGGAAGTTGAGGCGTTTCTTATACGCTTCGAAGCCGCAACGGTACGCGAGCGCGGTGTGATGCTGCGCGAGTTGAAGAAACGGGCGAAGAAAACAAGATTGCTTCGCAAGGGAGAGCGCAAAAGCCTCCGTAAAATTCATAAGCTGGAATTGGTGAAGCGCTCGTTGTTGTTTCGTATTGCCGCGGCGTGGGTGGTCACGGTGCCTGTCGCCGCTCTGATGGCTGCGGGCCTATTCTTCATGATCCGGGGGATTATGTTGCCCTAGCCCTGTTCTGTTAGGGACGCCCAATTGAAGAGGAGGTGTGTTTCGCACACCTCCTCAACGATAACGTATCAAGCCGTCTATGACTTGGAGCGCATGCTTGTTTTCCTGCGCGCCTTCTCAAGATTTTCGCGCTCCGGCCCTTTAAGGGCGTCAGCGGCTTCTTTGGCTTTGCGTTTGACGCGATCTTCATCTTTGGCAAAAGCGTGCTGGTCTTTCTGGTACTCGCGGCCAGCCTTGTAGTTGCCTTCACCGTATTCTTGTTGTTTTGCCATGATCAAAGCTCCTGCGTATTGACTGTGACGGTCTGTTAACGTTGATGCAGCTGTGATGTTTCATGTGCGGCGGAGCGCGCATTCGAAATATTATCGGAGATTTTGAGAAGGATGCGCGGAGGCCGCCTAAAGCAGGCCTTGGCTCTTGAAACTGGTGTGCCCGCCGCGAGCGACAATGAGGTGATCGTACAAAGTGAGCCCCACGGCGCTTGCCGCGTCTTTCACCTTGCGGGTCATGTCGATGTCGGCGCGCGAGGGGGTCGGATCGCCCGAGGGGTGGTTGTGCACCATGATTAGCGCACTCGCGTTTAGGTCGAGTGCGCGTTTGACAACTTCGCGCGGGTAAACGGGAGTGTGGTCAACAGTGCCCTTTTGTTGGGCTTCATCGGCGATGAGCTTGTTTTTGCGGTCGAGGTAAAGCACGCGGAACTGCTCCGTTGCGCCGTAGGCCATTTGCGCGGTGCAGTAATCGATCAGTGCCTGCCAGGACGATATTACCGGAGCTTCGCGCATCTTGGTTTGCAAAAGGCGAAGCGCCGCAGCCTGGGCGGTCTTGAGCGCGACAACTCCGGCGTCGCCGAGTCCGCTTATCTCTTTGAGTTTATCCGGATCGGCCGAGATGACTTCGCCGAACGAGCCGAACCGTCGCAGCAAGTCCTTGGCGATGGGCTTGGTGTCGCGGCGCGGTAGCGCGGCGAACAGCATCAGTTCCAGGAGCTCGTAATCGGGTAGGTTGTCGGCACCGGACTGGAGAAAGCGCTCGCGAAGCCGTTTGCGGTGACCGAGATGGTCTGGGGGCCGTGTGCTTTGTTCTAAATCAGAGTCAAAAAGCGGTGCGGACGGGGCCGAGTCATCAAGCCCTTTTCCGCTCATGGCCGTTATGCACCGCGGCTGTAGGGCGGTAGATGCCAGCCCTTCGGAGAAAGCGTGAAAATTTCGAACCCTGAATCGGTGACCGCTACTGTGTGTTCGAATTGAGCGGACAGTGACCCGTCGCGCGTGATGGCTGTCCAGCCGTCTTCGAGAATTGCGGCGCCTGGGCCGCCTGCGTTGAGCATAGGCTCGACAGTGAAAAACATGCCGGCTTCAAGTCGCAAGCCTTTGCCGGGTGATCCGTAATGCAAGATCTGCGGCACCGTGTGCATTGTTCGTCCGATGCCGTGTCCCGCGAAATCGCGAACAACCGAGTATCCCTGACTTTTGGCATAGGTCTGGATGGCGTGGCCGATGTCGCCCACGGTTGCGCCCGGTCTGACGGCCCCGATGCCGCGCAACATGGCTTCATGGGTTGCAGCGACAAGGCGCTGTGCCTTTTTGCCAACGTTGCCGACGTAAAACATGCGACTGGAATCGCCGAACCATCCATCGACGATCGGGGTGATATCAATGTTGACGATGTCGCCATCCTTTAGAACCCGTTCACCGGGAACGCCGTGGCAGATGACCTCATTGACCGAGATGCATACGGACTTCGGGTAGCCGTGAAACCCCAGGGGGCCCGGTACCGCGCCGTGGGCGAGGTGATACTCGTGGCAAAGGCGGTCGAGTTCGCCGGTGGTGATGCCGGGTTTCACGTAATCGGTTATGAAATCCAAGATTTCGGCGGTGAACTGTCCGGCCCGGCGCATTGCCGCGAAGGCGGATGCGTCGTGAATAGTCGGCTGTTCAGGGTGTTTTAACATAGGTGCGGGCCTTTATTTGGCATCTAGGTCAAACGGCGGACAGGTGTAACCCTTGGGCGAGAGGGTGAAAATCTCTGCGCCGGTTTCGGTCACGCCGATGGTGTGCTCGAATTGAGCGGACAGAGACTTGTCGCGGGTAACCGCGGTCCAGCCGTCGTCGAGAATTTTGGTGTCGGGCTTGCCGGCATTGATCATGGGCTCGATGGTGAAGATCATGCCCGGTTCGATCACATTGCCTTCACCGGGCCGCCCAAAATGCATGACGTTGGGCGCTTGATGAAACACCTGACCGATGCCGTGACCACAGAAGTCGCGGACGACGGAAAAGCGTTCGCCTTCCGCATAGCTCTGAATAGCATGGCCAATATCGCCTAAAGTCGCGCCGGGTTTGACGGCGGCAATGCCGCGCATCAGCGCTTCGTAGGTGACTTCTACCAGGCGGCGGGCTTTGATTTTTACATCGCCGACGAAAAACATGCGGCTTGAATCGCCGTACCATCCGTTGACGATGGGCGAGATGTCGATGTTGATGATGTCGCCGTCCTTCAATACGCGGTCGCCGGGAATACCGTGACAGACAACGTGGTTGATCGAGGTGCAGACCGACTTCGGATAGCCGCGATAGTTCAGCGGGCCTGGAATGGCGTTGTGGGCGACGTGAAACTCGTGGCAGAGACGGTCGAGTTCGCCCGTGGTAACGCCGGGTTTTACGTGTGGGGTGATAAAGTCGAGAATCTCGGCGGTAAAGCGCCCGGACACGCGCATGGCGGCAAAGGCCTCGGGGCCATGAATTTCAACACCGTCTGGGCGTTTAAAGGCTGCTTCACGCATTGCTTGGTTCATTTGCGACTTCAGTTGGGGCGAGGCCTAAGCAAGGCCGCGCCGATTTTAGAGATATATGCGTCAATTTGGTAAAACCAATCTCAACGGCTTTGCGATGGTTACCCCATTCGGACTTACCTCACAACCGTAGCAGATGGCCTCAACCCCCGCTGCAAGGGCGTTTTTGAGCCCTTTTGCGTAGGTGGGGTCGATGTCGGCAGCAATTGTGAAGGATGTGCAGTCGGCGCGTTGGACCAGATAGACCATCACCGCACGCGCGCCGCTCTTCACCATATCGCTCATTTCAACCAGATGCTTGGTGCCGCGGGCGGTGACCGAGTCGGGGAATTCGGCGGGGTCTTTGGGGCCGCTGCCGCGCTTCATAGTGACGTTTTTGACTTCCACATAGCAGGGCGGCTTGCCTTCGCTAGTTAGCAGAATGTCGATGCGGGAGTTTTTACCGTATTTTTGCTCGCGCTTGAGGGACTCGTAGCCCTTCAACTCCTTGATTTTACCGGCACTGATGGCGTCGCTCACGATCAGGTTGGGATGAGCGGTGTTGATGCCGACGAGATGACCGTTCATCTCGATGATCTCCCAGGTAAATTTGAGTTTGCGCTCGGGGTTCTGGGCGGGCGAAAGCCACACTCTTGCGCCGGGCTCGTTAACGGACAGCATCGAGCCGGGATTGGCGCAGTGGGCGACTATGATCTCGCCGCTCTTTAGCTTTACGTCTGTCAGGAAGCGTTTGTAGCGTTTGACGAGCACGCCTTCGATAAGCGGAGCGGCAAATTTCATGAGGATTTTGTCTCTTTGGGAAAGGGGGTCTTGTCGCCGAGAAGAATTTCGTCGGTACTGAGAGCGTCGGCGAGTTTTGCCTTGGCACTGCCCGGCCGCAGAGGCTGTTGCTGGGAGGCGTGCGGCGCCCAGGCGGTGAGGGTGACGATCTGGAAACTGGCAACGATGCGGCCGCGATGGTCGGCGAACTTTTCGCGGTAAAGCTCGGCGGCACGCATGAGGGTGGCGCGCCGGACAGGCTTTTTACTCCGTTCTAACACCGCGTTGGTCTCGGCCATGGCACGGAGGTCCGCCATAAGTTTAAAGATATTCTCGTAGGTGACTTCTATGGTCTCGCCGTCCACTACCGGCAGTGCGAAGCCCGCGCGGCTGAGCAGGTTGCCGGCCTCGCGCACATCGACAAAGGGCGAGACGCGCGGCGCGGCGCCGCCGGCGGTTTCGGCCTCTGCTTCCATCAAAGATGCGCGGAGTTCTTTTAAGGTCTCTCCGCCGAAGGTCGCGGCCAGAAAAAGGCCGTCGGGTTTCAAGCTGCGGCGAATTTGCGCAAGGGCGCCGGGTAGATCGTTGACCCAATGCAGGGACAAGTTGCTCAAGACAAGATCGAGGCTGCCTTCTTTAACTGGTAGAAACTCTTCATCGGCGCAGAGAGAGGGCAACGCCCGGATTGATCGGGCCGTCCGCGTCATGGCAGGCGAAACGTCTGCCTGGAACAATGTCCCGACTTTGTTTGTGGCCTGAATGGCGGTTGCCATTTGACCGGTGTGACAGCCGAGATCGAGGGCCAAAGGGAAAGTGCGGACGACGTCGAGCAGGCGGTCGGCCAGTCGCTCGGCGGATTCGCGCAAAAGGAAGTCGGCTTCCGCCAGGGTTTGGGCGGCGCGATCACGCCGGACCCGCACCAAACCCCGGTCAAACACTTGCATGCTGTCGGTCATGCCCCCCTTATGGCATTTTCGAGCCGGTCCTTGAAGTGAACGGAGACTGCCCTGGTGCTGGACACTTTTTTCAGTTCTGCCCGTGCCGTTCCGCAGTTGTTGCTGGACGCGGTGCTGCCGCCTCAATGCCTAGCCTGCAACGCGGCGGTCGGCGCACCGGGGAACCTGTGTCCAGAGTGTTTCTCTGCTTTTAATTTTATCACCGCACCTATGTGCCGCGCTTGCGGCGTCCCTCTGGAAGGTGTCGCCGGCGACGAATTGGTGTGCGGAGCTTGTGCCCACGAGCCGCAGGTCTTCGGCCAGGCGCGCGCCGCTTTCTTGTATGAAAGCGGGAGCCGGGCGCTGGTGCTGAAACTCAAACATGGCGACCGAACCGATGCAGCTGCTCATCTGGCGCGTTGGTTGGCGCGGGCGGGAGGGCCTTTGCTTGAACGGTGCGATGTTATCGCGCCGGTGCCGTTGCATCGCTGGCGTTTGTTCATGCGGACCTACAATCAATCGGCCTTACTGGCCAATGCGCTCGGCAAGTTAACTGGAAAGTCAGTCCGTGCGGATGCGCTTGTGCGGATAAAGGCAACTCGCAGTCAGGGCGGGTTGGACCGTAGAGCGCGGCGGCGGAATGTGGCTCGCGCGTTCTCGGTACGCCGCCCGGCCGCCGTGGAGGGTCGTCATGTTCTGTTGGTTGATGACGTGCTGACAACTGGCGCAACGGCGAACGCCTGCGCTCAGGTCTTGTTAGACGCAGGAGCTGCGGGTGTTGATGTTCTTGCGCTGGCCCGAGTGCCGCATCCGGGTAGGGTCAGCTCTTAGGTCCCTGACAAGTGCATGCCACAGGCGATCTGCCGCCGACTGATGTCTTCGGGGCTCATGCCGGGCGTAATCCGGCATAAGGCGTCGCAGTCAGCTTTTGCGGTCTTACGGCCTTGCCAGCTGATGTCCTGATGGGGAAGCGGTTGTGAGAATGCGGCCAAATAGGGCGCAAGCCTTCGAAATACGGCTATGAGGCGGATCAGGGTCCGACTTTCGAGTTCAATCAGATCACATCCTTCGGGAATATCGAACCATTCTGCATCAACAATCGGGCCGGAATCCACCGACGGCGCCATTTCGTGGACGGTGAGGCCGAATCGCTCGGACCTGTCGTAAAGGGCGAAAACGCTGGGATAGCGGCCCGGACGCTCGGGTGGTCCGGGATGAAAGTTATAGGCCGGACCGGGCAGAGCGTTCAGCATGGAAGCGGGAACGATAACGGACGTGCAGAACGACAGGAGCCGGGTACCGGTATTGAATTGTTCCGCAGCCTTTACTAGGTCTGCATCATCATGGGCGATAACAATGTCTAGCGCTGGATTGTGACGGCGTAATTCGCTCGATAAGGCTGGTGCCTCTGCCTCTCCCGTCAGCAGGATAATCCGGGTAATGGCCACAGGCGTCTATCCTCGTCTATAAAAGGGTACAGCGGTCGTGGGCAATTTGCCGAACCGACCACCTTTAGTAAGCCTAGTGCGTTATGAGCAAAATCGAAATCTATACCTCGCCGATTTGCGGCTATTGTCACCAAGCGAAGCATCTTCTGAAACAGAAGAATGCCACGTTTACCGAGATCAACGTATTTGGCGACGACTCCCGGCGTGCGGAGATGATGGCCCGTGCAGATGGCGCGCGGACTGTGCCGCAGATATTTATCGGCGATCGCCATATAGGCGGATGCGACGAACTCTATGAATTGAATGCAAAGGGCGAACTTGACCCCCTGCTTGTGGCGATGGACAGCTAGAGTATGACCGAGAAACAAAAATCAGCCTCTTTTACTGCGGCATGCTTGCAGGTGAATGCGTCCAATGATCTGGCGGCCAATCTTGATGTGGTGACTGCTTTGACGCGGAAGGCTGCCGCGGCGGGTGCGGATATCGTGCTGATGCCTGAAAACGTCGTCATGATGGAGTGGGGCCGGGACAATATTATCGCCAAGGCAATGCCGGAAGAGACACACAAAGGCCTTGCGCATTTGAGCGAACTCGCCAAGGAACTCGGCATTTGGCTTCACGGCGGTAGTCTGAGCGTGCTGTTGCCCGGCGGCAAGGTCGCCAATCGGACGTATGTGTTGGGGCCTGATGGAACAGTGAAGGCCACCTACGACAAGATTCACATGTTTGATGTTAATCTCGGTGAGGGCGAGCGGTATGCGGAGAGCGCAACCTTTGAGGCCGGCGCATTGCCCGCGTGGGTGGATCTGCCGTGGGGTAGGTTGGGGCTTACCATTTGTTATGACCTGCGTTTCCCACACCTCTATCGCCATCTTGCGCAAACCGGCGCACATTTTTTAACAGTGCCGGCCGCCTTCACGAAGATCACGGGCGAAGCCCATTGGCACGTGTTAATGCGCGCGCGCGCTATCGAGACCGGGTGTTTTGTTTTTGCCCCCGCGCAGACCGGTACGCACGGTAAGCGCAAGACTTATGGCCATGCGTTGATCGTCAATCCGTGGGGCGAAGTGCTGGCCGACGCGGGCGAGGAGCCGGGGTTTGTTACCGCCGTCATCGATCCGGACGAAGTCATGCAGGCGCGGGCGCGCATTCCATCGCTTTCTCTCAACGTCCGGTTTTAACGCTCGGGCTAGGCATCCTGCCGGTTTCCGCGCCACATTTCCTTGAACCTTTTGTGCTAAAGCCTTAGATCAGCCTCATATAAAGAGGGCGTGCGCATATGATTCTCTACGATCTTAGTTGTCCAAAAGACCACGGTTTTGAGTCTTGGTTTCGCGACAGCAGTGCTGCGGACAAGCTCATTAAGGCTGGCCAGGTGCCGTGTCCGGTCTGCGGGAGCACCAAAGTACAAAAAGCGCCCATGGCGCCGCGCATTGCGAAGTCTTCGACTAAGGGTGAATTGACCGCGCCGCCTGCCAAAAAAACGGATCTTGCCGCGGCGATGGAAAAGGCGGCGGAAGCTTTCACCGAGTTGCGCGAAGCTATCGAAAAAAACTTCGATCATGTCGGCGAGAAATTTCCGGAAGAGGCACGGCGCATTCATTACGGTGAAACAGAGCCCCGCGGAATTTACGGCGATGCAACGCCGACCGAAGCGCAGGAGTTGCTGGACGAGGGGATCGAAGTTTATTCAATTCCCCGGGCGCGGCGAACGGACTCCTAACCCATCGGAGCGTTAGATCCGCTGTCTGCAGATCAACTGCCCCGCGTTGCGAACACAATATAGTTCACATCCAAGTCCTTGCTGGCCGTCCAAGTATCGGTTGTGAGGCCGTAGGACAGGCCCGATATGTCCGTTATCGCCAGGCCACCTCGGCGGAGGCCTTTCGATAATTCGCTGGGTTTGACGAATTTACGCCAGTCGTGGGTGCCGGGCGGCAACCAGCGCAGGATGTACTCGGCGCCAATCTTTGCCAAAGCCAGGGACTTTAGAGTGCGGTTTAGCGTTGCGGCGATGAGCGCGCCGTTCGGCGCCAGCAAAGCGCTGGCCGATTCAAGAAAGGTGTTGAGATCGGTGACGTGTTCGACGACCTCGAGGGTGAGCACGACGTCGTAGTTCTGTTTCCGACCGAGCAAGTCTTCGGGCGTAGCGGCTTCATAGGAGATGTTAAGGCCCGAGCGGGCGGCGTGGATGCCGGCGACGGTTACATTTTTCTCCGCCGCATCGATCCCTGTGACTTCGAAGCCAAGCCGCGCCATGGGCTCGGCTATAAGGCCGCCGCCGCAACCGATATCGAGGAGGGAGAGGCCTGCAAACGGGGTTGGGGCTTTAGGATCCCGGCCAAAGTGGGCGGCGAGACGGTCCCGCATATACCGTATTCGGGCCGGATTGAACTTATGCAAGGGCCGGAAGGGGCCGGTCGGGTCCCACCAAGTGTCTGCAACGCTCTCAAATTTGGCGATTTCCTCGGGAGAGGCTGTTGAAGCACTGACCATCGCATGTCCTCTATATTCTCAGGTTTGCTCGACTATAAGTGATGAGGCTGCCATCGCAAATGTACCCAACGAGCGCCCCAAATTACTTGGTTTGATCGAAGGGCTAGGCCTTGTTCGGGGCGGGGCCTTTGGTTATCTATACGCGCCCGCAGTGTTCGGATCTCCATACGTGGCTATATGATGGATGGCCAAGGCCCGTGAGGGGCTAGGCCAACGATGTATGATGGCTCGGACAAAGGGGCGGCAGAGCCGCACCTGCGGCGGTAAATTTGGTTCAAAGGGTACAGGGGCGCTCATATGGCGCGAATTGTGCAGAAATTCGGCGGCACGTCGGTCGGTGACATCGACCGTATCAAGAATGTTGCGCTTCGGGTTAAGGCCGAGGTCGACCAGGGCAATGAAGTGGCCGTGGTCGTCTCGGCTATGTCGGGGGTTACAAACCAGCTTGTCGAGTACTGCTCGCAAGTTGCGCCGATGCATGACGCGCGTGAGTACGACATGATCGTTTCTACCGGTGAGCAGGTCACTTCGGGGCTATTGTCTTTAGCTCTGCAGGAGCTTGGCGTTCAGGCGCGGTCCTGGGCCGGGTGGCAAATTCCGATGATCACCGACAATGCTCACGGCAAAGCCCGGATCTTGGAGATTAAGGGCGAGGAACTGGTGCGCCGGATGAAGCAGGGACAAGTTGCCATTGTCGCCGGTTTTCAAGGTATTGGCCCGGACAACCGTGTGACCACCCTGGGGCGCGGCGGCTCGGACACCACGGCGGTGGCGCTCGCCGCCGCGATCAACGCGGACAGGTGCGATATCTACACCGATGTGGAGGGTATCTATACCACCGACCCGCGTATCGTGGCGGTCGCCAAGAAGCTTAATAAAATTACTTATGAAGAGATGCTGGAAATGGCCTCTCTTGGTGCAAAAGTACTGCAAACCCGCTCCGTGGAAATGGCCATGAAGCACCGTGTGCGTGTTCAGGTGCTCTCGAGTTTTTCCGACGCCCCGGGTACACTGGTATGTGACGAGGATGAAATCGTGGAAAAAGAACTTGTAAGCGGGATTGCCTATAGCCGTGACGAGGCAAAAGTCACGATCTTGGGTGTTGAAGACCAGCCCGGTATTGCTGCGGGAATTTTTGGACCGCTGGCGGACGCGAATATCAATGTGGATATGATCGTTCAGAACGCATCCGAGGACGGCACAACCGACATCACCTTCACGACCAGCCGCGCCGAGCTAGAGCGCGCATTGAAGGTTATCAAAGACAACATGCAAATCCCTTATCGCAGCATTAACTCCGACAAGAGCGTCGTGAAGATCTCTGTCGTTGGGGTGGGCATGCGCAGTCACGCGGGTGTCGCCCAAACCATGTTCACAGCGCTGGCTGACAAGAAAATCAATATCCATATTATTTCGACATCGGAAATCAAGGTGAGCGTTCTCATCAGTGAGGACTACACAGAGCTTGCCCTGCGCGCGCTGCACACGGCTTACGGGCTGGACGCGGCTTAAAGGTGCCCTAAAGAGGAAACGCATATGTCAGACGCGGTCCCCACAGAAAAGGTTCTAGAGACCGCTTCACCAACAGCTATGCCCGAGGTGCCGGCAGAACTTGCTGCCCTTTGGGCGCGTGGAACCGAATTTTTCGGCTGCCCCGTCGCCATTCTCGGCGGCGCGATGACGTGGATTTCTGAACGGAACCTGGTTTCGGCAATTTCAAATGCGGGTGGTTTCGGCGTTATCGCCTGCGGCGCTATGACGCCCGCTCTTTTGGATGCAGAGATCAAGGCGACCCAAGCTCTCACGAGCCGACCGTTCGGTGTGAATCTGATTACAATGCATCCGCAACTTCTGGAGCTTGTGGAGATCTGTCGCGCAAACAATACCACGCATGTGGTGTTTGCGGGCGGTGTGCCGCCGGGAGATGCTATCAAGAAGGCAAAAGAATTCTCGAAGGTGGTATGCTTTGCGCCCGCCGTTGTTCTCGCAAAGAGGCTTGTGCGAAACGGCGCGGACGCGATTGTCATCGAGGGTTCGGAAGCCGGTGGCCATATCGGCCCGGTATCGACGTCGGTGCTCGCTCAAGAAATTCTTCCGGAAATTCGCGACGTGCCCGTGTTTGTTGCCGGCGGCATAGGGCGAGGCGAGGCGATTGTCTCATTTTTGGAGATGGGTGCGGCGGGTGTGCAGATGGGCACGCGGTTCGTCTGCGCTAGCGAATGCATTGCGCATCCTAAATTTAAGCAGGCTTTTATCCGTGCATCGGCGCGGGAAGCGATGCCGACCGTGCAATTAGATAAGAGGTTTCCCGTTATTCCTGTTCGGGCGCTTATCAATAAGGGCACAGAAGAATTCATGGAGACGCAGCGCCGTGTCGCGGCAAAGTTTGCCAACGGCGAATTGGATCAGCAGGCCGCGCAGCTCGAGATCGAACATTTCTGGGCCGGAGCGCTGCGTCGTGCTGTTATCGATGGCGACGTCGAGATGGGTTCGCTTATGGCAGGCCAGAGTGTGGGTATGGTGAAACGCGAAGAGCCGGTTGCACACATAATAAATGAACTGCTCCATCAGGCTGCCGCGGCTCTGACGGCTCGCGCAGCCTCGTGAGGGCCGTCGCATGACGGGGTTCAGCGGCGGCGACCTGCGGCGCATGTTGTCGCGGCTGCGCGATGTCATGGCCGGCGGCGGGGAAGTGCAGGGGCGTCTCGACAAGGTCGTGACCCTCATCGCTAAAGATATCAAGGCTGATGTGTGTTCCTGCTACGTCATGCGGGCCGGCGAGGTTCTTGAGCTCTACGCTACTTATGGTCTGTCGCAACGCGCTGTGCATTTAACACGGCTGCGTGTTGGCGAAGGTCTGGTGGGTGAGGTGGCGGCTCATGCGCGGGCGCTGGCGCTGGCGGATGCCTGGTCCCACCCGCTCTTCGTGTACCGGCCGGAGACCGGCGAGGATTTTTTCCGCTCACTTATGGCCGTCCCGATGATTCAGGCGGGCCGCGTCGTTGGTGTGTTGGTGGTCCAGACGCGCGAAGAGAGACCATTTAACGACTGGGAACTTGAGACGCTTGAAACGGTCGCGATGGTGATCGCGGAGTTAATGACCGCCGCGCAGGTGGTGAAACGCGAAGAGCTGTTTCAGGCTGAAGGCAACGCGCTATTACATGTGCGTCTTACCGGCGTCAGTTTGAATGCGGGCGTCGGCATAGGCGTTGCGGTGATGCACAAACCGCATGTGCGCATTGGTCGGCTCGTCAGCGATGACCCGGAAGCCGAGCAAGCCCGTCTGCACGCGGCCTTGAACACATTGCGCGAGGAAGTCGACGCCCTCATCGGCGGCGCGCGAGCCGAGGCTGCGGGCTTTGGCGATATCCTTGAAGTGTACCGCATGTTTGCGGACGACCGCGGGTGGATCAACCGGATTTCCGAAGTTATTGCTTCGGGCCTAACTGCAGAAGCCGCGGTTCAAAAGGTGCATGACGATACGCGCATTCGTATGCAGCAGATGAGCGATCCGGTTTTTCGCGAACGGTTACAGGATCTCGATGACCTTGCGAACCGCCTTTTGAGCATTTTGACCGGCGGCGGCCTGAGCGCTGAGCTTCCGGAGAATGCCATCCTTGTCTGCCGTTCGCTTGGTCCGACGGAACTTCTCGAGTACGACCCGGCGAAGCTGAAGGGCCTGATCATGGAAGAAGGGTCGCCCACCATGCATGCGGTGGTGGTGGCCAAGGCGTTGGACATCCCTGTTGTTGCACAGGTGAAGGGCGCTCTTAACCGGATTGATGCGTTCGACCAGATTGTTTTGGACGCGAATGTAGGTCAGGTCTTCTTGCGACCTGCGGATGAACTTCTCGATCTTTATTCAGGGGCTGTAGAGGCGCGTGTCCAGCAAATTGCGGCTTATGCAGCCATACGAAATTTGCCGGCCACCACTAAAGATGGCGTCGAGATTTCGCTGTGCCTGAATGCCGGTTTCCTCATCGATATGCAGAATTTGATTGAAACCAATGCGGACGGAATTGGTTTGTACCGCACCGAGATGCCCTTTCTCTCGTTGCCGACACTTCCGGATGTTGAGACTCAGCAAGCTTTTTATGCGCAGGTTTTTGCCAATGCGGGGGGGAAGCCCGTGACGTTCCGCACATTGGATGTGGGCGGCGACAAAATCGCGGCATCGTCGGTGCACGTGCCCGAGGACAATCCTGCGCTGGGGTGGCGCTCTATTCGTTTAACCCTCGACCGGCCGGCGTTGTTGCGTCAGCAGTTGCGCGCTCTGATTCGTGCGGCTGAAGGAGAACATTTGCGTGTGATGTTTCCCATGATTGCGTCGGTAGCCGAATTTGATGCCGCACGCCGGCTTCTGGATGCGGAGCTGGAGCGTCACGCGGACCGTGGCGGTAAGATGCCGGCAAGCGTCAAAGTCGGCACAATGCTTGAGGTGCCGTCACTCCTTTGGCAACTGGATAAGCTGGAAACGCGACTAGACTTTATCTCTGTCGGTACCAACGACCTGTTGCAATTCATTTTTGCGGCGGACCGAGGCAATACGCGTGTTGCTAGCCGCTATGACACGTTGTCGCCGTCGGTCTTGCGTATGCTTCGTATGGTTGTCGAAACCTGCCGCACATTCGGCATCGAGGTGTCGGTCTGCGGAGAGATGGCCGGACAGCCCCTTGATGCTTTGGCCCTGATCGCGCTTGGGTACCGGACTTTGTCGATGTCGGCGTCTGGTGTGGGGCCGGTGAGGGCCACAGTACGCGCGGTCCGATTGACTGAAATAGAGCCATTTGTGGTGCAGCTGCTGGATAGCACCGAGATGTCGATCCGTGAGCGGCTGCGAGCTTTTGTCCGAGACAAGGGCATTGTGCTAGGCTAGCTGCGGCTTTAGAGACTAATCCGAGCAGCACAGTTCTTTTGTTTGCGGCTTAGTCTCTGTAATTCTCGCTTGAATTTGTGGGTTATTGTAAGACTTTAGGCGCAAACTGAGATGTCGTGGCCGGGACGTGATGCCGGAGCCTCAGAGAGTATTCAGCTGTTATGGCAGAGCCAAATATCAATAAGCAGATGGTCGCAGACGAAACGGTGAACACCACCGGTCTGGGTGACGCCCCGGTCGGCGATTTGACCGCGGCCGTCGCATCTTCCGGCGTTGGCACTCTGCTGTGCGCAACGCGCATGCGCATGGGGAAAGATCTGCAGCGTGTCGCTGAAGTCTTGCATATTCGCTACAACTATCTCGTCGCTATTGAAGATGGCAGATACGAAGATTTGCCGGGCCAAGCCTATGCTATTGGGTTTGTGCGCTCTTATGCGGAGTTCCTGGGGCTCGACGGCCATGAAGTGGTGCGACGCTACAAGGAAGAAAGCGCAGGCGTAAAACGCAAAATAGGCTTCGAATTTCCCATTCCGACGCCGGACTCCGGGGTGCCATCCGGCACCTTGCTTTTACTCGCGGTCGTGTTCGGAATGAGCGTTTACGGCATTTGGTACGCGGTCGCCGGTCCGGATCGGGCTACGGTTCAACTGATTCAAGATGTACCTAACCGCCTGACCGCGCTTCTTAACGGTAACGCGACGCCGCCGGGTACGACGGACATCGCGGTTGCCGACATTGAGGGTCCGGGCGGCATTGTTTCGCAGGTGGATGCTGTTCAAGGTAGCGAAGGCGATGTGCAAACGCCGGTAGTGCCTGCAAACGATGCAGCGCCGCAGTCCGGCGACTCGCAAGTCACGGCTGAAGAGGACCCCGCTCTCGAAGACACAGAAGAGCTAAGGCCTCCGCCAGGGGTGAGCCGTTCGGCTCCATCGGTAACGCAATCCGAACCCCCGACGCCGCCTATGTCTGACGTCGCCGCAGACCGCCCCATTGATGATCGGAATGCCGAGGTTGCCGCAGTGCCGAGTTCGCGTTCCTCAACCGCGGCAATTCCGCCAGCCTCTCCAGCACCGGCCGCAGATACTGAGCCAGTCCCCGAACCGGCTGTTGCCGCCCCTGAGCCAGAAAATCCCGGAGCTGATGAAGGTGCATTAAGTGCGCCGGATGCGGGGAGCGGCGCGACACCGGATGTCGAGAGTGCTGAAGAGGAAGCGGCCCCAAATATACCGG
>JAUIGX010000026.1 GCA_030432435.1 Alphaproteobacteria bacterium
CCGAAAAACAAACCCGCCACCACACCGACGTCACGGAACCCAACGTATACAAAGCTCAAGAGCAGGATGGCTATGAACCCCGGCAGCACAAACAGCAATCCTGCGGCTAGGCCTCCGCGCACACCGTTCAGAATCCAACCGATATAAGTTGCAAGCTGCTGGGCTTCCGGGCCGGGCAGCAACATGCAGTAATTGAGTGCGCCTAAAAAACGCGCCTCGGAAACCCACCCCTTCTCTTCAACGAGGATACGATGAATGACGGCGATCTGACCGGCCGGGCCGCCAAAACTCAATGCGGCCACCCGCAGCCACACCGCAAGGGCTTCTCGAAACGGCACCCGGTCCGCGCCGACCCTGCCTGTGATGCCGACCTCGCCCGACATACTCGTTTCTCTCACTTCAGTGGCTCTGCATGGCCGGAACGAAAACCAATATCAGCGCAAACCGTGCAAACCAATTCACTAGAGTCCTCACTCTATTTCATTTTCCGCATCACACCTACGGCCCTGGCTATGGTAGGGTGGACAACGCCATGAAGCTTCGGAATCGTCCGACGCGCCCCGGGGAAAGATGAACAATCATGCCGCTCGATGTTCGACGGCTTTTGCAGGATGCGGCAGGCCCGCATCACCAGCTGCAAAGCGAGCACGTCAACCCACGGTTCGCGAAGTCCTTAAGCCTGATCGGCTTTGACAGGACCTACGTGCGCGCCGAAGGGGCTCATTTAGTTGACGCGAACGATCAGCACTATCTGGATATGCTCGGCGGCTACGGCATGTTCAATATGGGCCGCAACAACGCAACCGTGCGCCAAGCGCTGACCGATTTTCTCGCCGCCGAAACCGCGAGCCTAGTGCAACTCGGCACGCCCCTCCTGTCCGGCAAACTCGCCGAGGAACTCAAACGCCGCATCCCCGGATTCGATTACGTATATTTCACCAATTCCGGCGCAGAGGGTGTCGAGACGGCGATTAAATTCGCACGACGCACAACAGGGCGTGAAGGCATATTACATGCTTCATCTGCCTTCCACGGCTTGACCACCGGTGCGCTCGCGCTCAATGGCGCCGAAGTGTTTCGCAGTGGCTTCGGCGCACTTCTGCCCGGCAACCGCAAAATTAAATACAGCGACCTCGCCGCTCTTGAAGAGGCCCTCCGCGCCAAAGATATCGCCGCGTTTGTCGTGGAGCCGATTCAAGGCAAAGGTGTCGCCATCCCGGATGCGGGCTATCTGCGCGAGGCCGCGCATCTATGCCACAAGTACGGCGCGCTGTTTGTTGTTGATGAGATCCAAACCGGACTGTGCCGTACCGGCCGCTTTTTGGCCATGGAGCACGACAGCGAAACCGGCGGCAACGTAGACGCCGACATTGTCGTTATTTCTAAAGCTCTATCAGGCGGCTATGTGCCTATTGGTGCGGTACTTCACAAGAAGGCCGTTTACAACAAAGTGTTCTGCTCCCTGGAAGATTGCGTTGTGCACTCCTCCACCTTCGGCCAGGGCGATATGGCGATGGTCGCCGGCCTTGCCGCGCTCACCGCGCTCGATGAAACCAACGCCGCACGCAATGCCCAGATCATGGGCGACAAACTTGGTCAGGGCTTGCTGGCGATGAAAGAGCGCTTTCAGTTCATCAAGGACGTACGCTGGCGCGGCCTGATGATCGGCATCGAATTCGGCGCACCGAAATCACTGTCCCTGCGCACCGCATGGACCGGGGTCAATGCTCTTAGCAAAGACCTCTTCTGTCAGGCCATCACCATTCCGCTGTTGGCCGATCATCGCGTCCTCACTCAGGTCTCGGGCCATCACACCAACACCATCAAACTCATTCCGCCGCTGGTGCTGACTGACGAAGATGTAAGCTGGTTCCTGACGGCGTTCGAAAAAGTGATGGTGGACTTGCACAAATTTCCAGGCCCGGCCTGGGAAGCGCTGTTCCGCATCGGTAAAAACGCCGTTAAGCGCGGCGCGGCGCCTGTGCCGACCGCGGCCGCATAAGACCCTCTATATCGAACCGCCGCCCTTTAGGGGTGAATCACCACATTGCCGATGGCGGTGCCGCTTTCCACTAACTCGTGCGCGCTGACGATATCCATCATTGGAAACTTGGCAGCGATAGTATGGCGCATGCCGCCGCTGGCGATCAGTTCATTGATATCAGCGATTCCTTTGGCGCGAGCTTCGGCGGTCAATTCATAAACAATGAAGAACTGCACACACGGCCCATACACAAATAGCGGCAATATCTGCAGCGGCGGCGCCATATCGTTCGAGCCGTACACCACAACAAATCCGCCGGGCTTCAAACACGTGGGAATCAAACTTTGATTCCTGCCAAAGTCCACATCGATGATACGGTCCACTCGCCCGCCGCCGGTAATGTCCTGCACGACCGCTGCGACATCTTCAGTTTTATAGTTGATCACATGATCGGCACCGGCTGCACGCGCATGATCAGCTTTTTGCGGCGAACTTATAGTTGTGATGACCTCTGCGCCTTTCATTTTGGCAAATTGAATCGCGTAGTGGCCCACCGCGCCCGCACCCCCCGTTATCAGCACTCTTTGCCCCGCGACAGATTCACCCACCGTTACGGCATGTTGTGCGGTCAGGGCGGGAATGCCGAAGCATGCACCGGCGTCAAAATCCACGCTTTCGGGCAATGGCACCGTCTGCGCCGCGGGGACAGCGATGTACGCAGCCGCAGTGCCGAACGGTCGTTTCCATTGCCCGTTCCAGATCCACACTCGCTCGCCAACGCGGCCTGCATCCACGCCGTCTCCAACCTTCTCCACGACCCCCGCCCCGTCGCTATGCGGAATAATCTGGGGAAAGGCTTTCGCACGCCCCGGCGCGCCGCGGCGACTTTTGACATCAGACGGATTTACGCCGGAGGCATGGATGCGAACGAGCACCTCTCCTGCGACGGGCGCCGGTGTTTCCACCTCGCCCACCTGAAGCACATCGCGCGCTGCACCGTTCTCTAGATAATAAGCCGCCTGCATCCCGCTCCCTCCGCTTCATGAGCACCGCCCGAATCCTAGCAACGCAGCATCAGTCCTATCACAGAAAGAGCGTCTCAACCCCCGCGATAACCGCTGCATAACGCGCGCCTTTGCCTATGGCGACCAGTACAATGAACAGATCAAAGCGCACCCGCAGCAACCCGGCAACCACCGTCAGGGCGTCTCCGCCCACCGGCATCCAGGCCAAAAGCAGCGTCCAGACGCCGCGCCGCTGGAACCAGTTCTCCGCCTTGTCCATTGCCCGCTCGGACACCGGAAACCAGCGCCGCCCGCGCCAATGGGCGGCATAGCGCCCCATAAGCCAATTCACCGCCGCCCCCAACGTGTTCCCCGTAGTGGCTGCGGCCCATAACGCAAAACGGCTGCGGTCAGGATCGGCCAATGCGGCGGCCAGCACTACTTCAGAGTAAAACGGCAGCACGGTCGCGGCGAGAAAGGCCGTGCCGAAAACAAGGAAAAGGGAACTCAGCATGACAAGATCATAAGCGAGATAATGCGGATTGTGACTTTTAATGCCCGAAGGCTGGCCTATCATCTGCCTGTTGAATCAGCTGATATTAAGTATTGGGGCGCCGTCTCAAAATGCCCGGCAGAATAGATGGCGAAATAGATGACCAAACAGATGGAGATGATATGAATCGCTTACGCGCTTTGGGCTGTGCCGGATTGTTATCGGTAAGTCTCACGGCCTGCCCCGGTCCGAACTCATCCTATCCAATCAAAGATGTCTCCGTCACCGAACTCGCTGCAGACCTCGCTGCCGGTCGCACCCAGTCCGAGGTCATCACGGAAGCTTACATCGAGCGCATCAACACCTTGAACCCGGCGTTGCGCGCCGTCATCGCTATTGCGCCTGATGCCCTCGACCAGGCGCGGGCGTCGGACGCGCGGCGCAGCGAGGGCAAAACCCTCGGCCCACTCGACGGCATTCCGATTCTTCTGAAAGACAATATTGAAGCGCTCGGCATGGCAACTACCGCCGGGTCGCTCGCACTGGTCGATAATATCCCCCGGCGCGATGCCCCGCTGGTACGCAACCTTAAAGACGCGGGCGCGGTCATTCTCGGTAAAGCCAATCTATCCGAATGGGCCAACTTCCGCTCGTCCGACTCTTCAAGCGGCTGGAGCGCTGTCGGCGGCATTGCACGCAATCCGCACGACCTCACCCGCACAGCCTGTGGCTCCAGTTCAGGCTCGGGCGTCGCGGCCTCTGTTAGTCTCGCCGCCGCTACGGTTGGGACGGAAACCGATGGCTCGGTCACATGCCCATCGTCCATCACCGGTATTGTCGGCCTCAAGCCGACAGTCGGACTTGTCTCGCGCAGTGGCATCGTACCGCTCAGCGCCAGCCAAGATACCGCCGGCCCCATGACGCGCACAGTTGCCGATACCGCGATGTTGCTCACCGCTATGGCCGGCAGCGATCCCGCAGACCCGGCCACCAGGAACGCCGACGATCACAAAACCGACTACGCCGCCGGTCTTGATGCGCAGGCGCTGAAGGGCAAACGGATCGGCGTCGCCCGGTTTCTGGGCGGTTACACGGCGCAAACACTGGCTGTGTTTGAAACTGCGCTCGAAACCCTCAAGGCACAGGGCGCAGAACTGGTCGAGATCGAAACATTCGACTTCGGCGACATGGGCGACAATGAACTCACTGTCCTGTTCACCGAATTCAAGTCCGGACTTAACGCTTATCTGGCCGAGACGCCGCCCGAGGTGACCACCCGTACCCTCGCGGACCTCATCGCCTTCAATGCCGCCGAGCCGCGCGAACTCGCCTGGTTCGGCCAGGACTTGTTCGAGCAGGCCGAGGCCACCAAAGGCCTTGGCGACGCCGCGTACATCCGCGCGCAAGGCGCTGCCAAACGCGCGGCCGGACCGGACGGCATCGACCGCCTGCTCGCCGAACACGACGTCGTCGCCATGGTCGCGCCCACCACCGGCCCGGCGTGGTTGATCGACCCCGAGAACGGCGATGCCGGAGGCCCATCCGCTACACGCATTTCGGCGGTGTCGGGCTACCCGCACCTGACCGTGCCGATGGGTTTTGTCGAGCATTTGCCGGTAGGCCTTTCGTTCATGGGGCCGGCATGGTCCGAGTCCCTGCTGCTCTCGCTGGGCTATGCCTTCGAGCAAGCCGCCATGGCCCGCCGCGCCCCGCCCGACCCCGCGCCAAGCGGGAAGGATTAACCCCTCCACCTTCCTTGCCCCGCTGCGGACGAAAGCGTATTGATCCCCCATAATTTCAAGAGTTGCTGTTAAGGGGTTCGCCGTGAGCGGTGCCGCGCTGCGCAAAATCGAAACGCCCGCTGTAAGCGGGGCGGAAACGCCTTCCGGTAAGGACGCGAAGGGCGAGAATTTTCCCGTGGGCTCCTGGCTGCTGCCCAAAGAACTGCGCCCGCATGTCGCCGCCTTCTACGCCTTCGCCCGCGCCATTGACGATATCGCCGATAACCCGGATCTGCGCTCGGGCATCAAGCTGGCTCGGCTCGACGGATTCGCCGCCGCCCTGACCGGCACCAACGACGATCCCGCCTACGCCAAAGCCCATACCTTGCGCGCCAGCCTGAATGAAATGGGCGTTACACCCCGGCACGGTCTCGATCTGATCTCGGCGTTCAAGCAAGACGCGGTGAAAAACCGCTATGCCGACTGGACCGAGCTTATGGACTATTGCAACCGGTCGGCCGCGCCGGTGGGCCGCTTTCTGCTCGATCTGCACGGCGAAAGCGTGTCGCTGTATCCGCAGTCCGACGCGCTGTGCAACGCGCTTCAGGTCATCAATCATTTGCAAGACTGCGCGGTGGACTTCGCCAATCTCAACCGCGTCTATCTGCCGGACGAATGGATGCACGCTGAAGGCTCGAATGTCGTCGATCTGGCCCAGACCGAATCCACGCCGGCGCTGCGCGGCGTCATTAACCGCTGTTTGGGCGGCACCGAAGACTTATTGATTGAGGCTCGCAAATTGCCCCGGGCAATGGAGCACCGGGGACTGGCCATGGAAACCGCGGTGATCGTTTCAATCGCCGACCGGCTTTCGCAAAAACTGCGCAAACGTGACCCCCTGGCCGGCCGCGTCGTGCTGAAAGCCCCGGGATTCGCCACTGCTGCGGTCACCGGTCTGTTCCGGCTGTGGTTTTAAGCGCGATGATCGGCATTATTGCCGGGCTCGCTCTCGCCGCCTGGGCTTACCTTCTTCTACTGCACCACCGGTTTTGGTATGGCGCCCAGCGCTTGCCGGCGGAAGTACCGAATTTGGCAACCTGGCCGTCGGTTGTCGCTATAGTGCCCGCCCGCAACGAGGCCTCGACCATCGGGGCCTGCGTCGAGGCGCTCCTGGCCCAGAACTATCGGGGTCCATTTTCCATTATTGTCGTTGATGACGCCTCGACCGATGGAACAAGCGACATTACGCGCGCCGTTATCGCCCAAAATGCGGCTTTGAGCGCACAAAACCCGCCATTTGAGGGCGCAGACCGCGCACCTGAAAGCACAGACCGTGCAACGATCATCGCCGCTCCGCCGTTATTAGATGGCTGGACCGGCAAACTATCAGCCTTAAATGCGGGTTTGCAGCATGCTAATACCCGCCAGAACCTACCGGAGTACATATGGCTTACCGACGCCGACGTCGTCCATCCGCCCGAAACCCTCTCGAGATTGGCCGCGAAAGCGGTGCAGGGGCGCTTCGATTTGACATCGATGATGGTGCGCCTACGCTGCATCTCCTTTTGGGAGCGGCGGCTAGTACCAGCCTTCATCTACTTTTTTCAGATGCTGTATCCCTTCCCCGCCGCGAACGATCCGCGCGCACGCACCGCCGCAGCCGCCGGTGGCAGTATGCTGCTCCGTCGCGACTCCCTGATTAAGGTCGGGGGATTCGAGGCCGTTTCCGGAGCTTTGATCGACGATTGCGCCGTTGCGGCGCTCATCAAACGTGACGGAGGACGGTTGTGGCTGGGCCTATCCGACAGCAGCAAAAGCCTGCGCGCCGCCGACTCCCTAGGACCGCTGTGGGCCATGGTGCGCCGCACGGCCTACACGCAATTGAAGTATTCTCTGTTTATTCTGACCCTAACAGTTGTAGCGCTGACCCTGATTTTCCTTGCCCCGCCGCTACTTTTCCTCGGCTATCCCTGGCACGGCAACGGCTTTGCCGCCCTCTCAGGGCTTGCCGGATGGATCGCCATGGCGATTTCCTATGGCCCGACCCTCGCGGATTACGGCCGAAGTCGTTGGGAAGGCTTACTATTGCCGTTCAGTGCGGCCCTGTATGCGGCTATGACCGTTGATTCGGCTGTGGCACATGGGCGACACCGGGGCGGTCAATGGAAGGGTCGAAACTATGGGCCTTCAGCCGAGCCGGGGAATCTGTCAGAATTCCCTTAGGAAACAATTCATTGTGAGTTAAATCTCGCCGCATAAGGAGGGCCTCGGCCTGCGGCGGAGGCAATCAAGCCTGTAATATTTTTGCGTCGAAGTCGGAACTGTTGGCTTCGCAGGATGGTGTGAGCGTGAACAAACTACAGCGGCAAACCGCCGACAAATCTGATAACGCGAGTACAGTCGCGACCCCATTGCTTGATTCGCTCGAATCCGTCGAAGCCTTACGCCGCTTGCCGGTGTCACAATTGCGCCAAGTGTCGGATGAATTGCGCGCCGAAACCATTAACGCAGCCTCCGTCACGGGAGGGCACTTTGGCGCCGGTCTTGGCGTCGTCGAGCTGACCGTTGCGCTCCACTATGTTTTCAACACCCCGGAAGACCGCATCATCTGGGATGTTAGTCACCAGGCTTACCCACATAAGATTTTGACCGGACGGCGCGAGCGCATTCGCACCATCCGCAAGCCCGGCGGCCTGTACGGATTCACTCTGCGCGCCGAAAGCGCATTTGATCCCTTCGGCGCTGCCCACAGCTCGACATCTATTTCGGCCGCACTCGGCATGGCCGTGGCACGCGATAAGAAGAACATCGACCGCCATACGGTTGCGGTGATCGGCGATGGTGCGATGAGCGCCGGTATGGCCTATGAGGCGCTGAACAACGCAGGCGCTCTCAAGTCCCGCATGACAGTGATTCTAAATGACAACGGCATGTCTATTGCCCCGTCTGTCGGCGCTTTAACCGCCTACCTCAAGGACTTGGTGAAGGCGCGGCCCCTACAATCAGCTGCGGACATTCAGCGAGCTCTCGCTGAAAAGTTTCCCGAGGAGACATCGCTCGCCCGGCCCGACACCACCATGTTCGACCAACTCGGCTGCACTTATGTCGGCCCGGTGGACGGCCACAACGTCGAAGACCTAGCTGCAATCCTGACGACCCTGCGCAACGGAAACAATGGCGCGGTGTTGCTACATGTCATCACCGAGAAGGGCAAAGGCCACCCATTTGGCAAGCCGCAGGGTGAAAATTATCACGCGGTCAACACGTTCAATCCTCTCACCGGTGAAATTGACAAGGCACAAGCGAAGGCCCCGGCCTTTACGAAGGTGTTTGCGGCCAGCCTTATCGAAGAAGCCGAACACGATCCTGACATTGTCGCGATAACCGCTGCCATGCCGTCCGGTACGGGCCTCAATGACTTTGCCAAGAAATTTCCAGACCGCTGTTACGACGTTGGCATAGCCGAACAGCACGGCGTGACATTTGCCGCAGGACTTGCCGCCGACGGTCTAAAGCCAATGGTCGCAATCTATTCCTGCTTTTTGCAGCGCGCGTACGACCAGATCGTGCACGATGTCGCGCTTCAGCATTTGCCTGTGCGCTTCGCGATTGATAGGGCCGGACTTGTTGGAGCTGACGGGCCCACTCATGCGGGTAGCTATGACCTTGCGTATCTGATGTGCCTGCCAGACTTTGTCATCATGGCCCCCGCCGATGAGGCGGAACTGAAGCATATGGTGGCAACGTCGCTTAGCATAAATGATCGCCCATCGGCGTTTCGGTTCCCGCGCGGCGAAGGTGTTGGAGTAGAGCTTCCGGTGCGCGGCAGTGTCTTGCCCATCGGAAAAGGACGCGTGGTGCGCGAAGGTTCATCCATCGCCATCCTCTCGCTGGGGGGACGCCTGCAAGAGTGTCTTAAAGCCGCCGACGACCTCGCTGCACGCGGGTTATCCGCAACGGTCGCTGACGCCCGCTTCGCCAAACCTCTGGACGAAGACCTGATTACGCAACTCGCTCGCCACCACGAAGTGCTGATTACCATTGAAGAAGGCGCGGTCGGCGGTTTCGGCGCGCATGTTCTGACGTACCTAGCCCAAAGCGGAGAGCTTGATACCGGTCTCAAGATTCGCACCATGACCCTCCCCGACCGCTTTGTCGCTCATGGCAAGCCGGACGGTCAGTACGAAGACGCAGAGCTGCAGGCCCGCCACATCACCAATATGTGCATTGGCGCGTTAGGCGAAACCAAACACCTTCGAACAGCTGGCACGGGCGCGCGGCTACCGCGCTAATACCGCGTTCAAGAGTAGAGCGAGCAGAGAGATGGGACTGGCTCAGACCAGATCGCTAGCCGCCACGGCGGAGATCGCGCGGCCTATCCAATCTGACCTGGAAGACATTCAGGCGCGGGTCCAAGCCTCAGGTTCGTCGTTCTACTGGGCAATGCGGCTGCTGCCGCGAGAACGCCGCGACGCCCTTTTCGCGATCTACGCTTTTTGCCGTGAAGTTGACGACATCGCAGACGGCGACCTGTCTCAAGATCAAAAAATTGCAGCCCTTCGCGACTGGCACAAGAAAATTGATGGCGTTTTTGAAGGCCGCAGTACCGATACAATCACACGCGCTTTATATCCCGCAATCCGCACCTACGATCTGAAAAAGCAAGATTTTCAGGCCGTCATCGACGGTATGGAGATGGATGCCTTGGGCCCGATTATTGCACCCACACTCGGTGTTCTCGATCAGTATTGCGACCGCGTCGCCTCCGCGGTGGGCCGCCTGTGCGTACGCGCCTTTGGCGAACCAACACATGCCGGCGCGCAGGTCGCCGACCACCTGGGCCGGGCCCTTCAACTCACAAACATTTTGCGGGACGTGGAAGAAGATGCTGCGATAGGCCGGCTTTATCTTCCGGCCGAATTTCTGGAACGCGCAGGTATTGCGAGTACGTCTCCGCCAGACGTTGCGGCAGATCCCCGCCTGCCGCAAGTTCTGGAAGCCATCGGCCATATGGCGGAAGACGCTTTTGCCAAAGCGCAGGAAGCGCTGGCCGGGTGCTCGAAAAACGCCATGCGCCCGGCGGTCATCATGATGATGGTTTATCGCAAGCATCTGGACCGCGCCCGTGCGAATAAGTGGCGTCTCTTGCCACCTCGGACTGGCCTTGCCCGGCTGGTGTCAAATATGGACAAACTTCGGATTGCTATCCGGTACGGGATGTTTTGACCACCGTGACTCTTCGCGAAAAATCTCATGTGCATGTTATCGGCGCAGGTGTCGCAGGCCTCGCCGCCGCCGTGCGCCTGTCGCAAGAGGGCCATCCGATCAGCCTCTACGAAGCGGCCCCGCGCGCAGGCGGACGGTGCCGCTCGTATCACGACCCGCAATTGGATTGCGTTATCGACAACGGCAATCACCTGATGATGAGCGGCAATCACGCCGTAATAAGGTATCTGGAGAGCATCGGTGCTGCAGACCGGCTGGTTGGGCCACCTCATGCCGACTTTCCTTTTATCGACGTAGCGACAAACGAACGATGGAGTCTTAGGCCAGGGGCCGGGCGCATTCCGTGGTGGATATTCAGTGCAAGCCGCCGCGTGCCGCAAACCGCACCATGGAACTATCTTTCTGCACTTCGCATTCTGAATGCCGGCGCGAGCGAAACCGTAGCTGACTGCGTCGGCACGGAAAGTCCTCTCTACCGCCGTTTCTGGGAACCCTTGACGGTCGCAGCCCTCAACACAGACCCGCGCAATGCCTCCGCGCAACTGATGCAACCTGTGCTGACGGAAACCTTTCTGCGCGGATCACACGCCTGCCGCCCCCTAGTGGCCCGGCGCAGCCTTGCAGATACGCTTATTGATCCGGCAATAGAAGCATTGGCGGCATCCGGTGCCGACATCAGGTATGGGACCCGCGTAAAAGCGTTCGCATACGCCAATGATGTGGTCTGTGGTTTGGAAGTGGATGGTGAAACAATCAGGCTGGCGCCAACCGATATAGTGGTGTTAGCCGCGCCGCCCTGGATCGCCGAAACCCTAATTCCCGGACTAAAAGTGCCGCCGCCCGGCGACCCCATTGTCAACGTGCACTACCGATTGCCGAACGCCAATGCGAATGGCGACACTGTCCGTATCGTAGGCGTCATCGGCGGCACCGCCCAGTGGGTGTTCGCGCGCGATAATCTTGTATCTGTCACCATCAGCGCGGCGACCGATTTGGTCGATAAATCCGCAGATGACATCGCGCGCGCATGCTGGCATGACGTCGCGGCGGCCTTGGATTTGGAGGGCGCGGAAGCCCCATCCCGGGTAGTTAAGGAACGTCGCGCCACGTTTGCCCAATGTCCGGAAGCCCTCGCTTTACGGCCAAAAACAGCCACAAAATACGCGAATCTCTTGCTTGCGGGCGACTGGACGGCTACAGGTGTTCCCGCAACCATCGAGGGGGCGGTGAGGTCCGGTTTTCAGGCCGCAGCGCTGGCGTCCAGAGGGCATGGCACAGCCGCCTCGTTGTCTTCGACGTATTCCGCGCCCAAACAAATTGAAGCCACCTGCCGATGAATATTGATGTGACAGCACCGACACCTGTGCGTAACGACGAAGCGATGTCGCTTGATCAGGTCATCGCGGAAGCCTCGGACGCCCTGAAGGCGCGCCAACGCCCCGATGGTCACTGGATTTTCGATCTTGAGGCAGACGCCACTATTCCCGCCGAATACATCATGCTCAACCACTACCTTGATGAAATCGAGGACGACGTTGAAGCAGACCTAGCCGAGTATATTCGCAGCATTCAAGAAGAGCACGGCGGGTGGCCGCTGTTTCATGGCGGCGACTTCGATATCAGCGCGACGGTAAAAGCCTATCTCGCCCTAAAACTGGTAGGGGACGATGTCGAAGCCCCGCATATGCGCCGCGCGCGTGAAGCTATTCTCGCCTATGGCGGCGCTGAAAAAAGTAACGTTTTTACGCGCTACTCGCTCGCTCTTTTCGGAGAGGTACCCTGGCGCGCCGTCCCGGTGATGCCCGTGGAAATGGCGCTGGCCCCAAAGTGGTTTCCGATCACGCTGTACAAAGTGGCCTATTGGTCGCGCACAGTTATCGCGCCGCTGCTCATTCTTGCGGCCTTGAAACCACAAGCGAAAAACCCCCGCCGAGTGCGTGTGCAGGAATTGTTTTGTACACCGCCCACAAAAATTCGAAATTACCTGAATAATCCGACCGGCCACTGGGGCGGCAGCGTTTTTCTGGTCATCGATAAAATTTTACGCGTGCTGGAGCCCCACGTGCCAAAAGCTTTGCGCAAACGCGCGATTGACCGGGCGCTGGCATTCTTCACCGAGCGGTTAAACGGCGACGACGGTCTGGGTGCGATTTTCCCCGCCATGGCGAATTCGGTGATGGCGATGGAAGCACTGGGCTTTCCCAAAGATCACCCCGACCTTTTGACTGCGAAGCGCTCCATTAAACTGTTGCTGACGCCGGGCGAAGGAAAGACGTTTTGCCAGCCATGCGTTTCCCCGGTCTGGGATACGAGCCTTGCTGTTCAGGCGTTGATGGAAGCCAACGAGTCTATCGAGGGTGACAGCGTCAAGAACAGCTGCGATTGGCTGACGGACCGTCAGATTCTAGATGTAAAAGGCGACTGGGCCGAGAACCGCCCCGGACTGCGCCCTGGCGGCTGGGCCTTTCAGTACAACAATGATTATTACCCCGATGTGGACGATACGGCGGTCGTTGGCATGGCCCTGCACCGGGCCGATAACGCGAAACACGCCGAGGCCATTGCCCGTGCCGAGGAGTGGATCGTCGGTATGCAAAGCACAAACGGCGGCTGGGGCGCTTTCGATGTCGACAACAGCAGTTTCTATCTGAATCACCTCCCCTTTGCCGACCACGGCGCACTCCTAGATCCGCCGACCGCCGATGTCTCGGCCCGCTGCATCAGCTTTCTCGCACAGATCGGCCACGACCGAAGCCATCCGTCAATTTCCCGCGGCATCTCTTATTTGAAGTCAGATCAGGAACAGGATGGAAGCTGGTTCGGGCGCTGGGGCACCAATTATGTTTACGGCACCTGGTCGGTGCTGAATGCGCTCAACGCGGCCGGTGAAGACATGACACAGCCTTACATCCGCAAAGCCGTAGACTGGCTGATTGAACACCAAAACACCGATGGCGGTTGGGGCGAAGACGGCGCCACTTACTGGAAAGAACGTAGATACGAACGCAAAGCCAGCACGCCGTCGCAAACGGCCTGGGCCGTGCTGGGCCTCATGGCAGCCGGGGAAGTCGATCACCCCGCCGTTAAGCGCGGCATTGATTACATCACCGCCGCCCCGCGCGAGAAAGACGGTCGCTGGAAAGAACCCTGGTTCACGGCCGTGGGATTCCCGCGTGTGTTTTACCTACGCTATCACGGCTATGCGGCCATCTTCCCTCTGTGGGCCCTGGCCCGCTATCGCAACCTTAAAACCAGCAACACCAAGGCCGTGCGCTACGGAATGTAAAACGGCAACCTTTGCGCCATCATTCCGCCCTCGACAGCCCGCACCTTCCACGCCAAAACTAGGCCATGACAAAACTCGGCATAGTGTGCGGCCTGGCCTTTGAGGCGGCGATCCTTGAAAGCGCGGTCCGCAAATCCGCGCCCACCAACGCTCCCCTTATTGTGTGCTCGGGCCCGGGCCCGGACCGGGCGCGCGCGGCTGCGCTTAACCTGATTACTCAAGGCGCCGAGGCGCTCCTAAGTTTTGGTATAGCTGGCGGGCTGGACCCGGATCTAAAAACAGGGAACATCGTTGTCGCCGCACGCATCACCGGACCCGAAACTTTATCCTGCGACACGGCGTGGACCGCTCGTCTGACTGAAGCCTTAAGCAAGGACTTCACTATTCATGGCGCTGACCTGGCGGCCGCAGAAGACGTCCTAGCGACTGCGGAAGACAAGACCGTACTACGCCGGTCAAGCGGCGCCGCGGCGGTGGACATGGAAAGCTATGGAATCGCGACTGCGGCATCGGAAATGAACCTGCCCTTCGCCGCGCTGCGCGTCATTTGCGATACCGCCGCCGAGACAATTCCGCCGGTGGCGGCAGCGGCCATGACGTGGGAAGGGCGCATACGAGCCGCATCAACCGTATTCAAGGCCCTGGGCCATCCGTCACAAATCCCGGATCTTATCCGCCTTGGGCGGCGCACAGCCGAGGCCACAAGCGTTCTGGAAAACCTAGCTGGCCTTGGCGTGCGGAGCTTGTTCCGCGCTTTCGGGTGAGTCCACGAAAGATTTCACCTGCTTCTCGAACACGTACTCCGCCGGTCGCTGGTTTTCGAGCGAAATTTCAGGAGCCATCGGGCTTTCAGTATCGACCCCGCGCAGAAAAACCTTAAGAGCTTTGAGCGGATGGCTGACGGTATCAACCACGGACGTCGGCTCGTAACCACAATGTGCCATGCAGTTGGCGCATTTCTCGTAGTTACCTGTGCCGTATGAGTCCCAGTCGGTCGTTTCCATCAACTCTTTGAAAGATCCGACGAAACCCTCGCCTACGAGATAACAGGGCTTCTGCCAGCCGAAGACGTTGCGCGCGGGGTTGCCCCACGGCATGCACGTATAGGTCTGGTTTCCTGCGAGGAAATCGAGGAACAGACTGGATTGGTTGAAGCGCCATTTTTGCGCACGGTTCTTGCCCATGCGGAAGATGTCGCGGAACAGGTCTTTAGTTTGACGCCGTCCCAAGAAGTGATCTTGAACCGGAGCGCGCTCGTAAGCATATCCGGGCGATACGGTGATGCCTTCGGTTCCCAGCGTGCTCACATAATCGAAAAACTCGGCGACCTTATCGGGGACCGCGTTGGTGAACAACGTGCAGTTCACGGTGACGCGAAAACCACGTGCGACGGCTTCTTTAATCGCCTCGACCGCGCGATCAAACACGCCGTCTTGAGACACGGAATGATCGTGCTCTTCCTTGAGCCCGTCCAAGTGAATGGAGAGCGTCAGGTACGGCGACGGCGTAAACAGATCCAATTTCTTCTTCAGAAGAAGCGCATTGGTGCACAGATAAACGAACTTCTTCCGTGCAACTATGCCATCGACGATTTCCTTGATTTCCTTGTGCAGCAAGGGCTCGCCGCCCGGAATGGACACCATCGGCGCACCGCACTCATCTACTGCGTCGAAGCATTCCTGCGGCGTTAGACGCCGGTTGAGAATGCTGTCGGGATAATCGATTTTGCCGCAGCCCGAGCATGCAAGATTGCAGCGGAACAAGGGCTCAAGCATCAACACCAGTGGGTAACGATCAATGCCGCGCAGTTTTTGGCCTACGACGTAGGCACCGACACGGATTTGCTGGATAAGAGGAACGGCCACTGATTTAAACCTTTTGTTAGATCGAAAATTAAGCGGGCACGGAAGATTCGGCAAACTCACGCAACTGGCGCGGCAGTTTGAAGTGAATGTTCTCGGTCACGCCATCAAGCATATGTACCTCGGTTTCTCCCAAGGTGCGTAATTTTGAAATCAATTCGTCCACCAGCGCTTCAGGCGCAGATGCCCCTGCCGTGATGCCGACAATATTTTTGCCGTCCAACCACTCGGCCTTCAGCCCCTCGGCATCGTCGATGAGGTAGCTGGGAATATTCATATCCTCGCCGATTTCGCGCAGACGATTGGAGTTGGAACTGTTTTTGGCGCCAAGCACCAGAATGACATCGGCCTTTTGGGCAAGGTCTCTGACCGCCTGCTGACGGTTCTGGGTTGCGTAGCAAATATCCTTTACATCGGGCCCGTGGATTTGGGGGAACCGTTGCTTCAATGCGCTGATAATTTCCCGAGTATCATCAACCGACAAGGTCGTTTGCGTCACGTAAGCCAGTTTGGCAGGGTCTTTGACGGTCAAGCTTTCCACGTCCGAGAGCGAACCGACGAGATGTACCGTGCCGTCAATCTGACCAAGGGTGCCTTCCACCTCGGCGTGGCCGGCATGACCGATCAGCACCACATCGTAGCCCACCGCCGCATATCGCTGGCCTTCTGTATGTACGCGCGCCACCAGAGGGCAGGTGGCATCGAGCACTTCAAGACCGCGCTCGCCCGCATCGCTGACCACTTTGCGTGACACCCCGTGGGCGGAAAAGACGGTGATAGCGCCGGCAGGAATATCATCGACCTCGTCAACAAACACAGCGCCCTTGGCGCGAAGGTCTTCCACCACGCGTTTGTTATGAACGATCTCGTGACGCACATAGACCGGCGGCCCGTACTTCTGCAACGCCAACTCGACGATTTCCACTGCCCGGACAACACCGGCGCAAAAGCCCCTCGGCTGGGCAAGCAAAACTTTCATTCTTCAACTATCCTCTTAGGCGCAATTCGCCCCCTTGGGCCGCGCAGTGTATTTAGCTCTATTTCGCGGCCAGCCCAAATGGGAAAATGCATGATATTACAGGATGTTATCATAGAGCCGATTGTGTGGCTACCGCTGCCCCCCCGTACGCAGAGCTCCGCACCCTTGTAGTTGCCCCGCCCGAATACCTCCGTATGATGGCCTCCTTTCTCGTAAGCCCTTAAAATTATTGGCTCAAATAAGGATACACCCACCGTGCCTCACCTTTTTGGCGGCCAGCCTTCAACCTTCCCGCCGCAGACTCTGTCATGAAGACCGCCGCCGTTCTTGCCGTCGCCTGTTGGTCGGGTTTTATGATCATGGGGCTTGAGATGCTAAGCGGGCGAATCCTCGCGCCCACCTTCGGCAGCAGCATTTACGTCTGGGGGGCTATAATAACGGTCTATATGCTCGCTCTCTCGGTCGGGTACCTAGTGGGCGGACGTATGTCCCTCGCCCAGCCGAAGATCCAAACACTCTGTATTATGCAATTCCTATCAGGCGTCTTGCTGGTGCCGATTCTGCTCTTCGCAGACCCGGTTTTGGACGGCGTTTTCGCCTATACTCAGGATCCGCGCACAGGCTCGCTTATCTCGTGCGTCATATTGTTCTTCGTCCCGGCCGCCGTATGCGGCGCAATTTCACCCTACGCTGTACGCCTTCTTGTGAGCGAAGCCGATGCCGCCGGGTTTTACGCAGGGCTTCTATTTTTCTTCTCAACAGCCTTCAGCGCAGCCGGCACGTTGCTGACTTCATTTTATTTTGTGCTCATCTTCGAGGTAAACGAGATCTTGATTCTCCTCATGGCCATGGCGATGCTTATGGCTATTAGTGCATTCACCTTATCTCGTAGGGGGCGATGACATGGCTATGCGTGCCGCCGTCGCGATCTTATCGGTAGTCTTTCTGCTTGCGGCTTGTGACGATACCGATGCCGGTGTCATTCATTCGGAAAAGTCACTCTACCGAAACATACTAGTGACGGAAAATGACGGCCTGCGGTGCATGACCTTTCGCCGCGGCCAGGGTCAGAACCGACAAACCTGCACGAACATTGGCGATCCCGACCACCTCGTTTTCCCATACACCCGGATGATGCTGGGCGCCCTCGCCATGAGGCCTGACCCCGGCAGCATCCTCATCATCGGGCTGGGCGGCGGAACCCTGCCCATGGCATTGCGCGACATATTGCCGGGCGCACAGATCGACGTCGTCGAACTTGATCCCGCCGTCGTAAAAGTAGCGAAGGAATTCTTCGGCTATAAGGAAGACGAGGCTCTACAGACCTATACTGGTGACGGCCGCGTGTTTGTGAAGAAGGCTATTATAGAAAACACAAAATATGACCTCATCATGCTGGATGCTTTCGAAGATGAGTACATTCCCGAACATCTTCTGACATTGGAGTTTCTTCAGGAGGTCAAAAGCTTGCTGGCGCCGGGCGGCGTCGTGGCTGCCAATACGTTCTCCTCGAGCGGCCTGTATCCGCACGAATCGGCAACTTATGAAGCCGCCTTCGGGCCCTTCTACAATTTAAAATCGACCAACAGAGTCATCTGGGCTCAAGAAGGAGCGCTGGTCGATCAGGACATCATCGCCAGCACGGCCAAAAGCCTTGAGCCTCACCTCAAGCCGCGCGGCGTTGATGCAGGCTGGCTCATAAATCTCGTAAGCCGGAAGAAGGATTGGCCCGACGATACCCGTGTGCTGACGGATCAGTACGCCCCCTCCAACATTCTCAATGAGCGCTGATTTTCCGGCACGCTTAAATAGCCGTGCTACACTCGCGCATGCTTCCCGCCCTTAGTGAACACAAACCTCTGCGTTACGGCACCTTTTTGGCGTTGTATGTGGCCCAGGGATTGCCGGAAGGACTGCTGTACGTGGCTGTCCCGGCGTGGCTCGCGCAGCAAGGTGCGAGTGCGGGAGAGATCGGCGCTTTTATCGGTATCATCCTTCTTCCGTGGAGTTTCAAACTGATCAATGGGCCGGTTATGGACCGCTTCAGTTTTCTGCCAATGGGCCGTCGTCGGCCTTGGGTGATCACAGCCCAGCTCGGCATGATCATCAGCCTCCTCTCGCTCACCGCCATTGAGAATGCTACCGCACAAATAGGCCTTCTCACCGCCATAGGCTTCATAGTGAACTTCTTCGGCGCTTTTCAGGACGTCGCGGTGGACGGCATGGCCATCGACATCATCCCTGTGGACGAACAGGCACGCGCCAACGGCTTGATGTGGGGCGGTAAAACGCTAGGGATCGCGTTGTCGACCGCCCTGTCAGGTGTGCTCATCAGCGCCTATGGCCTAACCGCGGGCGCTCTTGCCATCGCCGGAGCTATCGCACTGATTATGCTGGTCCCGCTTCTAACCTGCGAGCGACCTGGTGAACGCCTGTTACCGTGGAGCGCTGGCACCGCCTCAGCGGCGGCTCTGGGGTTACAACTCCACAACTGGCGGGCGATATTCTCTGGGTTGTTCAAGGCTGTTTGGACACCCTCCAGCCTGATCTTCACAGTCGCAATCTTCATTGCCCTCATGGGGTATGGCCTCTACACCGCGGCGTTACCGGTCATGACCGTCCAGGAGCTGGGATGGACGGATACGGACTACACAAGCGCCGCTGCGACCATTGGCATTTTGGGCGCGGCGTTTGCAATGATTGGTGCAGGTTTGATTGCCGCACGGTTTGGACTGGTGCGCACACTTGTCGCAACCTTACTACTGACTGCGGCCTTACATTGGGTAATGACGGCCTTCGCTAGCCTTGGGGAGGCCCGCAACTTTGTGCTGAGCTATATGGTCGGATTCAAAATCTTATTCGTGCTCATGTCGGTTGCGATTTATGCCGCGGCGATGCGAATGTGCCGGCGAGATGTGGCCGCAACGCAGTTCGCAATTTATATGGCTTTTGTAAATCTCGGCACATCTGCCGGCGCAGCATTGCTTGGGCCAATTCAGAATGCTGCCGATTACGCAGGCGTTCTGATTGCCATGGGCGCGATTGTCGCCATTGCCGCCCTGGTGTTTGGGCGCGCGGACATCCCCACATCTCATCAGCCCTAGACACAAAAAAACCGCGCCGACTTTTCAGACGGCGCGGTTTGATTGAGTGCGGCTCTCGCGCTTAGGGTAGCGCGACCCGCCAGTATAGGCCGGTCCGGCCGTCCGTCAGTTCATAGATGTCATGAGCAATGGCATCACCCGGCGCCTGGTCTTCCTTGTATTGATAAAGCGCAAAACCTCGGTAAGCCCATTGCTTCATCCCGTCGTCGCGCGTCACCACGGTCCAGTCTCCCCAAGGCTGTGCATCTGCGGCAGCCGCTAGCGGGATAAACTCTTCAAGGCAGTCTCCAACGCAGGAGGCCGTGCCAAGTTCAGCGCCGTTCGACGGCTTGCCCCGCAGCGCACTGCGGTCATCGTGACTGCCGCCCGCCAGGGTGAAACGATGCTTATCACGCGCATACAATGTATGGCCGTCCAGCGTAGCCAACATTGGCCCATGCTTCGGATGCTGAAGAATTTTTACCACGTCCGGGAAGTAGTAGCGCACGAGTTCAGCCTGATGCCACACCTGCGCAACACCGTCACCGTTAGCGGTGCCCTTTTCTTCGTCACCGACGAATGTATACAACGGCTGACCGTTATAGGCCCACTGCTTCAACCCGTCAGTGCGATCAATCACCGAAAAGTCGCCTACGGAAACCGCGAGACGCGGCGCTTCCAACGGGGGCCACATGCTCGCACATTGACCAACACAGACAGATACGCCCGGCTTATCTTGATCGAATGTGTAGAGCGTCCTGCCCTCGGCATTGACCAAAACCTTGCCATCATACTTCAACGTCTCGTTGATGCTCACGCCAACGGGCAGCAGCATGTTGAGGCTATCAACTCGTTCCGCTTGCTCCCATTTGCCTTCCGCTTTGTTGCCTTTGGCTACGCCCGGCTTGTCATCCTTTGAATAGGAGTGAACCGGTTTGCCGTCGAGCGCCCACTGATGCGACCCATCCGGTCTTGCCACTACTGACCAAAGACCTGTCGGCTGAGCATCTGCCGCGGCGAGAAACGGCGGCCATTCGGTCGCGCATTCGCCGACACACATAGCGTTGGCAGGGTCGAGCGGCACTTCAATTGCACCAAGTTCCTTGTCGATGCCCGCTAATTTTTCATCCGTCAGGCCCGGCAAAAACTGCTTCACAGCTTTAAGGCTTAAGCCGCGTGCTTGACCCAAAGCGGGATTACTTGAGATGCCCGGAAAATGCTTTTCCAAAACGGCTTTGGAGTCTTCATTGTCGACCAACGCACCAATAGTGGAGTCAACGGACAGCTTCGGGGCCGGATTGTAGGTGTATAAGGTCATGCCGTTGACGTCGGCAAAAACATCGACGTTTCTGATGTATCCCATCGAACGCGCCAACGCGATCTGAGACGCATCGATGCCTGCCGGAATCTGCGGTTCGACCGTAGAATAAGTCACACCCATCGGCGCAGCCAACGGCGCCAATCCCGCAGCAGCGGCTGGCTGCCCTAAGATGCTTCCGTTCAACATCACCGCGCCGATGGCGGCGAATGCCAGCGAGGCTGAAACCCGCATTGTCTCTCTCCCGATTTAAATTGGACCGCGCTCAAATAGAGCGGCCCGCACTCATTTCCCGAAATAGCTTAGAAAATTTACGGGCGCTGCGGACATTCGTCTTAAACAAACGCAGTCCGCAGCACCCGATCTATTATTTCAAACCTAGACCATGATCTCGGTGAAGGCCTTCGAAGTCTTCATGGATCCTGTGCCCCACGAACTTGTGGACACGCCCATGACCTGCTGCAGCGTAAGACCGACACGAGTCACCGCATCACCCTTCGGCTGAAGGTGCATTCCGGTGCGAATACGTCCGCCGGCGCTACCAAGAGTAAGCAACGGAAGGTTCTCGACACCGTGTATCTTCGCAAGGCCAGACTCGCTGCTGCCCAATACCAACGAACGGTCGAGAAGCGTGCCGTCACCCTCGCGGATGTTGGCCAGTTCCTGCGCCATATAAGCGAACCCTTCCATGATCGGCGTAAAGAACCACGTTGCCCGTGGCTGATATCCGAGTTCTTCATCCATGGCTTCTTCGTGGGTCAGAATATGGTGAGTCGTCGTGTCACCAGCCTTTCTGAGGCTCGACTGAGAATCGCTGAAGGACACGTTGAAAACCCGCGTTTGGTCACAGGCCACAGCGTGCGCCATGATCTTGGAGAACAACTTGTTCCGCTCGACCACAGAGTCGATTTCAACGCCCGAGTACCCTTTGGTGTTGATGTCGTGGCTAGCCACTTCACCAGGAACAGAGCAAGACTCCAGCGGAGCCGGCTTGCTGAGTTCTATATCAAGACGGCCTTCCAACTCGCGCAGGGACGTAAAGTACTCGTCGAGGCGGGCGCGGTCACTTGCCCCCAGTTCCCTCATCAAGGCCTTGCGCTCGTCAGTTACTGCCGAAAGGGCGCTACGTTCCGCCATAATGGCCGGATCGGGTTTAAAGTCGGCGGCGTTCGGGTCCACGAATTCGGGTCCAAACACACGCGCATAAAGCGCTGCCGGATCACCTTCAGAGGGATTCATCACCGTCGCGCTGCGGCGGCTGACGCTATCTCTGGGATTTCCAGTCGCGGCGGCTTCCAACGAGCGGAAGCGTGTGCGTTTGCCCACGACCTCAGAAATCAGGGAGTCAACACTCGCGTGCTCGCTGTCTCCCTCGCCGCCCGGCACGTGGCCACCTTGGCAAGCTTGGCGACCGCTGGTGTGCGGGCGGGGCGGCTTGCCGTCCAAGTACACTTTCATGCCGGAATAAACGTTCAATTTGTCCCGGAAGGGTTCTAGGGCCGCGATTTCCGGCGGCAACGGACCGGTGAATTTACCGGTCATGGCAGGTTCCCAGCGGCCCGGCGTGAGACCGCAGCCCCAGTACCAGTTGCCGAAAACTACCGGGAGCTCTTGGCCTGTCGCGGCCAAGGCCGTGCCGGATGAATTTAAAAAGCCATCAAGGAACGGAAGCGCAACGGTGACCGCCGAACCACTCATCATACCGCGGAGAACCCGGCGGCGAGATGCCATTCTATTTACTGCACTCATTTTACACCCTCCTATTGGACGTTGGTTGCAGCCGAGGCCAACGCTTCCTGCGCTGTCTCACTGGTCTCGGGCTGATTGACACGGAAAAACGGATCGCTTGTCGCAATACGCTTCAACAACTGCGGGAACTGATAGCCACTGGCGGCGAAATCCTTAAGGACGACGTTCTTCAACCAATCCGCCTCTGCCTTCGTGGCAGCACGTCCCACGCCATAGTTGTAGACACGGTCCGTCATGCACGACGCAGTAGCCGGGTTGTCATGCATGGCTTTGCCGAGACCAAGGGCATCCTCAAACGCGATGCCGTCAAGCGATCCACTAGTATCGATGGTTTCGCCGTTTTCTGCTGTCCGGAATCCGCCGATGGTATCAAAGTTCTCCAGCGCGAAACCCATGGGATCGGTGATCTTGTGACATCCCACACACATCGGCTCGGACGCATGAGCATCAAGGCGCTGGCGAACCGTTTTGAAGCTATTCGCATTCTCGGGATCTTCAAAATCCGTGAAATTCACGTCGCCCGGCGGATCCGGCACTTTCTGGCACAACAGCACTTCACGCAAAGCCTTCCCGCGCAGAGTCGGCGAAGAGCGGGCCGGATGAGAGTGAAGAGACACAAAGCTTACTTGCGAAAGAATGCCGGCATGTTGGGCACCCTCGGGATACTCGTAAGGAATCCAATCCCTGCTGAGCCCACTGAGCGGCACCTGATACACAGCGGCCAATTCGCGCGTTAAGAACGTATTGGGGGTTGTGTAAAGATCGCGATAGTCGCCCTTCTTGACCAACAGGTGATCAACAATTGTCCTGAGGGTTTGCTCCTTCGCGGCCTCAGCAAGTGTGAAGTTAAACTTCGGATAGAGAACCTGATCCTTCGAAAGAGTGTCGAAGAGTTCAAATTCAAGCATATCAGTAAAGAACGCCCGCACACCCGCCTCCAACTGAGGCGAAGCCAACATGCGGGTCACCTGCTCTTCCACACCTTTGCGGGTGTGCAGAGCGCCACTTTCGGCGGCCGCTAGAAGATCGTCATCGGGCGCATTATTCCATAAAAAGAAGCTTAAGCGCGACGCCTTGGAATAAGCATCAAGCCGCTCTAGCCCTTTATTCTGAGGATCCGGTTCGGAGGACTCATGAATA
>JAUIGX010000246.1 GCA_030432435.1 Alphaproteobacteria bacterium
GTGGCCATAAGACTGCGCTCAGCTGCTTGGATGATCGATAGATGACAGGCGCCGCAGGATTCACGCGCAACACGGTAATCCGAAGGATTAACGAAACGGACAAACTCCGGACTTTCCTTGTTAAGAAGAGTGTAGCTGCGTTCGGGGTTTGCGCTGTGCGGATAATGCCAGGTCTCCGGATACAGCGGCTGTACATGCGCCCGTGCCATCGCAGCCTGGTAAGGCTCGTCGGATTTGTTAGTGCCTTCCGGCACGAACACATTTGCGTCGCCGCCATGACAATCGACACACCCAAGCACCACCGCTTCGCTGGCGTGCATCGTCTTGCGGTCGGTCACAGTATGGCAACTGTTGCAGCCCGCACTCTTAGGATCGGCCTCATCCCAGGTTTGAAAGCGCGGGGCCGGTGCATACTCGGGGTACTCAATATGACGAGGCGTCTCACCCTCGGACGCCGCATAAGCAACTCCTGCCGCAACAACGGCCAAGGCGACCAAACTCAAACGCTTTAATGTGAAACTTTTCATCAAACTCAATAGGTCAAAATCAGATTAAACAGAGCAGAGTAGAATGTATCGCCCTTCCGCTGCGTGGCGAACAGCGAGTCAAACGCACCGCCGCCAAAGAGAACCGCGCCCGAAGCCCGGAACACGACGTTCTGGATGAAAGTCGGACGGTAAAGCGCAGATAGAGAAACGTCCCAGCCTATGGATTTGCTATCCAGCGGTTGCTGTCTCAGCACCTCAACAACGCCTTTATTCGTCAGTCCGATATGATTGACGTTAGCAAACACACGTAGTTCGGGCAGCACATCCATATCCGCGCCTACACCATAAATAACGGTGCCGGGATTGAAGAAATTAGACTGGCCTTGCTCTTTGGATGAGCGCAGAGAATTCAGAAGTCCGTTGCGACCTGACAGGGCAACACCGCCGCCGCCGATCAACGGAACCGGCTGGCGTATCCAATAACTGGTGTCGGCACCTGCAAATTGGGGATTCTCGAAAATAGAGTCGAACCCGCCCGCTTTATTGTCGAACGGATCCTTATCACCGCTAGCAAGCAAAAATTGGCCACGCAGACGTATCCAGTCGAAGTCTACAGATGGTTCCAATGCCGCAAACCACGCACCGATGGTGGCCTTCTCATTTTGGAAAAATGATATGAACGGGTTCGCCTCTACTCGTCCGAACGCATAATAGAACGAGTGTGTCAGATTAAGCCGTCCGAAATGGCCGTCACCATTGAAGCCAATATACGTGACGTCGTAGTCAGACCCACGCTCGTTGGCCAAAGAAGCCGGCCGCTCCAGGAAACCATTTTTATTGAAGAACAGACCATCATTGCCCTCCCGGTTTAGGTTGTGAGCAACGATGCCCTGAACCGTATAACCGCGAACTGGAAAGTCCTGCCGGTAGACATTCGCGAAGAAAATATGATCGTCACGAAGTCGCTTCCCCGCGTCGTTTAAACCGGAATTTGTGTCTTTCTCCAGACGTTGAAACCAGCCCACATTGTATTGCCAGATATTGTTGTCGCGGGTGCCGAACAGCCGCACGCCAAGTTGCTGATCTTGAAACAGAAAGCCTCTGAAATCGAGCGTCACCGGTTGGATACCAACGCGCAGTGAATCGAAGTCATAACGTTCCGAAACGTTGCGAATATGGTAGTCAACAAAGGCTTCCTGCAAGGCGATATGGCCGTCCGTGCGCTTCGTACCCAGGGACGGATCTATCCGCAGCGCCCTGTTCTCGTCCACCATCACGCGGTTGTAGTTGAAAACCGGGGTAACGCGAATCTCCCAGTCGGGAGGTTTGTACGCTGTGTCACCTTTGATGAATGATACGGACGTTATGAGGTTTTGATTGAAAATTTTCTGATCGATCTGACCAAACAAATCAACCGCACCGCCGGATACGCCGCCCTGTGGGCCCACGGGTGTAGGAATACCCCGAAGTTCAAATACCGTATCGGAAATTACGGCAAGATTGACAAACCAATCGTCGAATAACGGACGATCCGCTTTTAAGGTGTTTTGGTTGTAAGGATCCCACCAGCGCTCATTGACCCCTATGGCCTCCACCAAACGCCAGCGGTCGGGCACCGGCAGCGTCTCGCGCGGAATATTGCGCGCGGGCGGAGCCACCGCCGAGGGATCTATTTCGGGAAGCGGCCGCACCTCTTCACCCGGCCTGCGACGTTCCTGCGCCGCTTGCTCGGGCTCACTATTATCACTTGCCCGCGCGTGCGGAGCAGGCATCGCCGCCATCAGCGCAAGCAATGCGGCCGGAAAAAACGCTACTTTCCGGCGCATACGGACTGCTCCCTTGAATCGAGGAAGGGCGCAAACGGACAGTTCACATAACGCAGATTTACGCCTTTAACTTTGAGGGTATCCGCCCGCCGCTCTCGCGGCGCGTTGCCGACACCTGTGCCGAGACTTTCGCCCGCGTTGTGAAGACCGAGAAACGAGATCATGTCGTCCTGATCAATCCCGTCGCCGGAAACACCAAGGCCGCCAACTAATGTTTCACCCCGAAAAATCGGGACACTGCCCGGAAATATCTGCATGCCGTTGGCAAGGCGGGTCGGCAGCGGCCCCGGAGCAGCAGCCGATTGCGGCAGCGCGGTGCATCCTTGCGGCGGCGGCGGGCTGCCGTCGAGACGCGCAACAATATCGGGCAGCACCAAATCGAGTTGCAAGCCAACGTTAAACGGGCTCCATACCGCGAAGGGTTTCGAGAATGGACCATTGGGACGGCCGTTGATCCCATCGGGATAAAAGGGCCGCGATAGGTTGCCACCCGAGCGATCAGCAAAGGCGATGCCGTCGGCCAAGGCTGTTGGTCCGACGAAGTCTTGAACAGCGTCGACATAGGTGCCAAGTGCCGGAACGGTAAGGACATCCGGGATGAGTTCAATGGCTGGAACCGCGCGCAACTCAGCTGCCGCCGTTGATCGGGAAGTGAACGTTGCTGTACGCGCCTTCTGAAGCGATACGTCCGTGCCGAAAATAGGTGCATCGGGTGTGCGGGCAATTGCGAGAATGTTGCCTTCGGCATCTACAATGGACGCGCTCACTTGCGCGTGGCTCCCCAGAGGTCGCCGAATTTGCGCGCGCGCCCTCAGCGCAACATCCAAAGCTTCCGAAAGAATAGTACGTACCTCGGCAGCGGTCAGGCCCCCGGCTGTAGACGAAGGGGCCAGACTATCGCGCGGTGCGTAGCGGTTCGCACCCGAACCATCATCAAGCACGAACACTTCAACGCCAGGCACATCAACGCCGCTGTCCGGACGCATGCCGGAAGAGATCGAACCATACGTCCGCCCTGCCCGCGCGCCGCCGCCCGGCATATATCCGGGCACCGCGATGTAATTGCCTGCGGTAAGTGTCGCTCGCGCTCCTTTCGCCATAAGAAAGCGCGCATCAATATCGGCATAGCGAAAGAATTTGCCCTCAACGGTAATGCGATGCCCGATTATATCTAGCGGAGGCTCAAACCCTTGCTGGCCGGCAACCGCAATCAGTTCGTCAACGTCCCGATCGTAATCCGAAAGATTGCGGTCAAGACCATAAATGCCGTCTGCAAACACCCCTACACCGCCGACTACAATGCCATCCTTGTAAAGCGGCATTCCTCCGGGGTCAGCTGACAACCCAAGCGGAGAGCGACGCGGCCCTGACCCAAGTTCTTCCCCAAACCGCATGAGATCAGAACAAGGCAACTGACTGAACTGTACACCGAACAATGGCCCTCCCGGCTGGCCCGCTTCGCCGGGATTGAAGTTCTCCTGAACGATTTGGCTGGCGGTACGTGTCGAGAAAGCATTGCCCGAGGATGAGAGATAGGCGCCTGTTATCGCCTTTGTAATGGCTGCTAGCGGGGCGATATCAAGTTCCAGGCCATCGAGGCCGTTACCTTCGGAAATACCCCGACCGGAGTCGATGCGAACCAACGGCAAATTTTGTGGGTCCATGGCATAAACCCCGAGGACATTGCCGACCCGGTCCACCACTGAGACAACGGCATTCCCCATAGACCGCGCACTTGCCTCCGCTACCGCCTGAGCGATCACTTGATCAACGTCGTTGGCGGTCAATGCCTGCGCTAGCGCACCGCCCGGGGCAGCAGTTAGGAAACCCAACGTACAGAAAATAAGTGCCGAAAGAGTTTTCATCGATCAACGACCAAGTAGCCCCATCGCAAACC
>JAUIGX010000027.1 GCA_030432435.1 Alphaproteobacteria bacterium
TGGCGACACGCCTTGGGACCGAATTCATCCCAAGCCTTGATGAGGGGGACGTCGCAGTACAAGCACTTCGCATCCCTGGCACCAGCCTGACGCAATCTATCGAATGGCAAGGCCAGCTTGAGCGGAGACTCAAAGAGTTTCCTGAAGTGGATACGGTCTTTGCCCGTATTGGCACAGCTGAAGTTGCGACCGACCCGATGCCGCCCAGCATCTCGGACGGGTACATCATGCTCAAGGATCGTGCCGACTGGCCTGATCCCGACAAGCTCAAAAGCGAGCTTGTGGAGGAGATGGAGACGGCTCTCGCGGCCATTCCCGGCAGCAACTATGAATTCAGCCAACCGATTGAACTGCGCTTCAACGAGCTGATTTCCGGCGTGCGCAGCGATGTGGCTGTTAAGATATTCGGCGACGATCTTGATGCCCTGGTCGGTGCCGCACAAGAGATTGAGGCGGTTCTATCGGATGTGCCCGGCGCCGCCGACGTGCGCGCCGAACGCGCGGAAGGATTGCCGGTGCTGACCCTCGTTCCGGATCGCTTTGCCCTCGATAGATATGGTCTGGATATCGCCGATGTTCAGGAGATCATCGAAGCAGCCATTGGCGGAAGCGAAGTCGGTGAAATTTTTGAGGGCGACCGGCGGTTCGATTTGATCGTCCGTCTCCCTGAACACGTCCGCTCAGACATGGATGCACTAAAACGAATTCCAGTGCGTTTGCCGGATGGGCAACCCCACGGTGGACATGGCGGCATTATCCCTGCGGCTTACACCTCTTCCCCCGGTTACGTGCCTTTGGGTGAACTAGTGGACTTCAACATTGCCCCGGGGCCGAACCAAATCAGCCGCGAAAATGCTAAGCGTCGCGTGGTTGTTTCCGCCAATGTGCGCGGCCGGGACCTGGGCTCATTCATTAGCGATGCGCAGGCCTCCATTGCTGAAAACGTGACTCTGCCGTCTGGATATTGGGTGGAATACGGCGGAACTTTCGAGCAGCTTCAATCCGCCACCGCCCGCTTGCAAGTGGTCGTGCCCGCGACATTGCTGGTGATTTTCCTGTTGCTGTTCATGGCGTTTGGCTCGGTAAAGGACGCGGCTTTGGTATTCAGCGGTGTGCCGTTAGCGCTGACCGGTGGCGTGTTGTCTTTGTGGCTGCGGGATATTCCCTTGTCGATTTCTGCTGGGGTCGGCTTTATCGCCCTATCCGGCGTTGCCGTGCTGACCGGGGTAGTGATGGTATCGTTCATTCGCCTTCTGCGCGACGAAGGGCACTCTCTGGAGGATGCGATTGTTGAGGGCGCCCATGGACGATTAAGGGCGGTTCTAATGATCGCGATGGTGGCGAGCCTCGGTTTCTTGCCGATGGCAATCAATACCAGCGCCGGAGCAGAAGTGCAGCGGCCACTCGCGACTGTTGTGATCGGCGGGATCATTAGTTCAACGATATTGACGCTGTTCGTGCTTCCGGCGCTCTACCGCATCTTTAACCGCGAGAGGACGTGACAAATGGATGGGTTAGAGTGAACCGAATTAGAAAAGGCTACTCAGTTGGTGGTGAGGAAAAATAGCTGATGGGCGTTGGACACAACCACGGTCGATCGAATGCGGGAGATGCCCGACTATCATGGGCGGTGTTTATTAACCTACTTCTAACTCTCGCTCAGATCGTCGGCGGTATTGTCTCCGGCAGTCTTTCGCTTGTCGCGGACGCGCTTCACAATCTGAGTGATGCTGGCTCATTGGCATTGGCTCTTATCGCGCAGCGCATTGCACGGCGCCCGCCAGACGACAAGAAGACATTCGGTTATCGCCGTGCGGAAGTCATCGGCGCGCTTATCAATTTAACAACGCTAATTATCATCGGCCTGTATCTCGTCTATGAGGCGGTGATGCGGTATTTCCAGCCACAAGAAATCGTCGGATGGATTGTGGTGATTGTGGCCGGGATCGCCCTTCTGATCGATATCGGCACTGCGGTGCTGACCTATTCCTTATCGAAGAGAAGCCTCAACATCCGAGCGGCGTTCTTGCACAATGTCTCGGATGCGCTCGCCTCCGTAGGCGTCATTATCGCAGGGACACTCATTATTCTTTATGATCTTTACATCGCCGATGCGATCGTCACAGTGCTAATCGCCGGATATGTACTTTATCAAGGTTTCAGCTCGCTACCCCGCGTCATTAATATTCTTATGCAAGCTGCGCCGCCCGACATTAGGCGAACGGATATTCTTGTCGCTATGAAAGAAGTCGCAGGTGTTGTTGACGTTTACCACGTGCACATTTGGGAAATGGACGAGCATAGACGATCACTGGAGGCTCACGTAGTCGTTTCCAATCCCGTGGTGTCGGAGCAATCCCGCATTAAATCAGCCCTCAAAGAGCTATTGAAACGCGATTTCAGGATTGCGCACTCGACTCTGGAATTCGAAAGCAGTGACCAGCCCCAAAATGTGAAGTGTGGCGAGATGGAGTTTCCAGAGTCGAGGTCAGGTGAAAAATAATATGACACACAATTGCGCCAACCAGCGCACCGCCGCTCACACGCCGGCTGCTGATTGAAGTGTGAACTGGAACAATTGATAGGTTGATACAATAATAGGCAGTTCCTTGAAGTGAGGCACTGCCCGGTAGGCCCTGGGGTTCCAACGCGGGACCCCCAACCCGGGTGCCCCAGGGCCCCGATCTTATGAATGATATTGGTGGGGATGCTACTAATTGTAAATATTATATATAAAGCGAATTGACCGCTGATATTGATGACATGACGTGCGAGTTGAATTAAATAAAAGAGATTGGATGATGAAGTATTTTGCCTCGTTACCTGACAAGATTTTGAGGTTATCTTGGTGGCTCAGGTCGGGCTCAAATTTTGATGCTAGGCAATCTGTACTGTCGGGGGTTGCGGGTCCCCGCAACCAAAAAAGCCCGTTAACTCAATGAGTTAGCGGGCTTTGCCTTTTCCAGATTTCGCCAGTCCGCCGCTAAGGCTTGCACGCGGTTTACCAAAGCGCCGCGTGAGATGATCTATCTCCCCGTATTTTTCGAGGGCTTCAAGCAAATAGCTTCCATGGACCCAGTCAACAAACCTGTATCCTTGCCGTTTCGACAAAACAGCGACATCGCCTTGACCGACTCCATGCCGGCGCCTGTCGTAAGGAAAATCATCTTCGTCGTACATATGGCCTGAGAGAAGCCGTAGGCAGGATGATCTGTTATAGCTGTAAGTTAAAGCCGTGTTCGAGCAACACCGATGTTGCTGCATCGACCACTTCCTTATCGAAGTGAATTCCTCTCCCTTTTCGAACTTCGGCAAGAGCTACATTCAATCCTAGCGCTTTGCGGTATGGCCTCGGATTACACATCGCTTCCAATACATCCGCGACACCTACAATTCTAGACTCGATACCGATGCTATCCCCGGAAAGCCCGTCAGGGTATCCAGAACCGTCGAGCCGTTCGTGGTGACTTCTGCATACCTGAGCAACAGGCCAAGGGAGATCGACCCCTTGCAGGATTTCATATCCCTGCATTGTGTGTATCTGGAGCACCGAAAATTCTAATGAGCTGAGCTTGCCGATTTTCGTCAACGTTTCCGCAGGAATCGAAATCTTCCCTAGATCATGTAATTGCGCGGATAAGACAATTCCTTCAATCTCGGAGTCCGACATTCCCATTTGAGTCGAGATGGCTTTGCTCAGCTGAGCGACCCTATTTTGATGACCTGATGTATAGGGATCTCGTTTTTCCAGCGTATGTGACAACACATGCACAAGATTGAATAACAGCCTCTTATATTTTTCTTCGGTCGCTTCCTTTTGACCACGCGCTTGATGCAGCGGAGATAGGTCGCGAATTGCGGCTAAACGCAATCTGTAGCGGCTGCCGCCGAGCTCTTTTGCGTAGACTTCTGCAGGAAAGATTGAGCCATCTGATCGCTTGCAACGAAGCTCGTATACGCCTTCGGTTGCAGTACCAATTCTAGATTTTACATCTTCTATACTGGAATCCGCGATGAGACCGGCGCTCAATAAATCTTGGCCGATAAGCTCACCTGCAGTTTTGCCGAAAATCTTCAAACATTCTTGGTTAACGAAGCAAATTTTTTTGCCGTCGTATCCAATGACGCCTGCAAAGGGCAGGTCTTGGACTAATTGCTGAATGTCGTGTTCAATTTCGAATGAGTCTGCAAAAACTAAATCGCTGTTAGCTACAACGTCCATCTGCGCTTACCCCTCAATATCGCAGCATTGCTGTGCCCCTGTATGCCCTACCTATATTCTGCAACTGTTCCGCGAAAATCGGCGGGGGTCAAGAAGAGTTGTGTAAACTCTATATTCTCGTGTTTCGGGTGTAGTTGCCGCGCGACAGCCTGCCACATGAAGTGGGCTGTTTAAGAAGAGACACTATCCTTAGGGAGGGGATACCAAGCGGATATTTGGGACTGACGGGGTTTGAGGAGTGGTAGGGGGTAAGACAAGGCATTGAACGCCTTGTCGCCAGCGTATTTAAGTGGAGTCGAGGGTTGCATCCTTAGTGTCCATAATTCTCGCTCAGTCCATTTGTGGAGCACCTTTATAGATTCAACGACATTTTCGACGCGCTCTTTGCCACGTTCAGATGGCAGGCCAGCTTGGACTCGCAATCGAGAACGGATGGAATAAGGAATCAATTCGGGACTACTTAGGTGTTTTACGCCAAGTCCAAGAGATTTTAGTAATGTTGCTGCTGAGCGCTGAATTTCCTGCAAACGATCCTTTACATCCGAGGGTCGCGGACGACTGTCCCACATTTGGTCGCGGACGAGCAGCGCGGCAGCGATCTCTAGTCTTTCTTCAAGCGCTTTTCGTATGGTGAGTAACCTGTGAGAAGGTAATTCGTCTGACCACCAATCAGGCAACTCAACATATATGTCTTCCTCGAGACGTCCGGGGTCACAAGGCTCCACGATCACATCTATATCTCTACGAGAGTATCTGCGCTGATTTAGGCTATTTTGGAGAATGCCTTCGGGCTTGAAATCGTCAAGGGTGGGACGTTTCCTGCGCGGCACGTGGCTTGATCCTCGAGCTTAATTCGAACCCAATCATCCTAACAATGAATCCCCAGATTTGCGAATAATGGGTGCGAATTCATAGTTCACGTTGTGCTGCGTGAATCATTTCAATTTAGTCTCGTAGTGCGATAATTGACCTTAGCTTGTATTTGTGACGCACGAGCCATTTGCAGCTAATGCAGGGATCACTCTAAGTATCCAGACAGCCATCGCACTACATTCAGTATCAGTGTTTTGTTTTCAGCAGCTTCCGGAGCGTTGAATCCCGTCTTTAAGCTTGGATCGGCCGTATCTACTTGTGCTGTAAACATTCCGGCCTCGCTGAATACTGCGATGCGGCCACGGCCCACTTTCATTGCGGCGCCCTGAAGATACCCCTCCGCAGAATATCGGAGGGTATTTTCATCAAACTCCCAGGCAATCTCTGGAAGCAGGACGACATAGTCCTGAGGCAATACGATAAGAGCGTCAGCATTAGGCGGTGCGATAAAAGCGGAGCCAGTAAATGTTGCGATTTTTGATACGGATTCTGTTTTGATTCGCCCACGGGTAATTAAGTGATCTTGTAGGGTGCCGCTGTCTTTCGTGAAGATGTCGCTGCTGCCTATCAGTGGCGCGTGAAACACAAATCCATCGACATAATCAAATCCAAAGGCTGCCGCTAATTCGGCGGCGCCCCCTGCAAATGGAAAATGATCAGCGATCAATAGCAGAGATCCGCCATCTTCCACCCAATTTTTTATCGCTTCTATCTCCGTCTCACTAAACGCTGATGAAACGGGTTGCGCCCAGTGATCATTGTTAATTGAATTTAGGGCGTTAACGATAACCATAACGTCGATATCGGAGAAATAGTCAGAGTCAAAATGACCGACTTTGTCTGATACCTGAAACCCGTCATTGCGGAGTAAGGCAGCAAAGGGGGCAAAGCGACCATGAGATGTATGATAGTTATAGTGCCCCGCATCAACGGCGACTGTCGGCCCTGAATCTCGAGGGAATGCAGGATTAGATACACTGACGTTTGCTTTTGTGTCGGGTATAGCTTGAGCTAGCGCGCTACCCGCAGATAGACATGAAAAAAATATAAGCCGGACAAGGAGTGTGGCTGCCATACGCATGAGTGTCTTGTTTTCCGATCTGCCATCCAATCTTCGTGCAGGTAGTCTACAATATAAAGCGCTATTTTTAGTCGGATAAAATTCCGTCTAATTCATCTCTCAAGGGTGCAATGTACGGCGCATATTTACGCCATCGTCCGATTGAACCGCGGTAGGCTGGCTTTCGCACCTGAACGGCGCTTGCGGTGTCGACGGTACGTTTTGTTTCGTAAAACCTAAGGCACCTATCATCCCATTCAAGGCCGCAATATTCGATAAGACGGCGGCTTTGACTTTCAACGTCTTCGACTAAATTCTCATATCTCACATCCAACAGTGAGTTTTCAGGCAAAACAGCTCTCCAATGGGCCATCAGTTCGAAGTAGCGCCGATAGTAGCGCCCGAGTTCTCCCAATTCGTAAGTGAATTCCTGACCTCTTCTGAACAGCTTCGAGAAACAAGAAACGCATGTATCTAGAGGGTCACGGTCCACGTGAATAATCCGCGCATTTGGTAGTGTCAGATATATAAGGCCTACATTGAAAAAGTTGGCGGGCAGTTTATCGGTGAATCGCGTTTTTCCGCTCGCGATTTCTGGGATGCGGGATAGATAATCGCGCCCTACTTCCGCAAGGTCCTTGGTCTTAAGTGTAGCAAGTATGTCTGGATAAGAAGGTGGAGTTTGTTTTGTCCTGAAGGCCGCATTTATAGTTTCGTCCATATGGAGCATTTCGCCTAACGCTTGAACATGTGGGTGACTGGACAGTATTTGTTCAATGAGTGTCGTTCCCGACCGGGGCATCCCGACGATAAATATCGGAGCTTGTGCGGTAGTGCCTGTAGTTTGCTCGCGTTCAAAAAGCTTGTGCTCAAAGGCGCTGATAAGACGCTGGGTGTAGTTAGTCATTGCATCTTCGTCGTAGGCAAAAGCTGCTCGCGCAAGAGCGTTTCCTTTAAGTAGCGCTTCAAACGCTTTTGGGTAGTCTCCAATGTCGTCTAGAGCCTTCGCGAGCGCGAAATAGGTGTATCGAGCCGCTTGAGGCGACATATTTTTCGTATTTGCGCCAAGGGATTCGAGTGCGGCCACCTCATCATCGTCCGGTTCAAAAGTCTTGATGTCAGCGCGGTTAAAGTGCGCAATCGCGAGTTCGGGCTTTAATTGCAGCGCGCGATCATATGCGCTTGCTGCGGCATCAAAATTTCCCTGCTCCTTATAGATATTCCCGATGTTGTTATGTGCTTCGGCATAATTCGGGTCGAGCGCTAAGGTCCGCTCATAAAGCGACAGAGCTTCTTCGAGATTTCCTTGTTGCTGTAGGGCATACCCGAGATTGTTAATCGCGTCTGGATAGTCGGGAGTGATTTTAAGCGCTTGATTAAATTGAAAAATCGCCTTTTCCAACTCGCCGCGTAGTTGAAGAATGTAGCCTAAATTATTGTTGGCTTTCGCGTGGTTCGGATTAATTGAAAGCGCAAGCCTGTAAGCTTGCTCCGCTTCGGAAAAGCGCTCTTGATCTTGATGTGCGCTTCCTAAGAAAAAGTGTGTTTCGGCATCGTTTGGATCGAGAGCGATGGCGCGGAGGTAACACGCTGTGGCTGCCTCGATATTCCTGAGATGCTGATGAATGTATCCTGTGTTTCTGTGTGCTTCGGCATGTCCGGGGTCGAGGACTGTCGTGCGCTCGAAATGAGTAAGTGCGTCTTTCGGCTTTTCTAACTTCAAGAGCGCACCGGCCATATTAAAATGTGCCTGCGCAAAGTCAGGGCGTAGTGCGAGAGCGCGATTATAGTGATCGACAGCGTCTTTGGCTCTGCCTTGAGCCAGAATGGCGCTGCCTAGATTGTTGTAGATATCCGCATTGTCTGGGTCCAATTCCAAGGCAAATTTATAGCAGGGTTCGGCCTCATTTGGTCTTCCGAGCGCCTGCAGCGCATTTCCGAGATTATTGAAGTACGAGGGTTCACCTTTATTATGGGTAATAGCTTGCCTGAAAAGTCCCGCTGCAATCTCAAAACGGTCCGTTTGGTAGGCCAGAATGCCGAGCATGTGTAGGCTGTCCGAATGCTTCGGTGCTAGCTGGAGAATTTTTTGATAAAGCTTTCCGGCTGCGGATAAGCTCCCCTTTTGATGCAGACGCTTTGCGTCATCGAACAGTTTTTGAATCCGCCGGTTTGTCATTTTGTCGGAATGTCAGTATGGGTGAATTGTGGAAAGTGTCGCTGCACAAAGTGAACCACGAGCGCGTGCCTGAAGACCACTCTTTAAATTCACCCCAAATTGCAAGTAAGTCCAACCTCATGCCATCATGCCATCAAGACATCGCATGCAAGAACAGTGAACCGTTTTGAGGGTGTTCTCCACCAATAGAAATGCCTTGTGTTGCAGGCGTTTGGAACATTCTATCTTGTAACTAGGTGTGGTCCGAAGCCATCATAAGGGTAGGGTGGTGCGAGGGGGCGCGCGCTTTGAGATTCAAGCGGCTATCATTTTCTAGCGATTTATCACGTAACGTGGCCTTGAAGGCCGGGCTATGCCTTGGCGTTCTTGTACTCAGTTTAAGCAATGCTCCACCTGTAAAATCCCAGGAGTTACAATTCGACCTTGAAGCTGGAGACGCTACGGAAGTTTTACTGAAGTTTGCGAAACAGGCGGGGGTGCAAATCGTAGTCCCGTCAGAAAGGTTGGAAGGGATAAAGGCCCCGGAAATTAAAGAAGAGATGGAGGTGCTGGCGGCGCTCGAAAAGTTACTGACAGGTTCGGGGCTTGAGATTGCGTCATTTGACGGCAAGGTCATATTACTTCGACCGCAAGTGCTCGAGAGTGCGCAAACCGAAATCTACTCGGACACTCCCGAAGCTTTGTTTCGTGGCCGTTCGCAGCAGAGTTCAGTCGATAAAGCCGGGCGTATTCAAAACGAGAGATTAATCGGAAGTATCATCGTTAGCGGCACTCGAATTGTTCGAAATGGCTATGAGGCCCCAACGCCGACGACAGTGCTGTCCCTGGAAACAATAGACAATGCAGCGCCCATAAATACGGCTGATGTTGTAAATATTATGCCACCGCTTGCGGGCAGTTCTACCCCGCGCACCGGCAACCTGGGCGCCAGTGGAGGTCAGGCTGGAACGAATGCGTTGAACCTCAGGGGGCTGGGCGCCAACCGAACATTAGTGTTGCTGAATGGTCGGCGGGTTGTGCCTCAGACGTTGAGCGGAGTTGTAGATATTAATCAACTTCCGAATGCTCTCGTTGAGCGCGTGGACATTGTGACCGGTGGAGCTTCGGCTGTTTATGGGTCTGATGCGGTCGCCGGTGTTGCCAATTTTGTGCTCGATAAAGATTTCAAAGGAGTGAAGGGGGAGGCGCTAGGCGGTGTGACCACCTATGGCGATGATCAGCAATACAAAATTTCTCTAACCGGAGGTACAGATTTTGCGAGCGGTCGCGGACAGGTTTTGCTAAGCGGCGAGCATAGCCATGTTGACGGAATAAGCGGGAATCCGCGGCCCTGGTATCGCGGATGGAAGAGTCTGAATAATCCTGGTTACGCTCCCGGTAACGGGCAGCCACAGTTCATTGTTCGGCCCAATGTCAATATAAGTACCGCCGCGCCCGGCCTTCTCATTACATCAGGTCCTTTAAGAGGCACTGTGTTTGGGCATGGTGGCGTTGTACGTCAGTTTCAGTACGGAGCCATTGTTTCCGATCCCCTTATGGTTGGTGGGGAGCCTAACGATATTACCATGGCAACTGACCTTGACGCTCGCGTGGTGCGCCAGAGCGTCTTCGCGAGATCTGATTTTGATATTGCAGATAGTTTCAAAGTATTTGCAGAGTATGGCTATGCGTTTTCCACAACTGAAACTACGACAGCGAAGCACTTCAATTTAGGAGATATCACAATACAACGGGACAATGCCTTCTTACCTGCCGAGGTAAGGGGGCTCATGGAAGACTTGAATCTTTCGTCCTTTGAGGGAGGAAGCACAAACCAAGACTTAGACAACATCACCACCAGGTCACGTCGTAGCGTCACGAGATATACATTCGGCGGTAGCGGCTCATTTAATACGTTTGATACTCACTGGAACTGGGATGCTTATGCCCAGAAAGGAATCGCAAAAGTACACAATAAGGTCTTTGCCTACATCAGAGACAATTACCACAATGCGATCGATTCTGTTGTCGGGTCTAGCGGCGACATTGTATGTCGCGTAGCACTGACAAACTCTGAGCGCGACTGTGTTCCCTATAATGTCATTGGTACTGGTGTGGTCTCACGAGAGGCTATTGACTACGTGATGGGTGTCTCTCGCCTCAATCAGAGGCTGACGCAAGATGTCGTCGCAGGTTCCGTTCGCGGCGAGCCCTTTGGGACCTGGGCAGGTCCAGTTTCTGTGGTCTTAGGAGCTGAATACCGCCGTGAAGGCGTGACATCTGTCGCTAATCCTATTGCTGAGGCTAACGGGTTTTTTGCTGCGAATTTTAAGGCAACAAATGGGTCGTACGATGTCACGGAAGGCTTCCTCGAAACAGTCATCCCTATTGCTAACGATGCAGATCCTTTAGGCGCGTTGGACTTAAGCAGCGCTGTTCGGCTTACGGGCTATAGTGCTGCAGGCACTGTTGCAACGTGGAAAGTAGGTGCGGTGTACGCGCCAAGTTCAGAAGTAAAATTTCGTGCAACTCGGTCCCGAGACATTAGGGCTCCAAATTTAAACGAACTGTTCTTAGCAGGTCAGGTTAATACGCAGAGTGTCGTCGATCCTGCGCGCAACAACGAAACGGTTGTTATCTTACGTCCTTTGATTGGGAATACGGCTCTAAAGCCGGAAAAGTCGGACACATTAGGTGTCGGCGTGGTTTATCAACCATCGTGGGCAAGGGAACTCGCTTTATCTGTCGACTACTATGATATTGAAATCAAAGATGCGATTGCTGTGATTAATCAACAGCCGATTGTTGATCGTTGTTTCGCGGGTGATTTGACCTTGTGTGGGGCGATCGAAAGAGATCAGACAGGATCAATTAGTTCAGTAACTGTTAAACCGCTTAATCTGCTCAAGGAGCGTGCGCGAGGTTTTGATCTAGAGGCAAGTTATCAGCTTAACCTCTCGGATATCGCGCGCAACTGGAAGGGGGACTTGTTGTTCAGAGTTTTGGCCAACCATACTATAACCCGAACAATTGATGACGGAGTAACTGTAACGGAAACGGCCGGTGATAATTCGGGTTCTATTGCGAAATGGCGGTATGTGGGGGCCGTTTCATATGTGAGAGATCCAGTCTCTCTTACTCTAGTTGGTAGAGGATTAAGCGGCGGAGTGTTGGATACGTCGTACATTCAGTGCGCCACGAATTGTCCGCCTTCGTCTACGGCAGCGAGGACCATAGATAATAACCAAGTCGCAGGAGCGTTTTATGCTGATCTAACTTTCAGATATCACTTGCTCGGCTTCGATAGCGCCCGTAAAGCGGAACTGTTTTTTAAAGTCGACAATGCTTTGAATCGCTCTCCAGCGGTGGTGGCTGGTGAAAATTCGCTCAGCTTTTTGCAAAACGGCGCAAATCCATTCCTCTATGATACGGTCGGACGAACGTTTCGTGCAGGCGTCAGGTTTGAGATGTAGAGATCACAATCTGATTTGAAGGCAATTGCCTGTGCGTATGGAGCTTAGTCTAGAGCCCCAGAAGTCTCTGAAAGGGCGGCGCTTGCCGCAGTCTCGTATTTTAGTGTCATATAGTGCATGGGCCACGATAGAGAAAATAGAGCGGCTTGGCTCTCCAAGCATATTCTACCTCATGAAGGTGCGCTCCGTGCATGGCTGCATCGCAAACCAAGGGGCGGCCTGGATGTGGACGATGTTGTGCAGGAAACTTATGCCATTTTGGCCGATCGGGAGTCCGTAGAAGGTATTAGAAACCCCAAAGCCTATGCATTTGAAGTTGCACAATCGATAATTCTTGGTCACTTGCGCCGCGGTCGTATTGTATCCATCAGCACTCATCCAGATCTGGATGCTATGGGCGTTGTGATGGATGTCCCGTCCCCCGAACGGCAAGCCTCCGACCGTGAGGAATTGCTTAATGTGGCCGAGATGATTGCGGCTTTACCTACCAGGTGCCGCGAGGTATTTGTCCTCCGTCGAGTGGACGGCTTGTCGCAACGCGACATTTCTCAGCGACTGGGAATTTCCGAGCATACCGTCGAAAAACACATGACAAAGGCGTTACGATTGTTGATGGACCGGTTTTCTTATGCCGGAAAAGAGCCATCCCGTGCATCTAGACCAAATAGAGGCCAGTCAATCTTTGGCCAGATCTTTCGATATGCGTCCAAAGACGAGAAAACGAAGACTTTTCAGACCATTGGCAAGCCAAAGAAATAATACTGTGGAGACCAAGTAAGACGATGACGCGCGGCAAACAGAGTAAAAAAATCGACCAAGAAGCTGCGCAATGGGTGGTGCGTCAGGATAGTGGCGCCCTTTCGGACGACGCAATACAGTCTTTTGACGCCTGGATGGCTGCTGATGCGCGGCATCGCGGTGCTTATTATCGCGCGCGCGCTATTTTTCTGCACTACGACCGAGCTGCCGCTTTGGGCCCGGATTTCAACCCTGAATCTTTTGTGCGTAAGTCTCAGCTATTTTCGAGTCAAAGCTCTCGCCGGCGAGCTTTTCTAGGCGGCGCTGCCGCCGCCTCAATAGCGATTGCGCTTGGTCTAGGGTTCAACTTTAGAACCGTGAGATATGAGACTAAAGTGGGAGAACTGCGCACAATTGTTTTGTCGGATGGTTCTGTTGTCACGTTAAACACGGCTTCAAGCGTAGAAGTGAATTATTCGCAAGACCGCCGAAATATTCGCCTTGTAGAGGGTGAGGTCTTTTTTGACGTCGCAAAGGATGCGAATCGTCCCTTTATTGTGATGGCAGATGCTACAGAAGTGCACGCTATAGGAACGAGTTCTCTGGTTCGCGCTGTGGATAGAATGTTGTCCCATGTTCTAGTTCGCCATGGAGTGGTGGACGTTTCATGTTCGGCGGCGGGTCAGAAACAATCAATTCGTGTGCCCGAGAATACAAAAGTAGTTTCGGGTATTGACGCAAGCGGAGAGATATCGCTGAACGGAGAGGCGATAGCTGCGGATGAGATTGATCAAGCTCTGATATGGCGAGAAGGTATGATTTCGCTCGATAATACAAGTTTAAGAGACGCAGCATCCGAGTTCGGACGTTATAGTGATGTGCGAATTGTAATTGATGATCCGTCCGTGGCCGCACTGTTGGTTACAGGCATGTTCTCGGTGCACAACCCGGAAGATTTCGCCAACGCGGTTGGGTCCAGTTTTGGCCTTAAGGTAGAGGCTGGATCTCGCGAAGTTACCATCAAGCGATAATTTCTTATTTGTTAGAAAGCTTCTTGCGGAATTGACCATTAGCGCGGCTGATGCCGTTCTGTGGCGCTTTTGCGCACGTGGATTGCCTCCTGTTTCTGTTGGGATGGAATCACTAGGGCGTCGCTCAAACTCAAAGGGAAACCAGCCTTTAGGTTTCCTAGTCTAGACTTAACAAATTAATTCTCAGATCGAGTACCGGAACCCGGCGCCCCATACATCTACGTCTGTGTAGGCGCTCTCAGTCTGCAGGCTGGGAGGCAGAAATATTTTGGGGGGATATCAAGTGTTATCATTAAAATTGAAGAGCTCTTTCGCGGTTACTTTGCGATACGGAATAGCGCCGATCGCGATTATGTTGGCGGGGAATGCTGCAGCGCAGCAACAAACTGCGCAGAGTTCACAAGGAGCCCAAGTCGAAGAGATTATCGTAACCGGTACGCGCGTTCTTCGCGACGGCTTCGAGGCGCCAACCCCGCTAACCGTTATGGGCGTTGAAGAACTCGAAGCCGCCGTTCCCGAAAACATCGCCGACTTTGTCAACGAATTGCCGTCGGTGGCTGGAAGTACAATTCCTCGCGCATCCCAGACGAGTATCAGCAGCGGTGCGGGCGGTATTAATACGCTCGATCTGAGAGGCATCGGTAACGATAGAACCTTGGTGCTGCTGGACGGGCAACGGTCGGTGGCCTCTACGCTTAACGGAACGGTTGACGTCAACAATTTCCCTCAAGATTTGATTGAGCGGGTGGATGTGGTTACTGGCGGGGCATCGGCAGCTTACGGCTCCGACGCGGTGGCCGGCGTCGTCAATTTTATTCTCGACAAAGATTTCGTGGGCATCAAAGGAAGTCTCGAAGGCGGCGTAACGGATTACGGTGACGGCCGTAACTTTAAAGTCTCCGGTGCTTACGGCACTGAACTCTTCGGCGGGCGGGGTCATTTCCTGCTTAGTGGCGAGCTGGCGCATAGAGGTGGGATTTTGCATGGGGATCGGCCGTGGAACAGAACCGGCTGGACTATCATGAACAATCCGAACTACACGCCGACTAACGGCGAACCGGAACGCTTGCGTCTGTCGAATGTTGGGATGAGCACGGCTATTCCAGGGGGCATTATTACGACTGGACCGCTACGCGGCATCGCATTTGGAGAGGGCGGTGAGCCCTACAATTTCAATTACGGGGATTTAGTCAGCGACCCCTACATGAGGGGCGGGGACTGGCGTGCTAGCGAGATAAGACAATTTGTTCCGCTTGATCCACGTATCAACCGCAAGAGCGCATTTGCGCGTCTGAGCTATGACGTCACGGACAATATCGAAATATATGGTCAAGCCCAGTTTGGCGAAACCACCGTGCTCAATATTTGCTGTGCTCAATTCAGCGTTGGTAACATCAACATCCAGTCCGACAATGCGTTCATTCCCGACGAAGTTGCCGCGCAAGCTCAGGCGCTTGGTGTTACGTCGTTCCGAATGGGCAGTTTTCATGCCGACCTTCCGCGCCTGGGGTCTTACAACGTGCGTCTTACCAATCGCTATGTGGTCGGCGTAGATGGCGACTTTGATGCGTTGAACACCAATTGGACATGGAACGCTTATTATCAGAACGGCAGAACTCGTGTGTCGTCGAGAGGCACGAACCTTTGGTCGCGGGCTGCTTTCAATCAAGCTATAGATTCGGTGAGGGACCCCAACACTGGAACGGCTGTTTGCCGCTCAACGCTTACTGATCCGGGCAACGGCTGTGTGCCCTATAACCCGTTTGGCATAGGTGTGAACTCCGCATCGGCGCTTGAATGGTTGGGCATCGCGCCACTTGACGTCAACCAGGGGGGCAGCCTCAGCAACATGAAAGTTGGCGGCGCGCTGAGAAACGAGCGGTTTGTTCAAAACGTGGCTGCTTTCAGCGTCACCGGCGAGCCGTTTTCAACGTGGGCAGGCCCTGTCTCAGTCGCCGTGGGAGCAGAATGGCGCAAGGAAAAAGTCTGGGGCGTATCCGACGCAATATCGCAATCCACATTGTGGTTTGCCGGAAACTACTTGCCGACCAACGGTAGCTACACTGTGAAAGAAGGCTTCCTAGAGACCGTGGTTCCCCTTGCAAGCGGCGAAGAGTGGGCAGATTCGCTGGACGTAAACGCTGCTGTACGTTTGACGGACTATTCCACATCGGGGTTTGTTGCGACGTGGAAAGCCGGTGTTACATATGCGCCCATTCCTGATATTCGCTTCCGTGCGACACGTTCGCGAGATATTCGGGCTGCAAATCTGGAGGAATTGTTCCAGGCGGGAACGGCCAATACAAATAACGTGGTTGATCCGTTTAACAATAACATTACTACCCAGTATCTCGCAGTCCGTACCGGTAACATAAATCTGCGACCGGAGAAGGCGGATACGACAGGTGTGGGTGTGGTGCTGCAGCCATCGTTTGTCCCGGGTTTTAGCGCATCAGTGGACTACTACAACATCGACATTACGGATGCGATCGACCAAGTTTCTCCGCAAACGATTGTTGATCGATGCTTCGAAGGTAACCAGGACTTCTGTAACGCAATTACACGTGGTGATCTTGGAACCGGTGTTAATCAAATTGTTCGGATTGATATTTCCCCGTTCAATTTTGCCAAGAATATTGCTCGCGGACTTGATTTCGAAGTCGGTTACCAAATGCCGCTTGATCGTTTGTATGAAACTTGGGGGGGGGATGTTTCGTTCCGTTTCCTAGCAACGCACTTTATCAAGAATTATCAAGACAACGGTATCGACCCCCCTGAGGATCATGCGGGAGAGAACTCCGGAAACGGACCGCCGAGCTGGTTATATCGGGCGACGCTGAGCTATACGAACGACCTGTTGACGGCGACTCTCATTGGCCGAGGCATTAGTGCCGGGACGCTGGATAACGATCAAGTTGAGTGTACGACGGCCTGCCCAACTTCCACATCAAGGAACCGGACAATCAACGACAATAGCGTTCCGGCGGTGTTCTATCTTGATGCGAACCTCACCTATAAATTCCAGGATCAGGAAGAAGATGGTCGGGATATCGAGATGTTCCTGAACGTTAAGAACCTTATGGATAAGGATCCGCCGATTGTTCCCGGTGGTCCGGGCGGTGTGCCTTACTTGGGTAACCTCACAAACAGCGCTCTGTACGATACGCTGGGACGCGTGTTCCGGGCGGGCGTTCGGTTCAGGATGTGAGGGACTAACTCTGCGATAGAAAGGGCGAAAATAACAGCTTACTATCTATTAAGCTTCGCGGCGAATGTATCTCGATTGCTAGGTAGAAACCGGTTCTGAGACGCGAAGGAAACGGCTAGAGAGTTGTGTTTTCGCCCTTTTTCCGCACGGGTGGGTCAATAGTCATTCGCTTGGATTTAGGTGGTGACGTTCCTATATTAGAGGTCTTGATCCGCATATGAAAAATGGGAGTTGTTAATGCTCGGATTTTCTGAAGAGACCATTTCACGCGGTGATTTGTTTTCACGCGCCAGCCAGATTGCTCGCCTGAGTTTGGTGTGCGTCGGTCTGTCCACCCAAGCAGCATCGGCGGAGACGCGCAGCTATGTCGTTGGATGGTTCACACAAGCTCATTACTCTCAGGAAGGAGATTGCCCGGAAGGGCTTAATCCAGGATATGAGGAGCAGGTTCCCAAGAGCCTTGCAGCACTAGGGTTCTCTGAAGAGGAGATTGCGGCTCTTCTAGAGGCTGAAGACGTTGAGACCCGGTACAAAGTGAGGGACTTGATCAACAACCGAGCGCGGATTGACGGAAAGCCAGCTAATGCTTATGCGCACCCCGCTGCTGTTGCAGACCCACATTTAAAAACAGTGGTTGGTGACTACGCCTATGGATTTGACCTGGATGGCAAAGGAGATGTTCCGGGCTCATTCGAGGATCCGCAAACGGGCGACAAGGGTGTTGATAACGAATTGTTCCGAGTGCTTGGTTGCATGGATGCGTTTAGGGGCACGTTGGCGAACGCGCCGACATATTCAGCATGGTCTTGGACTATGATGAAGGACTCTACGCCGGCGTGGCTTATTACCCTTGAAGGGGACGATTTGGAGCGCGATGGCCCAATCAAAATTTACTTTGATCGAGCTATGGAATTCGTGAAGTCGGATGCAAACGGCAAGCCGCGTGCAGACATGACTTATCGCGTTAGTCCGGATCCCCGCTCGCACAATGTGTTTGAGGGGGAAATTCAGGACGGAGCTGTTCATATTACAGAACCTGATATCCTTAATTTGTTGCAAGACCCGTTAGTGTTTCCCGAGTTCACTCTGCACAACACTCATTTGCGGATGAAGGTCAAGGATGACGGCACAGTCGACGGGATTATTGGCGGCTATCAACCCTGGCATCCGATTTACTTTGCCTACGCTGGCGGCGGGCTCGCGGTTGAACACGACATTATGGGTAACATCCCAGGGATATATCATTTGCTGCGCCGCTATGCAGATGCGATGCCAGACCCGGAGACTGGTGAAAACACGGCGATCTCGGCGAGTTATTATTTTGAAGCGGTGCCCGCATTCGCTGTCGCGCCTGGTGAGGCCGGCTTCGAGAGTGCTTCGGCGCAATAAGCGATCTTATGGATGGGAGTGATATGACGCCTAAACTTTCAAAGTTTGTTCCATGCGCACTAACCGGTGTGTTGGGAATGTTAGGTGTGGCTGGAGTAGCATTCGCGCCAGGCAGCAATAATGGTCATGCGGTTTTCGCGGCCGAGGTGATTGCTGAGAGCCCGATGACCACGCGTCGCCTGACGTCAGAGCAATACAAGACGGTTATTGCAGATGTTTTTGGGCCGACAGTTTCGCTCGGCGGCAGGTTTGAACCTGAGCTACGTGTCGATGGCTTGTTCGAAGTTGGCGCGGGGTTGGTTAGTGTCTCTCCCTCGGGCATGGAGCAGTATGATGCAATGGCTCGGACAATCGCGGGCCAAGTTGTCGATGAGGCACACCGCGATTTGCTGATTCCCTGCAAGCCGCAATCTGTAGCCGCGCCGGACGATGCCTGTGTCGGTGAATTTGTCTCGAAGGTTGGTCGTCTGCTGTTTCGCAGACCTCTTGCAGATGAAGAACGTCGCGCGTACGTGATGGCGGCGCGGGATGCCACGGAAACACTCGGAGATTTTTACACGGGCCTGTCTTTGTCCCTGGGGGCAATGTTGACTTCGCCGCAGTTCCTATTCCGTCACGAGATTGTGGAAGATGATCCGGCTCATAAAGGTGCGTACAGGCTTGATGCTTACTCTCGTGCATCGCGGTTAAGTTTCTTTCTCTGGAATTCGAGCCCGGACCTCCCGCTTTTAGCTGCAGCTGAAAAAGGCGATCTGTACACAGAAAAGGGTGTGACACAGCAGGTTGAACGAATGCTGGACTCACCGCGTCTGCGAGACGGGGTTCGAGCATTTTTTTCCGACATGCTTCACTTCGACGGTCTCGAGACGCTTACCAAAGACACAACAATTTATCCGAAGTTTAATGCGCAAGTGGCATCTGATGCACGTGAACAGACGTTGCGCACGCTCGTCCACGCGCTTGTCGATGAGCGCGGCGACTATCGCGATATTTTCACAACGAAGGAAACGTTCCTAACACAGGAACTTGCATCTCTTTATAAAGTGCCTTTGGTGAACAACGTGCCCAATGGTTCGCCGGATACCTGGCAAGCCTACGAGTTTCCGGAGAATGATCCGAGGGCCGGCATACAAATGCAAATCAGCTTTGTAGCTTTGCACTCTCATCCCGGCCGCAGTTCTCCGACCTTACGCGGGAAGGCCCTTCGGGAAACCATGCTTTGTCAGAAAGTCCCGTCGCCGCCGGGCGATGTTAATTTCACTTTGGTGCAAGATACATCTAACCCGGTCTATAAAACGGCTCGAACACGCCTGCAGGCTCATGCCAACGAACCAATGTGTGCAGGTTGTCATAAGATCACCGATCCAATTGGTTTGGCGCTGGAGAATTTCAACGGGGCCGGCGGATGGCAGACCAAAGAGAACGGAGAGGTTATAGACACGACGGGGTCGCTCGACGGGATTGCGTTTGAAGACGGCATCGGACTTGGTCAAGCCCTTCGTAATAATCCTGCGGTACCTTCCTGTCTTGTTGACCGTGTTTCAGCCTATGCGCTTGGCCGGACACCGTCAAAAAATGAGACCCCATGGGTCGGAGAGCTAAAGGATCATTTCGCGGCCAATGGCTATGTCCTCCCGGCTCTTATGAAAGAAATTACGACGAGTCCTGAGTTTTTTAGAGCGTCTATGCCAGATATGGACGAGATGAAAGAAGCTCGCGCTGGCGTTAACGATTAGAGTTTCTGTCTCGATTTATTGCGCTCTTAGACAGAAGCAATGGAGGAATTGAAATGAGCAATAGCTTAACGCGTAGAAGTATACTTCGGGGAGCTATCGGAGGTGGTGCGGTATCCGTGGCGCTGCCGTTCTTGGATTGCTTTTTAAATTCTAATGGAACGGCCTTGGCGGCAACCGGAAGCCCCCTTCCATATAGCTTAGGTCTTTGGTGGCAGGGATTAGGGCTGAACCCCGGAAGCTGGGAGCCGTCGACCATCGGTAAAGGCTTCGAGTTGCGCAATGAACTTAAAGTTCTCGAGCCGTTTAGAGACAAGCTGAATCTCTATACAGGTACAAAATATTTTCTCGATGGCCGGCCTCTTGAGACGCACACCACGGGGTATGAAATAGCTTCAACCGGCGGCATTCCCATGGGGAATAACTCGGGGGCTAGCCTTGATATGAATGTTGCCGATGTCATCGGCAGGAACACGCGTTTTCGGTCGTTGGAAGTTTCTTTAGATGGTTCGCGAGGCAGTTATAGTACGCGGGGAGGCAGCACGAAGAATCCTTCTGAGGGCTCACCGGTAGCGCTGTACCAACGAATATTCGGACCGCAATTTACTGATCCCAACGCGGCCGAGTTTACGCCAGACCCCATGGTAATGGCGCGTAGAAGTGTGCTGTCGTACGTAACCGATCAACGGAAGAGCGTGATCAGGCAGTTAGGCGCATCAGACCGCGAACGCCTCGACAGGTATTTTACATCGCTTCGTGAAGTCGAGCATCAATTGGATCTTGAGATGCAAAAGCCGGCGCCGCTGGAAGCGTGCACTGTGCCCGGAGAGCCGACAGAAGCAAAGCCAGGCTCGGTGGTGATGGATGCGGATACGAACAATCGTTTATTCGGCGCTCTTGTTGCTCACGCGCTTGCTTGCGGTCAAACGCGCGTCTTCAGCATAGATGTTGGTGCAGCGGGTCTTCGCAAGCAAGGTAGTTCGTTGACGTGGCATATGCTCACGCACGAAGAACCCGTAGATGAAGCGATCGGTTATCAGAAAGAGTCCACATGGTTTATGAACTGGGCGAACTCGGCCTTTGCAGGATTTTTGAAGGAGTTGGACTCAATTCCTGAAGGTGACGGCACGGTCTTGGATCGTGTACTTATGCTTTGGCAAACAGATCATGGCGATGCGCGTATCCACACCATGGATGCTTTGCCTATCATGACCGTTGGTAGCGCTGGAGGGCGCATTAAGACAGGCCTTCATGTTTCAGCGCACGGTGATCCGGCAACACGTGTGGGCCTTACCGTGCAACAAGCCATGGGCGTGCCGATAAGTGCGTGGGGTGATCGCTCTAACGAAACATCCAAGACGATTACGGAAGTCCTAGCCTAAATACACTGCCCAATTGAGGTGAGACCATGAATATCGGTAAAAGTTGGTTTGGAACGGCCAGTGTTCTGCTTGTTTCCCTTGCTGTCGCCGGACACGCGTTGGCGCGTAGTAGCCAGACTCTCGAGGAGCTTGCACCGATTGCAACACCTGAGGGCATTACGCTGCAACCGCTTGGGAAAGCGCAAGGTTATGCCCTTGATAAAGATGCAGCTGCTCGCTTGGTGCGCGAACAGATAGCCTTTGCCGACCTAGATGGCATGACTCTTTATTTTAACGATATGGATACTGGCCGGGAAATTAAGTGTCTCGACGAATGTAGTGTGCAGTGGCCGCCTGCTATCGCGCCAGCATACGCGAAACCGTTTAAAGATTGGTCCATTGTAAAACGTCCGGACGGCTCCAAGCAGTGGGCTTACAAAGACAAGCCACTTTACACATACGCTGAAGATGTTGGAGTGGGCTCTATAGCGGGAAACAGCCCGTATTTGCTTGCGCGGGGACCAAACTCTGGTCCTCGCGGTTCTTATCGCGGCCCACGTCCAGAAGAGAAAGTGTTACCTGACGGCTGGCATGCCGCTTTGGTCTATCCGGCACTCAATGTGACGCTGCCGGCCGGTATTTCTGTGCGGGATGTCTCCGACTCGATGGGCATTGTGCTCGTCAACGATTCAGAAAGAACGCTGTATGTTTTTGATGGGGACGTGAACAACGATAGGGCGGTTTGCGGTGAAGGCCGGTGTGATTGGCATCCGCTTGCCGCTCCGCAGCTTGCTGGTCCAGTTGGCGATTTTGGATTTGTGGTTCGGAATGACGGAGTTCGTCAATGGACCTACAAAGGTCTGCCATTATACACTTATGCGAAGGACTACGCTCCCGGCGATGCCTTCGGCATGGGCGTTCATGATAGTTGGCACTTAGCTCATACAGTCAGATATTACGTGCCGTCTAATGTGACCGTGCAGCACAACCCGATGTTGGGCAAAGTGTTATCCACTTCGGATGGCCAAACACTTTATAAACGCGACGGATATATATTTGCATCAGGGGGCGGTCATGGTCTCCGGCATGGTGCTCCAAACCGCCCAGCCGTTGGACGGGATATCGGTGTGGATGCCAAGTGTTTTTCCGACTGTTCTAAATGGCATCCATTTCTAGCCCCCAAGGAAGCTAAGCCCCGAGGGAACTGGGACATCGCTACACGCGAGGACGGTACGCGGCAATGGGTTTATCGGGGTTTTGCGTTGTGGACATATAGCGGTGATAAATCGCCGGGCTCCGTCAACGCTCATGACACCTACGACATTGCGTTGAGTAACAATCCCTCAGAGCGTGTTAATATTGGAACGCCCTTCGACGGCGTTGGAGCTCTGTACTGGGCAGCCGTCGTCCCGTAATAGATCTGCGGCTTGCCAAGACGGCTTTGCCAAGCCGCTTGAGGCGCGTTTCCTATCTCGGAGGCGCCGGAACCCTCGTATGGCTTAAGCGTTTTTACGGCTCCAATTTCCGGAGATTAATAACCCGCAACTATAAAAATTATTCTGGATCCGAGTACCGGAATTCCGATTCCCGTGCATCTAGTTTAAGGACTAGCTCCGGTCTGGGGACGGGTAGCGAAAAATTTCTAGTTGGGGGACTTTTAAATGCTTAAACAGAGCACTCTGCGATATGGAATCGCTCCTATTGCACTCATGTTGGCGGGACCTGCAGCAGCGCAGCAGCCGACAGCGGTTGAAGAAATTGTTGTAACGGGGTCACGCGTTGTGCGTGACGGCTATGAGGCGCCGACTCCCCTTACAGTCATGAGCGTAGATCAGATTCAAGATAGCGCTCCAGCCAACGTCGCTGACTTTGTCAACGAGCTCCCTCAGTTAACCGGTAGCACTACACCTCAGGGCGGCCGCACGAGTATCAGCGCTGGTGGCACGGGTATCAACGCGCTGAACCTCAGAAATCTCGGTACAACCCGCGTGTTGGTGTTGCTTGACGGTAAGCGTAGTGTGGGTTCGCAGCCCACTGGTCAGGTGGACGTCAATACGTTTCCTCAGCAGCTCATTTCGCGCGTTGATGTTGTCACTGGCGGTGCATCGGCGGCATACGGATCTGATGCCCTTGCCGGTGTCGTGAACTTTGTTCTCGATAAGCGTTTCACAGGCATCAAGGGAGAGGTTCAGGGAGGCGTTTCTACGTTTGGGGATGATCGAAACTGGAACGTTTCGTTGGCTGCTGGCACACCTTTCGCTTCGGGCCGAGGTCACTTTTTAATCAGCGGTGAAGCGAGCAAAGTTGATGGAATTTT
>JAUIGX010000247.1 GCA_030432435.1 Alphaproteobacteria bacterium
ACAGAATACTTACATTGGCTTAGCATGTATCGAAATTTCTAAGGGTGCGTGATGGAGGCTATCATTGTCAGAAAGCTCATTTTTTGTGGACGGAACACCTCAGAAGCGGATCTTTAGATCAATAATTGCCGACTATAGCCTTCTAACTTCGATATGCGAGCTAGTTGACAACGCTATAGATCACTGGACTGCGCTAGGCCGCATGAACGGCCTTCACATTCAGCTGTTTCTTAATGTTGACCGCCAACTTATCACGGTGAGAGACAACGCTGGAGGTGTTCCATCTGACCAAATCCAGCTACTGATCACACCGGGTGCTTCTCGGGACGAAACCGGCCACCGCTTCATCGGTAATTTCGGAGTTGGGGGCAAGAGAGCCGGAATCGCATTGGGACAAAGGGTCGAGGTCTCTACTCGCCACCAAGATCAACAATCATATCGTTTCTCGTTCTCAGATGATTGGTTGGCGAAAGATACATGGGAAGTCGAGGTCGAAACGGTACCTCCTATTGCTGAGGGCACAACAAATGTTGCGATTTCCAGCCTGAGGCAGGGTTTCTCTTATCAAGACGTCGACGGCCTCAAGCAGCGGCTTGCCGAAGTTTATGCAAAGTTCATTCGTAAGGGGTGCCAAATCGCGGTGAATGGAGAACCCATCACGACAACAGATTTTGATCTTTGGGCATTTCCACCCGAACACAAACCGAAGGTCACCAAGTTTAACATTTTCCCAAGCGATGATGAAGAAGTCGCAGTCGCTATAACAGCAGGCCTCATTCGTGACCGTGACCCTGTAGAGGAAAATTACGGGGTATACATTTATTGCAATGACCGGTTGGTTGTAGCGCACGAGAAAACATACGAAGTCGGATTCTTCAAAGGAGAGGCTGGTGTACCGCATCCAGATGCGTCTCTGGCTAGGGTTATTGTCGAGCTTTCTGGCCCACCTGAATTAATGCCGTGGATATCCAATAAAAGTGGTATCAATTGGAGCCATCCAACATTTCTCGCAATCCGGCAAAGGGTCGTTGCTCTAACTAGTCATTTCACAAAAGTATCCAGACGCTTGAAAAACGTTCGCGAGGAGCAGGTTTTTACTTATCCATCTGGAGATGTAGAAGAACTTGACTTGGCGAATGATGGCACGGCAAAGCGGGTTGTTGACTTGCCACTGCCAAGAGGGAGAAAGAAGGCATACCCAGATCTGATCCTTGAACAAAATTCCAACATAACGTCAGCACTTCCTTGGACCCTAGGCTTGGTTGAGGCGATGGGCGTAGTTGATACCATATCCAGAAAAAGATTGCAGACGAAAAATCGCATCTCTTTAATCATTCTTGACAGTAACCTAGAAATCGCTCTCAAAGAATTCATTGTTCATCGCGCCGATCTTTTTAGGCCTGACAAGTTCAATGACTCATCGTTGTTGGAACTTTTCAAGCGAAGACACGAAGTGATAAATACCGTGAAGCCACACCTTTCAGTTTCTGAACCGGTTTGGGATAAAGTTCGGCATTATTACGATCGCCGAAACAAGCTTGTCCACGAGCGCGCAACTCTTCAAATAACGGATGCAGAGCTTTCTGATTACCGCCGGGTTGTCGAAGGAATCATCGGCGAGCTTTTTGATTTAACTTTCTAGGTTGGGAACTGCGGTTCATAGCAATTGGCGCTAAGGGTCCGTTTGCTTGAGTTTGCAAAGGTCTTCCCCTTTGCATTGTTACCTATTCGATCAACCTGTGCAGAGCTGCGGTAATCTAAATCTTTCTGACGCTGCAAAGCACCTTTGTTCCCGGGTTCAACACCCCCCCTAAACACCCCTCTCACTCCACATACCGAAACCCCTGCACGGCGCGAAAATGGCCGCCGTACCCGGTCCCGGCGGCTGTGACGTTCGGCGCGGCGAGATGATTTGTTTGCGGTTGCTGAGGTTGATCTTGTGGCGCTCACGAGGGCCAAGGCCGGCGTCGCGATTGGATGTGGGCGCGCCGTGCTGCGGCCCGGCCTTTCTTTCGGGGTGATCGCCAACACCACGGCCTTCCTCAAAGTTGAACGAGCCACGACTGTCTTCGCCGCAATTCGTGCCGCAATCTCGGACCTGTCGAAATGAGCCGGTCCCGCCGCACATGACGATGAGCGGGTATGCACAGGCTCACATGTCAACAGGCCGTGGACCAACGGCCATCCTGAGAAGAAAGGCACTTTCGATGCAATTCATGTTACAGTTCCGCGAGACCGCCGAGGAATGGGGCAAACACAAAGACCCCACTCAGCACGCGGCCTATTTTGGTGTCTGGAACAGCTTTATCGGCGCGCTCGCCCAATCCGGGGCGATGGTGGGCGGCAACGGGCTGCTTCCGCCGGACACTGCGACAACGCTGCGGGTCGAGAACGGCACGCGGCACGTCTTTGATGGCCCGTTTGCCGACACCAAAGAGACGCTGGGCGGCTATGTGATCCTTGACGTGCCTGATTTGGACGCCGCCCTTGAATGGGCTGCAAAAGCGCCATGCGTGACAGCGGGGTCGGTCGAGATCCGCCCGGTGCTGCCGCCGCCCTCCAACGGCTAATGGACTCGCGGCGCAGGCCGGGCTGCCTGCGCGGCAAGAAGCCCCTGCACCCAGAGGGAGCCGTTGCGCATTGCGTGTAGGACGACGTGGACTGGAGCTTTGCTCCCATTCCGGGCTTTGCCTTGCTGCGCTTCGGTGATGAAGACGCGAACCCATAGACAGGGCATGACCCCGCAGGCATGCTGAGAAAAAAGGAAATTCCAATGCACTATATGATGCAGTTCTACGAGAGCCCCGAAGAACGGCGCAAACCTACCGATCCCGCGCAGGCCGGGGCCTATTGGGGGAGCTGGCAGGCCTATATTGGCGCGCTCGCACAATCCGGGGCAATGGTCAGCGGCAATGTGTTGCGCCCGCCCGAGGCTGCAACGACGCTGCGGGTCGAGAACGGCACGCGGCACGTTGTCGATGGCCCGTTCGCCGACACCAAGGAGATGCTGGGGGGCTATGTTATCCTTGACGTGCCTGATCTGGACGCCGCCCTTGAATGGGCCGCAAAGGCGCCATGCGTGACGGGCGGGTCGGTCGAGATCCGCCCGGTGCTGCCGCCGCCCGGTGCCTGATGGAGGACGCGTGCCGCGATGCCGCTGCGCGGGCGACGCTTGCGGCGCGCGACTCCTACGGCAAGCTGCTTGCGATCCTTGCCGCGCGTACCCGCGATGTCGCCGCCGCCGAGGATGCGCTGGCTGACGCCTTCGCTGCGGCGATTGCGCAGTGGCCGAAGGACGGCGTGCCATCTAATCCGGTTGGCTGGCTATTGACCGTTGCGCGGCGCAGTGCGGGCCATGCCGCAGCACGGCGTCAGACCGCCGACCGTGGCGCGGCGATGGTGCAAATGCTGGATGATGAACGCAAGGATCCTGCTTCGGACGGTTTTGGCGATGACCGGCTGAAGCTGATGTTCGCCTGCACCCATCCGGCGATTGCGGTGGATGCGCAAGCGCCGCTGATGCTGCAGACGGTCTTGGGCCTTGATGCCGCGCGGATCGCCGCGAGCTTTCTGGTGGGACCCACCTCGATGGGTCAGCGGCTGGTGCGGGCCAAGCGCCGCATCCGCGATGCCGGTATCGCCTTTGCAATCCCCGAGGCGGAAGATATTCCTGCCCGGCTGTCGGCGGTGCTGTCCGCGATTTATGCGGCCTATGGGACGGCCTGGGACGATGTGGCCGGTGCCGATCCGCGGTTGGCGGGCCTTGCCGATGAGGCGATCTGGCTTGCGCGGCTGACGGTGCAGCTTGTGCCCGACCAGCCAGAGGCGCTTGGCCTGCTTGCCATGATGCTTCACTGCGAGGCGCGGCGGGCGGCGCGGCGTGGGCCCGATGGTGCCTTTATTGCGCTGCGCGACCAAGACGTTGCCCTGTGGTCGCGCGACATGATGGCCGAGGCCGAAGCCGCCCTGCGCGCCGCCGCCCGTTTGGGTCAGCCGGGGCGGTTCCAGACCGAGGCGGCGATCCAGTCGCTTCATGCGCAAAGCCGCATGACCGGCGAGCGCCTGCACGGCCCGCTCACGCAGCTTTACGACGGGCTGGCGCGGTTCGCGCCCACCACCGGCGTGCTGGTGGCGCGGGCGGTGGCGCTTGCGGAGAATGGCGCGGCTGACGCGGCATTGTCTCAGCTTGATGCGATCACGG
>JAUIGX010000248.1 GCA_030432435.1 Alphaproteobacteria bacterium
TTCCAGCGCCCCGCCCGGCTCCAGCGAGACATTGGCCCCGTCCTTTTCCAGACCGATCAGATGCCCGCCCTCGCGCAGCTCGGCCCAGCCGTGCCGGTCGCGCAGCCCTTCCAGCACCGCCACGATCGACCGCCTGCCGTCAAAAGGCAGCGGTTCCAGCGTGTCCTTGCAATAACCGAACTTCTCGTGCTCGGTTCCGATGCGCCACGCGTCCTGCGGCTTGCATCCCGCTTCGAGATAACCTGCCAGCTGGTCGCGGTGTTCGATCGGTTCGCCGCCGGACTGGGGAATGGACATGAACGGGCCTCCCGGTTTGCCGTCCTTGCACGACTGACCGAGCGGCGACGCGGTGTCAAGCAACAGCGCGGCGCGGTAGTGTCTCAGTTTGAAATCGAGTCCGATGAAGGGCGCAACGCTCTGTCGGGAAGCCAATGTTAAGGGATTGCGCGCAAGAATGTGAATCGCTGCGACGCGGCGTCGCCTTGAGCGAGTGGACAAAGTTTCCACATTTAGTTACGACCATGCTAGAATCCCTTGCAGCGGCGGCAAGCGCTCAAGGAGGAAGGGACGACCATGCCAAAAGGGCCACAGGGCCAGAAGCGTCCAGCGGACGTGATCGGCAATGCAGTCCACATTGCCAAGATCGCGACCGGTGAGATCGAAGAGACACACTTGAAGCAACCGGCCAAGCGCAAGAGCGGGCTGGCTGGCGCGTCCGCGCGGAAAAAGAGTTTAACGGCCGAGGAGCGGAGCGAGATTGCCAAACTCGCTGCCGAAAAAAGATGGAAGCAATAAACGTCGATCAACTTTCCGGCGGGGTATTGCAACAGTTGAATGGAGATGTCGCCGACAAGATGGGTGGCGACTGTGTGTTTATCAATTGTGGAATGCGCCCACCACTTGATGACGAATTCCGCGTCGTGATTGAAGAGATCAGGCACAATAGCACGGAAAAGCATCTTATCGTGATGTTGGAGACCAACGGCGGCTTCATGGAAACCGTTGAAAGGCTTGTTGCGGTTATGCGCAACCACTACGAACGCGTATCGTTTGTTATCCCCAATTTCGCTTACTCTGCCGGGACGGTCTTGGCTCTCTCCGGCGACAAAATTTATATGGATTATTATTCGGTCCTTGGGCCGATTGATCCACAATATAGGGACAGCGACGGCAAGTTTCTTCCTGGCTACGGATATCTGGCTAAGTTCCAGGAAATAACTGAAGTGATCAACGGGAGTGAAAGTACGGACAGCTGCCGCGCCGAACTTGCATACTTGGTTCAAAAGTTTGATCCAGCACTGCTCTTCCACATTGAGCAAGGTATCGAACACGGTATTTCGCTCATTACTGAATGGTTGCCAAAGTACAAATTCAAGGACTGGAAGCAAACGGCAACCAAAGGCAAAGCCGTAACCGACGCAATGAAAAAGAGCCGGGCAAAAAAAGATCGCTGCAACACTGGGAGACGCCTCGAAGTGGCATTCTCACGGCCGAGGTATTCCAATGAATGACCTCTCCGGCTCTGACATCAAACTTCTAATCGACGATTTTGGCGCGGATGATGACTTGAGCGACAAAATCAAAAACTATCACGGCTTGGCTGTTGATTACTTCTCAAACAAGCTGGGTGTGGCTGGCTACATCCATTCCCAAATTGGAATGCGGAGGGTGCTATGAGTGCTGTTCTGAAAACGAACCCGAAAGAAAACAGGTTCAAGAAAATATTGGATGACGCAGGGCGCACATTGGAAGATATCGGTGGCTACCAATTTCTCGATAGCCTTCCGAAGGTGGCGGACAATGACCAACCACACATCCCGTTTCCTTATGGGTCTCAGCCGGAGAGCAAAACCGGCTGGAAGTGAACTTTATGCTTGTTAAATGAGTTTGTTCGCCCTACATTGAGGGCATGAACAAATTGCCTCTTCATAAGCGTGTCATGATCCTCAACATGCTGGTTGAGGGCATGTCGATGCGTTCAATTTCCTGTACCGTTGGCGTTTCGATCAACACGGTTTCAAAGCTGCTTGTCGAAGCAGGTGAAGCTTGTTCTGCCTATCATGACGAAACCGTGCGCAACGTGAACGCACAGCGCGTCCAGTGCGATGAAATTTGGTCCTTCGTCTATGCCAAGGACAAGAACGTAAAGACCGCCAAGGCCGCTCCTGACGGCGCTGGCGATGTGTGGACGTGGACTGCTCTCGACGCTGATAGCAAGATGATTTTGGCCTACGAGATTGGGGACCGTTCCGGCGCAACGGCGATTGAGTTCATGGACGATCTGCGGGCACGTCTGGTGAACCGGGTTCAACTTACCACAGATGGTCACAAGACGTACTTGGAGGCCGTTGAGGGTGCGTTCGGGGGCGATGTGGACTATGCCCAGCTAATCAAGCTGTATGGCGAACCCACGGGGCAGAAGGGCCACGAGCGCAAATACAGCCCCTCGGAATGCACGGGCACTAAGAGGCGCGCCGTTGAGGGTCGCCCTGATATGGCCCACGTCAGCACGTCACACGTTGAGCGTCAGAACCTCTCAATGCGGATGGGTATGCGCCGCTTCACGCGCCTGACCAACGGGTTCAGCAAGAAACTGGAAAACCACCTGCACATGCTGAGCCTGTACTTCGTGCACTACAACTTTGTTCGGATGCACAAGAGCCTGCGCATGACCCCGGCGATGGCTGCTGGCGTCAGCGATACGCTGCACGACATGGAATGGATCGTGGGCTTAATCGACGCTCGCGCCCCTGCACCCAAGAAGCGCGGCTCGTATAAAAAGCGTCAGAAAGAAATTTCAAACTGATACACTACCCGCGGCGCAGATGCTGTGCGCCGACCGACCAACCCGGTATCGGTTCCTACGCCCCGGCGCCGGTCCGAAACGTCACCTGCCGGTCGGGACGCTGCCAGAGCCTCATCCGCGAACCGGCCCGGTCACGGTCACGGATCAGGGTTTCGATATGCAGCCCCGGCAGCGTCGAAAACACGTCGAACAGGGCCTCGGCCCCGTCCGCTGTGATCGGCACGAATATCTCGGGTCGCCCGCGCTGGCACAGCACCCAGACCGGCGGATGCGACCGGGGGTCGTAATCCAGCGCGGCCAGATCGGCCACATCCACCGAGCCGCCGCTCAGGGGGCCGAAATACGTGACGCGACCCTCGTCCACCTGCACCAGTCCGGGTCCGCCGCCACCAAAACGAAGCCGCACACGTTGTAATCCGGCCAGCACCAGTGCCGCGCCGGCCAGCACCACGATCCAGCCAACCCAACCCAGCAAGCCGCCCGGCCCGGCAACCCAGCTGCCGCCCAGCGCCAGCGCCGCGCCTCCGGCCAGCACCTCGCGCCAACGCCACAGCGCCGCGCGGGCTTCGGGGCGAATCAGGCTCACCGCCAGTCCCCCAAAGCCGCCTGCCAAAGGGTCAGCGCCGCCACGGCTGCGGTATCGGCCCGCAGGATACGCGGACCGAGGCTGACCGCATGGGCAAAAGGCAACGCCGCCAATCGGCCACGTTCGGCCCCGGAAAATCCACCTTCCGGGCCGATCAGTATCGCCCAGGACTCTGATGCGCCGCCAGCGAAGTGGCCCGTCAGGGCCGATGAGCGACCCGCCAGCGCCTCGTCGCAGAACATGATCTGCCGCCCCTCCGGCCAGTCGCCCAGCAACCGGTCCAGCCGTTGCAGACCCGCCACCTCGGGTACATAGGTGCCGCCGCATTGTTCAGCGGCCTCGACGGCGTGGGCCTGCAACCGGTCCTGCCGGATACGTTCGGCATTGGTGAACTCGGTCTGCACGGGCAAAATCCGCGCCGCCCCCATCTCGGCGGCCTTCTCGACGATGAAATCGGTGCGCGCCTTCTTGATCGGGGCGAACAGCAGCCACAGGTCCGGCGGCAGCCGCAGCGGCGCGGTCTGTTCCTCGGCCACCAGAACGCCGCCGCGCTTGCCGGCCTCCGCCACACCGGCACGCCACTCTCCGTCGCGGCCATTGAACAGCGAAACCTGGGCGCCCACGCCCAGCCGCATCACCCCGAACAGGTAATGCGCCTGATCCCGCGACAGCGGAACCGATTGCCCCGCCCCCAGCGGGTGATCTACATAGAGCCTGACCTTCGCCACCATGAAAGCCTACATATGC
>JAUIGX010000249.1 GCA_030432435.1 Alphaproteobacteria bacterium
CTGCGGCGTGCGCCGGCGGTCACGGGGGCCCATTTACACCGTCCACAATTGCAAGGAAACAGCACCCAGGTTACCAAAATCCGGCAATTTCAGAATGCCGAAAAATGCTATAAGCACCAACCCATCAACGCGTTAGGCGTTTTTCAGGATCGACTAGATAAGGCTTACCAATACTGCTCACAAATTTTCAGAAGGACCCACCCATGTCGGCGAGATTAAGACGATTGTAAAAAATATTAAAAGTTGGAGTTTTCCGGTGATTTCCGCTGCCGCAACAACAAGCTCAGAACAAACAGCGACGCGCCACCGCGCCGCTTGTCGTGCTAAACCGAGTGGACACATCAAGATTAGAAACCAAGTCTGTTGGCACATACCCCGCTGCATCGCAAACGGCTTCTCTTTATAGAGCACCTCTTATCGCTACGCTGAAGCCCGGTAAAGCTATGCCGCATATTCACCCTGCACCGCGTGCTATGCAGCCCTCAAATCGTCAATGGAACATCCTGCAGCTTCCCATTCCTTGACCCACTTCGGTTTGCGGCCTCTCCCAGTCCATGTCTTGGTTGGGTCGTCAGGGTGTCGAAACTTACCCTGAGCTTTGCTCAGCGAACGCCCCTTTGGTATGGATATACCGCTCACCAGTTCATTCAAGGCAAACCCATATTTAGCCGCCACCTCCTTGATCTCTTCACGCGCCTGTCTTTCCTCATGCTTACGCCGGGAAGCGATTTCTTTATCTATATCCTTCTTAAGTCTCTCCAGATCCTTAACAGTGTATTTCGACAGATCCATCATATTCCTCAACTAACTCATGCCCAATGAATTTAATACTCCCAAATGCAAGTATATAGCGCACTTGCCCCCCACTCAATTCCCTCCAGCAAGATTTTTAGATTAGAATTAACACCACCCCAGGTCGCGCATCCTTCCAACTCGACAAATAAGGTTGATGGAGCTGCTAGTTTTGAGTTAACGGCCCTGCCGCCCGCTATATATCGATTGACAGACTATAAATCACACGGATAGCGGACAGCGATCGGCAGAAACCATATGCCTCCGCCGAGGTGACCCGAAAAAAACCATGCACCACCTAAGTTTCTCCTTAGGCACCACCAGAACTTAACAAATTCAGCTCTATCAAGGCTTGTATTGATGGTGAATAAAGTCGATCGCTACCAGCATCCAAAGCAGACTGACGCCGAAATCGCGGCACGGTGTTCAGCATACGAAATTCCTCTGATTGGCCGCTTATTCCCTCGCAAGCCGCATACTTATCCAAACACCCACCTTCCTATCAGTAAGATATTGCCAACCAGCCTTAAATTTCGACCCGCGCTTCCCACTGCACGAGCTCCCTCGATTGAGCCTCACAGTCATAGCCATTGCGGAAAAACCGGCGGAGCAATAAGGCCCTGAGTTACGCCAGGCCAAAGAGATCCTGCGCGAGACCACGGCGTACCGACCTCAAGCAGAGCCCGGCCGTTGGCTCAAGCACTGAAGGCGTTCATCGATGAGTACCACGAGTTCCTACAGGTCCGGACCGATCGGCAAAAGGTGGCGACCGTCCTGTTGGCCGATTACCGACTAAACCGATCCCCCAAGCACCCGACGCATCAGCCCTACACTAAACACAGGGATCAACCGTGGCATTGGCAAGGGCAGCACAAGCCTCATACATCGCGGGCTTACGGACACATCTTATTAAACCCTGAATTGGTGGCGAATCGGCTCGATCGCCGCTACGATTCCAAATGGACCGAGCGCATGGATCGCCGCGCAGCGCTTCGCATTCGTGCGCGGAGCAAGGAAAAGCGTACCGACACAGATCAAATTACCGAAAAAAAGCCAAATTAGCACAAAAATATGGTGTTCAACATAAGAAATCCCTCTCTCTGCAGCCAATCCGCGCAGCACCGGGCATCACTCGTCTACCTGAATACAGTGAATTCCCACTCCATTAGGTGCCGCGTATCATACTTTCCCGCTCGAAGCACCCGTCCTCACGACAAGGGTCGTTACGACCGATTTAATCGGTTGGACCGTACATGCGCCGCTGTTACTCCCGAGCCTAGGCGAACTAACCCAATGAGTTCCATGGTGCTCTGATATTGGCCGGCAGCACACAAGCAATCTTCGTCCAATTGCACGGATACCATTAATTAAAGGAAGGTAATCGTGCCATCAGGCAGGGAAACGACCATCAACAATACGACCATTCCGTCAGTTCTCTACTCTTTGAGTCTTTGTGAGCTCGTCGAACTTATATCGATATCAATGCAAGAGAAGCTGCCATGACAACTGTCCTACTAAACCTCCGGGACGTACCAGAGGAAGAAGCCCAGGAGATTCGAGAGCTTTTGAAAGAGCACAAAATTCCCTTCTATGAAACACTCCCCAGCCGCTGGGGGATATCGATGGGGGCGATTTGGCTCAGAGATAAATGCCAGGAGAAGGAGGCGAGGCAGCTTATCGCTCAGTACCACCGGAAACGCCGAGCAAAAACGCGAGCCTACTACGAGCGGTTAAAGCGGGAAGGGAATGCCAAGACGCTTTTGGGCAACATTCGGAACCGGCCTTTCAAAGTGCTCCTGTACCTCACTGCCGCCGTGCTTATTCTCTATTTCTCCATTCGGCCATTTTTCAATCTCGGGAACTGAACCCGAGGGGAATTACAGAGACATCCCATTTCGTGATGAAGGGACCAGGCGAGATTCGCACTTAAACGAACGGATGCTCACCAGACAGACTACCCACACACGGTGATGCCGGACCAAAATCCTACGGCATCCGGACCACATTAGCTGTACCATGTGCCGATAGCTGGAATATACAGAACGAGAAGAGGAATTGCAGACATGGATAACGTTATGACTAATACCGGAAAGTTCATCCTGCGTGTAACGCTTGGCCTGCTTGTGCTCTTGCATGGGGTACACAAATTACTAAATGGGGTCGGTGGAGTCGAAGACATGGTGGTCAATGCCGGCCTGCCGTGGATTTTGGCTTATGGCGTTTTCCTCGGCGAGTTAATCGGTCCCATTTTATTGATCATCGGTTGGCATGCTCGGATTGGCGCGGTGCTGATCGCCATAAATATGATTTTCGCGTTCGCTCTGGCCCACATGAATATGCTATTCCAATTGAACGCCCAAGGTGGCTGGGTGCTCGAACTTCAAGGGATGTATCTTTTTACTGCAATAACGCTTGCGCTCCTTGGTCCAGGGCGGCTCAGCATCAACGGCCGGTGAGCGAGTTCCGCGACCAAGCATTCCAAGTCCACAGCGCCGATCTTTTACTATGGATATCCTCAGAAAAGCGCGCTATGTGCTGCTCGCGTCGCCGGAAGTGACGCGAATTTCGTATTTTCTGTGCATCCGCCCTAAGCTTGATGCTAGGCTGCTAAGCGAATGAGCACATATCACGTCAAGGGTATCGGCCCAAGAGTGCAGTGCGTCCCTGAGGGCGACGACCGGCACCGTTTGACCTGCCCGGACTGTGGCTATATTGCTTATGAAAACCCAAGAATCGTAATCGGCGCGGTATGCCGCTGGAATGCCTGCATTCTACTCTGCCGGCGGGCGATCGAGCCGCGCCGCGGCTATTGGACCCTGCCGGCAGGTTATCTGGAACTGAACGAATCGGTCGAGGATGGTGTGCGACGCGAGGCTTGGGAGGAGGCCCGGGCTGAGCTTACATTAGGACCGCTGCTCGCCGTCTACAGCATCACCCGAATCAATCTGGTGCAGATCGTCTTTCGCGCCCGCCTGTTGCGCGCCGATGTGCGTCCAGGCCCCGAATCCAGCGAGGTTGGCTTGTTCCGATGGGATGAAATCCCCTTCGCCGACTTGGCCTTTCCTTCTGTGCGTTGGGCGCTCGAACACGATCGCCGCGCCGAGGAAGGCGCGGACCCAGTGGCTGCATCCAACCCCGAACCAGAGACACCGCTCTAGACTACCACCGGCCGCGAAGTAGATGTCAGGTCCCGGCTGATTACGAACTTGACGTATAAACAGATCAGGGTGTTTGTGCTGCCAATCTTTGAGAGCCTGAATGGGCGTTCGGTGCTCAAGTGCCTTCTGCGGGATGTGTTGATTG
>JAUIGX010000250.1 GCA_030432435.1 Alphaproteobacteria bacterium
AGCGACCGCATGGCACACCCATCAGCTCATGAACTACGCCATGTGCGGCGCGGGCATTGTGATGGTAGAGGCCACGGCTGTGGAGCGGCGCGGACGCATCTCGCATGGCTGCCTGGGTCTTTATACAGACAACAACGAGGCCGCCCTCGGCCACGCTATGATCGATGCGAGAAGCGTTGCCCCGCCGGGCACGCGCTTTGGGATTCAACTGGCGCACGCGGGCCGCAAAGCATCGGTACGCCGCCCCTGGGAAGACGGCAGGGCTCTTGGGCCTGATCAAGACCCGTGGCAGACCGTCGCTGCAAGCGCCACGCCGTTTTCAGGCAAGCATCCCGCGCCCATCGCTCTTGACGAAGCCGGAATGGAAAATGCGCGCGAGGCTTTTGTGCAAGCAACGCTGCGCAGCCTGCGCATCGGCTTTGATATTATCGAGGTGCATTCGACCCACGGCTATCTGCTGGACAGCTTCCTCTCGCCCATCGCCAATCAGCGGACCGACGACTACGGCGGCAGCCTAGAGAACCGGATGCGGTTTCCGCTGTCGGTGGTGAGAGCGGTTCGGGCGGTGGTGCCCAAAGATAAAGTGTTCGGCCTGCGCATCACGGGCACCGACTGGACCGATGATGGCTGGTCGATGGAGGACGCGGCAACGTACGGCAAGGCGCTGAAGGCCGCTGGCGCGGACTATCTGTGCGTATCTTCCGGGGGCGTTGCACCGGGCCTGCCTTACCCGACCGGCCCAGGCTATCAGGTGCCGTTGGCCGAAGCCGTCAAGACGGCCACGGGCCTGCCGACCCGCACGGCCGGGCATATTGTTGTGCCCGAATACGCCGAAGAGATATTGCAAAGCGGGCGGGCGGATATGATCGCCCTCGCGCGCGCGGTGCTCGACAATCCGCATTGGATTTGGCACGCAGCGGACCGGTTAGGCGCAAAAGTCACTTACCCGCCGCAGTACGCGCGCGTTAACCCCGCGATGTGGAAAGCCGCGCCCCTGGCTCGCCCCCAGGACTTCCCGCCCGAAGGCGACTGACGCTGTGGGTTACGCGTAGTCCTGGTCGGTCTCGATGCCTTTGCCGGTAAAGTCTTTGAGCAACAGCGTCGCGATAATGCTTATACCCGCGCACACTGCGACATAAATCGCGACAGGCAACCCGTCGTTATAGGTTGCGAGCAGATACGCTGCGATCATAGGTGCCGGCCCGCCGGCGATGATCGATGTCAGCTGATAGCCCAACGACGCGCCGGAGTAGCGCAAACTCCCCTTGAAGTTTTCCGCAATCATCGCGGCCTGGGGACCGTACATCATGTTGTGAGGCAGCAACGAGACAGCAATCGCGAAGAATATGAGCGATGCTGAACCGCTTTCCATCATCGCAAAATAGATGAATGCGAACACTGCGGTACTGGCTGACCCGATAATATACATCTTCCGGCGTCCGATGCGATCAGACAACCAACCGAACAAGGGAATCCAAACCAGCGACAGCACCGATGCGGCCATGACGCCGTACAGCAAGAAGCTTCTTTCCATATCGAGATACTGCGTGCCGTACGCCAGCACGAAGGTTGTGAAGATATAAAAGGAGGCGTTTTCGCCCACACGTGCGAGCGCGGAGACGATAATTTCTTTCGGCTGCTCCTTGATCACCTTGAGGATCGGCGCTTCTTCAATTTTATTTTCCGCCTGCATCTTTCTAAACGTCGGCGTTTCCAGAACACCAAGACGGATATAGAGGCCAACAAGAACCAGGAGGAAACTGAGGAAGAAGGGGATACGCCAGCCCCAGTCCAAGAAGAATTGATCGTCGCCGGCGAGTACGACACCCAAGACAACGACGTTGCCCATAAACAGCCCCACCGGAACACCGAACTGGGGCCAGGACGCAATAAATCCGCGGTTCTTATTCGTCTTCGCCCATTCCATGGACATGAGAACGGCTCCGCCCCATTCACCGCCAACGCCAATGCCCTGAACAAAACGCAGGAGGGTGAGCAGAATCGCGCCCCACATCCCGATGACTTCGTAGGTCGGGACCAAGGCGATAAAGAATGTGGAAAACCCCATCAACATGAGGGTGGTAACAAGCGTGGCCTTGCGGCCAATGCGATCGCCGAAATGGCCAAATACGGCGGCGCCGATGGGGCGCGCGATAAAGCCGATAAAGAACGTACCAAAGGCCAGAAGCGTTCCGGTTAACGGTTCGGACTCAGGGAAGAAGAGCTGGCCAAAAACCAATCCGGCAACGATGCCGTAGATGAAAAAATCGTACCATTCGATAGCCGTGCCGATGGTGGAGGCAACGACAGCCCGTGTCAGTTGTTTTTGATGTTCGGCGTCGGACAGTTCGACGGATGCGGCATCGACAGTGCTCATGGCTCTCCCCTTTTCCTCAGATCACCGCACAAACAGCGCGCGCATGAGAATTCGTGTCATCCCTACCCTTTACATAGAAATGACGATGGTGGGACGTCCAGATAAAAATGAGAATTTGAAGAAATAATGCCGCGCGTACGGCGTATCGCACGCTTTACGGGTTATTCAGCGGCTTCGCAGAAAATCCAGACCAATAATTCAGCACAATATCGAGATTTATCTTCCCGAAGGCCGTGAAAGTAGCCTCCTCCACATCAGGCTTACTCATGCCAAGCTTCGGATTATTAGGAAAGCCGAAGCCGTCGCTGAAGGGATCCAGCTTACCGCTGGCATTGCGGTCGTGCAGCACCGAGAGGGCATAACTCCCAAAGTCAGGCAATTCGACGCAAATATGGGCATCGTCGTCTGCCGGTGTCGGGACGTCGATCCGTTTGAAGACCTTGCCCTCCTCGGTCAACTTGGTGCGGGACGCGAGAAAATCGTCGGGCGTTGCCGGATACAGTTCGACTCTCACGTTACCTGAGCGATCCTTAAATCCATGCACACGCACCAAGACGGACGGGCCGCTTGCGGTGTGTGAGCACGCCTCCGCATCCGGACCAAGCACGTCGGCTGCGGCTCTCGAAGTCTGGGAGCCCAGACAAAGGAGTCCGAAAAAGAAAACCGAAGAGATCAAAATACGCATATAGGCCGTTCCATTTTAGCCAGTAGTTAAGCGGCCTTTCTCAAAAGCCGCTCGAACCATACCAAGGGCATATGTATAACGTCTGACAGAATTATGGCGAAGAGATGAATTGCCCCCCAAGCCGCTCTTTAACCTTGCCACGGAGCGCCTTTATCCGTACCTCCAAAAACTCAGATAGGGGATAGGCGTGGATTACTTTCTGCTCACAGGCGCTGCTTTCATCGCCGGCATCATGAATGCTGTGGCTGGCGGCGGTACATTTATTACCTTTCCGATGCTGGTATTTACGGGCGTGCCCCCAATCGCCGCCAACGCCTCGAACGCGGTTGGGCTATTCCCCGGCAATTTCGCCAGCGCCTGGGCGTATCGCCACGATTACAAGAATTTCGACGGCGTCTCGTTTCGCGCCCTCGCGATCGTCGGCCTCGCCGGTGGCTTTACCGGCGCCGTACTGTTGCTGCTGACGCCCGGCCCGACCTTTGACGCCATGGTGCCGTGGCTTATTTTGGCGGCAACACTCATTTTTATCTTTGGCCCACGTCTTGCGCCGCACTTACGCAAGTATTTTCAGATCGGCCGAACGACACTTCTCGTTATTCAGTTTCTTGTCAGTATTTACGGCGGCTATTTCGGCGGCGCCATGGGCATTGTCATGCTAGCCGTCTATAGTTTGTTCGGACAAACCGACCTCAATGCCATGAACGCCACCAAAACATTGATGGCCGGGTTCATCAACGGCATCGCCGTCATTATATTTGTAGCAGCGGGTATTGTGTGGTGGCCCGAAACCTTTGCCCTGCTGATTGGCGCCACTGTCGGCGGATACATCGGCGCGCGCGTCGCCAGAGGCCTCAATCAAAAATATGTGCGCATGGCGATTATTGTAATCAGCGTGGGCGTGACCATCGCGTTCTTTGCACGCGCAACGTGAGACGTTCACGGATAATACGGTGACTCTAAAGCTCGGAAGTTCTAGCATTCCCTTAGTGCTCTGAACCCT
>JAUIGX010000251.1 GCA_030432435.1 Alphaproteobacteria bacterium
CGTCACAGGGGCTCTTTGCGGCGCCGTCGCACAGGGTCAGGTCCTTCGGGGACGGCAGCTCGGCGGCCATGACCGCGTCGCGGATCCGGGCGGGGATCTCCTCGACGTCGCGTGTGGTGAAGACCGCAGCGCCAACCACATCGGGCGCCGGCACCGGGCTGTCCTCCGCCGCCAGGAAGTCCCTGAGCGCGGCGTGTGCCTCCCACGCGCCGAGGGTGACCGGGTCGGCCGGGACGACGTCGCTCATCATCCGGTCAAAGTCGGTGTCGCGCGCGAGCGGAACGCCGGCGGTGGTCGTGATGCCGTTGGTCAGGATGACCGCGTACGTCGTGCCGGGCAGCAGGGGCACCTGCTCCATTCCGCCCGACTCCGTCCACACGAACGGCTGGACGTTCGCCCCGCTGTTGAGCGCGCTCGAACCGGCATTTCTGATAATTGGCTCCCCGGGACGGGCTCGAACCGCCGACCCAGTGGTTAACAGCCGGTTCCCCGAAAAAATAATATTTTTAATTTCAGTTAGTTAGTGCACTCCGCCCCGCGCTATAGTGACCTGAACTGACAGGAATGACCTCATTTTGACTGACCTGCGTCACGATCGCGTCACGTGGTCATGATCTTTTGGGGGAGCCTTTAAATTAAGGCTACGGCACATCGGTTTGGTATGGCTAGCTTTGCATTTCTCCTGCTTGGTTCAGCACAAACGCATAAAGCGTTTCGTGCAGATAAAATCCTGCTTCCGTCCGCAGCCGATCCAGCAGCGGTTTGATGTCGTTGATCAGGCCTTTATCTTTGGCTTCGAGTAATACGCCGATCACCCCGACGGTTTTCAGCTTCAAGCGTTGCGCGGCATGCCGTCCGTCACGTTCATCAAGCAAGATGATATCCGCGTTGATTTCCAGCGCGAGAGCGATACTGGCGGCTTCACCCACATCTAAATCGCGCTGCAAGGTAATAATCAAGGCGTTGTTCGTTGGCTGGCATTGCTCAATCCAAGAGGCGGCAGCAACCTCGGCCGCACCCGGCCAGATTCCAGCATTGGCGTTCAGCTCGTGCCAGACGGCCTCGGCAATGACAACCCGACCATAAAGTTGGCGTAACACCCCCAAATAACCAATCGCGGCGAGGTTGGTCAACGGCGACGTGTTACTGACGACGTTCACAACCGTCCGAGCTGGGTCAAGATCTTGATGTCCTCTTGGACATCGTCGATATCCAAATGCGTGGGGATTTGCCGCGCAGCCAGTTGTTGCCGAAACGCCCATAAGGACATTCCAGCCAGCTCACGCGCTTTACCGATGGAGAGCCGCTGCTGCGCGTATAAGGCCAAAGCAAGCTCCAATTTCAGCTCGGCGCTGGTCAGACGGGCCGAGTCGAATACGTCGCGGGGAATATCAATGCTTTGGGTCTCGCTCATTGGTACAGCTCTTGGCTTAAGTAAGTCAATCGTATAGCTATCTTAAACCAATATAGGATTCGATAATAAACGGCTCTTTCTGATTCCCCATGGTCAACCACAACATCTTGTGTTTTCAAGTTGCCGCTGAAATTCGTTCCCCCTCCAGATCAAGCTGAATACGGCAACGAAAAAGGCTCAGACCAGTTCTGATCTAAGCCTTCTACTTGTTTGCCCCCCCGGGACGGGCTCGAACCGCCGACCCAGTGGTGAACAGTTACACGATTTTGTTTTAAATTATTGTTTTTATTAATTATAAAAGGGACGCCCGTTGTCCATTTTGCGGCATTGTGCCTTACGCTGCGTAGCCAATCCCAGCAAAACTCTCGCAGGTTTTTTGCTTTCGATGACTTGGTCTGTCGCCTGGATCATCAGTCCAGCGATAGATACTCAATTCGATTGATCATGTTATCCATATCCAGCACTTCGCAGACCAGCTCCAAGTCAATAACGTATTTTCCAATGGTTCCCGCGAGCTGATGGCCATAGATTAAGCCGGAAAACATCTCGTCCTGACTCTGAATATCGTGCAATAGCCAGTAAATCATCGTCCTGGCTGAAAAGCACTCACCTCAGTTCAGTAGCGCGTTCAAGCAGGCGGTCGTCATCCCAACACTCAACGCCATCTTCCTGTGCGGTCAGAACATCAATACCACGCCACGCTGCCCCCACTCTGCCGTAATAGCGGCTTTGACATGGACATCCCTGTACAACCGCAGCATTAAACCAGCGGTTCGGCCAATGCCGCCGCAATTTTAGGATGGATGTTATGCGCTTTACGGAGTTTTTCAGTGTGCCGGTAGCTTTCAATCAAAGCCGCATCAATCTCATCCCGATGATCAAAATAGTACGCCAGCGCAGCAGGCACCTGAGCAGGCGATAAATCGGGATATTGCTCCACAATTTGCCGGGCACCGTAGCCATGCGCCATGTAATCAGCGGCGATGTCCATCACACGATGGCGGGTTTCGTCAATGCAGGGAACGCCGTTTTCGGACTGGCTGATATGCGGGTAATGTTCAGATGTCATGGCCATTTTACGCTGGTAGATCGTTCTGAAAAAAGCTAATAACGCCGCATTATGGACTTTTGGCTCGGAAAATTCGACTCTTGGATCAAGCACAGTCATTAGGAAGCTGTTTTCAAAGCTTTCAAGCTTTGTCATTATTTTGATCGCAGGAATAAATTAGTAGAGCAAAACTCTATCAGGTATAGGGCAGCGCTTGTTGCAGTACATACGTGGAGTTCTTTGTTAGTCGTGGGTTTATCCTTGGAATCATTCTGTAATGATGTACTGTCCATCACTTACACTTACTACGTAATCTTATCCAATGTACTAGGCTTTTGGCCGCTTAGCATCCTATTTCTGCCCTTCACTCTTTGGCAGACTTCGGCCCTAAGCAGTCGTTCGATGTCGGCCATGTTTTGATAACTTGGGTTAATAGACGGGCAATGAGTCGACGCCCCTACCTGGTGGTCTGGATCAGAACCCTTTAGCGGATTTGAACACTATTTTGTCTTTTCATACATCATTATATGTGATACAAATCCTTATACTATAGGCAGCAAGGTGTAAGAATATATATCTATGACTCAGACTCGATCCCAGCGTGATATAGCCCGCGATCTCCTCGCGGCGCACGGGATTCTGCGCCTTGCGGAACTCAGAGAGGCCGGCGTGACCGCTGCCACCGTCAGCCGCATGGAGAAGGTTGGCGAGGTGATTCGCCTGGCGCGCGGGCTCTATCAGCTTCCCGATGCAGAGCTCGACGCAAACCACAGTCTCGCCGAAGCGGCCAAACGTTTCCCAAAGGGTGTGATCTGCCTCGTTTCGGCGCTTGCCTTTCATGGAATTACGGATCAGCTTCCCAAGAAGGTGTGGATGGCGATTGGCCGGAACGACTGGACGCCGAAGTCAGGCGACCTGCCGATCCGTGTGCTGCGTTTCTCGGACGATCTGCTTGCCGACAGCGTCGAGACCCATGTGATCGAAGGCGTATCGGTCAAGGTATTCGGCGTGGCGAAGACCGTCGCCGATTGCTTCCGACATCGCGGCAAGATTGGCCTCGCCGTCACTCTCGAAGGCTTGCAGGAGGCTCTGCGCCAACGTAAAGCCACGCCTGCCGAGATCGCCAGGGCGGCGTATACAGGCGGGGTCGGCACGGTGATCCGCCCTTACCTGGAGGCGCTGACCGCCAATGGCTAAGGAGAACAAGAATATCGCCGCTTCTATGCGCGCCCGGCTTCTAACGCTCTCCAAGTCGAACGGGCAGAGTTTCGACCTCGTGCTCACCCGCTTCGCGCTGGAGCGCCTTTTGTTCCGGCTCAGCCAGTCGCCCCATGCCGACCGCTTCGTGTTGAAAGGTGCCATGCTCATGATGAGCTGGTTCGACGATCCACACCGCAGCACGCGCGATCTAGATTTGCTGGGTTTCGGCGACCCGAGCGAAGATGCGATGCTGGCGACATTTCGAGACATCTTCGCCCAAGATGTTGAAGATGGTGTCGTGTTTGATCTGGATACGCTGCGTGTCGATCGTATTCGCGAAGAGATCGAGTATGGCGGTCTCCGGCTGCGCGCTATCGCCTCCGTCGGCGGCG
>JAUIGX010000252.1 GCA_030432435.1 Alphaproteobacteria bacterium
GGCCGCTGGGGGGAGGTCGGGGGGTGCGAGGTGGGCCCCGCCGAACCACTAACTGGGCAACGTCGGTGTTGCGACTAAGTTCCGGTCGGGCCCGGCGATTCCATTTGCTCGCGAATGTCTTTGAAACGCGCCCGGCTGCGGTACAGCTTCGACTTTACGGTTCCTAAAGAAATCCCGAGTGTTTTGGCCATGTCGTTGTAAGACGCGCCATGATAGCCGGCGAGCATCAGAATACGCCGCTGCTGACGGTCCAGGCGCCCAAAGGCTTTGATATCTTGCTTGGCCTGGATTTGCCGATCTTGAGTTTGCGGCGTTGCGGCGCGGTCCTCCCAATCGTCGAGGTTCGCGTTCTCGCCTCTGCGGCTTTTGCGGCGGCACCGATCCGTGAATTCATTGTGCAGAATTGTCATCATCCATCCGCACAGATTAGTTCCGGGCTTAAACTGACTAAACCGATCCAAAGCCTTCACGACAGATTCGTTCACCAAGTCTTCCGCGTCATGCGGGTTTCTGGCCAGCCTGTACGCATAGCGCGTCAGGTTTGGCAGGACATTGACGATAGCTTCGTTTCTTTCGGTTGAGGTCAATTGAGTCATTGTGCATCCACCTGCTGTTGAAGATGCATTCACCCTGACTTATGCCGATTTATAGTCAACGAATATTACGTATTATTAGACTATGACTATAACACCACTCACAATAACTAAACACATGCACATACTTACTTAAGTATTATTGTATTTTGCTACATATGACATTTTGTGAATTATACGCGTTATAGGTTGTTGCTCTTTTTCGACTCCTAAGCATAATTCTCGCCGTGTTGGGGAGTGATTTTACAGAGGAATGGTACGAGCATGCCCGATGGGAAAAAGCGCTACCGCAACGAGCGCCTGCAAATCATGCTGGATGAAGGCGAGCTTCAAGCGATTGAAAACTGGCGCTTTCGGATGAGAATGCCGACCCGCACAGCTGCGGTACGAGAGTTATTAAGGCTTGGACTCCAGGCAGCGGCACAAGGAGAGCCATCGCCGACACCCGACATTCGCTCGAAATCGACGGACTACGCCGTTCTTGAAGACGACCGGTCATCAACGACAAGCGCCGGGGTCCCGCTCCGTGGACCCGGAAAGTCAGGATAAACAAGTAAAAATTGGCAATAGTAAAGTAATCGTACCTTCTATCGTAATACGGGCACGGCACTATAAAGGGCCGTGCCCGTTTTTACTTCTGACGACTTACCAGGCGCCTAAACGGGCGGCCTGCGGCGGGCGAAACCCAGGACGACAGAAATCAACAGCGCCACAAGGAAGACAAAGAACAGTATCTGCGCGATGCCAGAAGCTGCGGCGGCAATGCCCCCAAAGCCAAAAAGCCCGGCAATCAAAGCAAGAACAAGAAACATCAATGCCCAATACAACATAACGAACCTCCATAGCGGCCACTGTTAGTAGTCATGCTCTGTGAGTCGTTCTCTCGAAAAGACGGCGCAGCCACGTTTACCGCCAACTCATGTGTCTACAACGCTTCTGCCCATTATCGGTTTCATGTTCACCCTAAAATAACGGCGATTAGGCTGAGAGTTGTGACAGCGCAAAGTCCCAGTTCACCAATTTTTTGACAAACGTCTCTGCGTATTTTTTCTTTTCGTTCTTGTAGTCCAGATAAAACGCGTGCTCCCAAACATCACAACAGGACAAAACTTTTCCCTTACTAAACATCGGATTTAGCGCATCGTGGGTGTCCAGGATGTCGAGTTGACCATCACTCTCGACGAGCCAGACCCAGCCGCTACCGAAATGACCGCCCGCCTTTTTGACGAAGGCCTCGTAGAATTCGTCCAGTCCGCCGAAGGATTGATCAATCAACTTCGCGATCACGGCTGGCGGAGCGCCCCCGCCGCTCGGCGACAGGGACTTCCAATACATCTCGTGATTCCACACTTGCAGTGCGGCGTTAAGAATACCCTTCAACTCGGGGGACGCTTGAATGGCGCGGATCGCCTCTTCAGAGGTGACGTCCTTTTGCCCTTCACCCTGCTTGTCTGCTTCCATCTCAAGTTTCTTGTTCACCTTGTCCACATATCCGAGGTAATGCTTCGCGTAGTGGGTGTAAACGGTGTCCTTGGAAATATGGGGTGCCAGCGCATCTTCCCCGAAAGGCAACTCAATCGTGGTTAACGTCATCATAGTCATAATACCCTCGTATCTAACGTTTATGTGTCCTTAGTGCCAACGCACCGGAGGGCCCGTTGTTGCATCACGCACTTATAGCTCGTCACGCCTCACCGGCCACCGTCTGTAATTTTCTTGCGCCATAATCGTGCCGCAAATTTTTGCATCCCGACTCCCGGAACTATTTTTCACGCAGCGCGTTTACTCAACATAAACAGCCAAGTGTGGTCTATTTTTCGAAAGCTCATACACAGAGGGCGGGATGCGATCTCATTTAAAGATCATGCAAATTTTGCCGGCCGTCATCTTGGCATCGGCAACATCGCTGGCTCTCGCGGCTTGTGACAACTCAAGCCAAAGCCCGGCCGGCGAAACTCTTAAGGAACTCGGGGATGATATTGGATCTATGGGAGACGACGTGGAAGACGCCGCCGATGAGATTGACTAACAGACCAGCGAACACTCGTTCGCGCGGTCCTTCACGGCGCGGCTATCGCCGTACGGCTGTGCCGGGCAAACGTCCGACATATAACGACCAGGAAATCCGGGCACGGGCCCACTTTATTAGGAGGATAAGATGGCGAAATGCGAGCAATGCGGAAACGAATACAGCCACGCCTTCACTGTAACGATGGACGGCACAGAGCATACCTACGATTCCTTTGAGTGCGCCATAACCGCCCTGGCGCCGCAATGCGCATGCTGTAGCTGTAGAATCATCGGGCATGGGGTGACTCACGCGGAGAATATTTTCTGCTGCGATCATTGCGCGCGCTCGAGTCACCAAGCCGCCGGCAGCTGAGCCTTAGATAAAACTAAGCAGCACAACCGCCAAGGCGATAAACGCTGCAATCATAGAAAAGATGAGCACATAGCGAAGACCTGTGCCTGTTTCCCCTTGCCGGACCTGGTCTGTGGTCAAGGTTTCCGGATCGCGCAGGGTTGGGTCTGCACCAGGTGTTTGGTTTGCTTGATTGCTCATAGAACGCCTCCATTTTCAAAAATACGCAGGGCCTTGCTCAGAGCGTCTCCGCCCTCGGTCCGCGCGTGAACTTCTTGCCGTCTTATGTATGTAAACGCCGTTGAGCAGCATTTGTGCCAAAGTCTGCATGAAAACTGGGCAGCGCCCCTACGTGAATAGAGAGACCGGAACATACGGTCCTACCCAGCGTTTACGAATTGATAGCCGCAAAATTAGAGGCGCAAACAAAAGGAGGCCACCATGGCCAATCTTCACGAGCCCAACGATTCAAACGTCTCATCATTGAAGGTCGCACCACTGACCGTGGCCGCACTGCTGTTCACGGCCTTGACCTTCTCGGCCTGCAATACATTCGAGGGTGCCGGTCGTGATATCGAGTCCGTCGGTGACGAAATAGAAGACGCAGCAGACTAGCTAACAATTCAGACCGGCGTGTCGGTCCCTTGAATTTGCAGTGGGCCTACAACGGCAAGCCGGTTTACTTGCGGGTTCATGCATCCACCACCGAAGCGTTGGGCAAAGACGTTGAGGACTGGGACGTGCTTCAGCCGTAACAGACTTTGCGAAAAGGACGCGGGCCCGATGCAGCAAGTCCAGATCATGAAGGTGGTGTTTCGGCCGTTTCTGGTGAACGCGCCAAGTCGCTCAATGATTCAGATAGAACCGATAAAATGCGAGAAGCGGGGTCATATAAATGCGCCGACCTGCAACATTATCCAGGCGCCGACGTTTATCTATTGTGATCGGATGTAGCGTAAGCAAACCATATAGGAAGATAAAATGACCAATATTCGAAAAATCGTCGATTTCCCCGGCATCGCCATCTTCGTTCTGG
>JAUIGX010000253.1 GCA_030432435.1 Alphaproteobacteria bacterium
CGCGTATTGCTCGGCTCGCGGCCATGGGCGCATGGGATGATGCCCTGGCCATGATCGAGCTGGTTCCGTTTGCAGACGTGACGGAGAGCATTCGCCGCTTGCGCGCCGATGCGTATCTCATTGTCGGTCGGACGGGGGAGGCCTGCGGTGAAACCCAGGCCGCTTTAAACCGGGCGCCGGACATTCATTGGCAGAAAATGCAGATATTTTGTCATCTTGAAAACGGTCAACAAAGCGCTGCCGACCTTGGCCTTTCGCTTCTGCGCGAACAACAAACCGATGATGCGACTTTTTTCTGGGCGGTGGACGTTATGCGCGGCAACGCGGGCGAACCGCCGGCGTCTTTGGGTGCGCCCACACCGTTGCTGCTTGCGATGCTGCGCGCGGCGGGCGTTCCTGCTCCCGATGCACTGATTCGTAGCGGCGATGCGACGACCTTTGGCGTTCTCGCGTCCATGCCGCAACTAGATGAAGACGCAGGAGGCGCAAAGCGGCCGACTAAGGAAGCGGAAGATCTGCGCCGAGCGGCAGCGGAAGCACGTATTCTTCTTGCCGAGCAGGCCGTGTCGGTCGGCACACTTGAGCCGCAGCGGTTACGTGAAATTTACCGTGACCTCAGCATTGAGGAGAGCGCTGAGTCTCCTCTTGAAGAGGTAAGTGCGGCAGACGTGCGCGGACGTGTGCATTTGTTTCAGACCGCGCTGGCGCAAACCGCTCCCACGGCACGGGCCGAAGTGATTGCCCGAGCCTTTGATATTGCGCGCTCAGATATGGGCGGAACAGGGCCTAGCGTGTTCACTCTCGGCTTGGTTTACGAGCCACTCCTGAAGGGCATCGCCCCGTCGGCAGATATGGTGTGGTTCTCCGGAACCGCGGCGCGCGCACTTCTGGCTGCCGGGGAATTTGAGGCCGCGCAGGAGTGGCTGATGCTCGCGCGCAACATGTCTCGTTCGAGCCAGGAGGCGTTGAGTATTGCCGACGGGCTGTGGCCTCTGGAGCGCTTGCTGACCCCAGGCGCAAAGGGCCGGTTGCCGGGACGAGCGATGGACGCCTGGGCCGCGACGGTCTCCGAGGACGCTGCGGGGCAGGGGCGTGAGGTCTTCTTGAATTTATTTACGGCCTTTGGAGACCCGATTGTTATCGCAGACTGGCAGCCGGTTTTGGATGCGCGCCGAGTGATGGAGCGCGGGCCATCGGTTGCGCCTCATGTCTGGAATGGATTGAGCTTGGCCGCCCAGCATCGACGTGTCGGTGAAGCGGCCGTATTTGCTCTGATCGCTTTCGGAGACGAAGGTCCGGCTTTTGCAGCGCCGGAGACGCTGGCGAAGGCCATAGAAACGCTGATGGCGGTTGGCCGTGAACAAGATGCCCGTGCGCTTGCCGTTGAAGCGGCGTTGGCGTTGGGGTTGTAGGAGCGGCCGTCCGATGACGGCACCGCATATAGAAACATTCTTAGAAATGATGGCGGCGGAGCGCGGCGCGTCTTTGCGCACGCTTGACGCCTATGATCGCGACCTCGCCGACGTAGCGGGCTTTCTCAAAACGCGCGGCCGAGAAATTAGCGCGGCGACAGCTGAAGATCTGCGAACCTATCTGGACCAATTGCAACGCGCGGCCATGGCCCCGCGCACGGCTGCCCGCCGCCTATCTTGCTTGCGTCAATTTTATAAATTTCTCTATGCCGAGGGTGTGCGGTCTGACGATCCTACCGCTGCGCTGGACAGTCCGCGCCTGGGCCGGCCACTGCCGAAATTTTTAACCGAAGCGGAAGTTGAAAGCCTGCTTGCTGCGGCCCGTGAAGGAGAGGGCGCTAAAGGGCGGCGCATGACGGCGATGCTCGAGTTGCTTTATGCGACGGGCCTGCGTGTTTCAGAACTGGTATCGCTTCCGCTTGCTGCCGTGCGAGACAAACCTACCCTCATCGTACGTGGGAAGGGCGGCAAGGAGCGGTTGATTCCCGTAGGGCAGGCGGCCCGCGATGCGCTGGCGGACTATGTCGGCGTGCGCGCGCAATTCTTCTCTGCAAAGGCAAAGTCGTCGCCGTGGCTTTTTCCAGCGCCGGCGAAGGAGGGCCATCTGACGCGTACGAGTTTTGCGGTCATGTTGAAGGACGTAGCCGTTCGGGCCGGTATTGCACCCTCACGGGTCTCGCCCCATGTGCTGCGTCACTCATTTGCGACGCATCTTCTGTCTCACGGTGCAGATTTGCGTAGCTTGCAGCAGATGCTTGGGCATTCGGATATCTCGACGACACAGATCTATACGCATGTGCTGGATGAACGGTTGAAGAAGCTGGTCGCGGATAACCACCCACTGGCTAAACTGAAACTTTGAATAGGGCCGCTTACGTTGTCCGGTTTCGGATCTCAACAAGAACGCGTTCTCTGGGCCAATCCAGCTCGCGCAGGGACTTCAGCGTCATAGATTGATCACGTTTTGAGAATTTCTTGCCGTCCGGACCAGTAAGCAACTGGTGGTGCCGGTAGCGCGGTGTCGGCAGATTAAGCAGCGCTTGCAGCAAGCGGTGTATGTGGGTTGAGGGAAGGACATCTTCTCCACGCGTCACGAGCGTAACGCCTTGCAGGGCGTCATCGCAGGTGCAGGCTAAATGGTAGCTGGTGGGGGTGTCTTTCCGGGCGAGAACAACATCGCCGAAAATTTCCGGTGTGGCTGTCATCTCTCCGCGTATCACGTCGGTCCATGTGAGGGTGCCTACGCCTTCCAGGGCGGTGTGGGTGCGCAGACGTAGGGCGTAGGGCTCGCCGTCGCCGATACGGCGGTCCTGCTCGGTCTTTGTCAGGTGACTGCACGTGCCGGGATAAACCGGTCCATCGGGCCCTCTTAGCTGATTATGAGGCGCCGAGGCGGCATTCTCGATTTCGCGCTGAATTTCGGCTCGCGTGCAAAAGCATGGATACAAAAGACCAAGCTGGTCCAGTGTGCCAAGGGCGCGGCGGTAATCGTCGAAATGCTCCGATTGCCGGCGCACCGGCGTTTCCCAGGCCAGCCCCAGCCAAGCTAGATCTTCGTAGATAGCGTCTTCAAACTCAGGGCGGCACCTACCCTGGTCAGTATCCTCCAATCGCAGGAGAAAGCGGCCCCGTTCCGTGGCGGCCGCTGCCGCATCTAAGGCCGAAAATGCGTGGCCGAGGTGCAGGTATCCGGTGGGACTCGGCGCAAACCTTGTGACGGGTGCGGCGTTGGGGGATGTCATAAAACCGTGATTCAACGTTATGGGGACCCAGGAGGTATAAATACCATATTTTGTATTTCCCTAGAGAATTGATAGACTGTGGAAAGTAAAGCGAGGAGGGGTAGTCCTACCGATGACCGTGTCGCTTGAAACGTGCCCAGCTTTAGTCCTGAACGCGGACTACCGTCCGCTGAGCTATTTTCCGTTGTCTTTGTGGCCCTGGCAGGATGCCATCAAGGCTGTGTTCCTGGAACGCGTGCAGGTGGTGCGGGAGTACGATCAGGAAGTTCATTCGCCCAGCTGGACGATGAAGCTGCCCAGCGTTATTTCCCTTAAAAAGTATGCGCCGATGGAACGCTCGCCTGCGTTCACGCGGTTTAATGTTTTTCTGCGTGACCATTTCAGGTGCCAGTACTGCCGTACACATCATCCCACTAACGATTTAACCTTCGACCACGTCATCCCGCGGTCGAAGGGCGGGCGGACCACATGGCAGAATGTTGTGACGGCGTGCTCACGCTGCAATCTCATGAAAGGCAACCGCCTGCCCTATGAGGCCGGGATGCATCCCTCGCAAACACCAATCCGGCCCAACTCACGGCAACTGCAGGAGGTCGGGCGGAGGTTTCCGCCAAACTATCTGCATCAAGGCTGGCGCGATTATTTGTACTGGGATACGGAACTCGATCCCTGGTGATTTTTCGGCGTGCGACGCGTCATGAAGGTGGCCGCTTAGGTCAATTCGCCGTCCGCGACGAGCACTCCGTCATCATCGCTATAAACCCA
>JAUIGX010000254.1 GCA_030432435.1 Alphaproteobacteria bacterium
GACCGCGGCATTCTGGTGCAAACCGATGCCGAACTGCAGCCCCTGGCCGTCGCCAAACTTCTCAAAGAAGTTGTCGGAAAAGAAAGCCCCGATCTTGTGATTTTGGGCAAGCAGGCCATCGACGACGATTCCAACCAGACCGGCCAGATGCTGGCTGCGCTTTTGAGTTGGTCGCAGGGCACCTTTGCCTCGAAAGTAGAGCTCGGCGAAGGCACGGCCAAAGTGACCCGAGAGATCGACGGCGGCCTTGAGACCGTGGACCTCAAAACACCCTGCATTATCACAACCGATTTGCGCCTGAACGAGCCGCGTTACGCGTCGTTGCCCAATATTATGAAGGCTAAAAAGAAGCCCATCGATACGATGACGCCCGACGACTTGGGCGTAGATATTGCGCCGCGCCTCACAACGTTGAAGGTTGAAGAACCCGAAGGCCGCAAAGGCGGCGTTAAAGTGCCTGATGTTGCAGCGCTTGTAGATAAACTGAAAAATGAAGCGAAGGTGATCGGATGAGCTCACTCGTATTAGCCGAACACGATAACGCGGCGTTAAAGCCCGCGACCCTGACCGCCATTACCGCCGCCCAGCAAATCGGCGGAGACATTCATGTGCTGGTGGCCGGTAAAGATTGCCGCGCGGTAGCCGACGAAGCCGCAAAGATTGAAGGCGTTTCCAAGGTTCGTATTGCGGACGCCGATCACTATGCTCATCCGCTGGCCGAACCACAGGCCGCGCTTATCGTGAGTTTAGCGGGCGACTACAGTCATTTGATCGCGCCCGCCACAACCAACGGCAAAAATACCATGCCGCGCGTTGCCGCACTGCTCGACATGGCGCAAATCTCGGACATTTCCGCTGTCGTTTCAGAAGACACTTTTGTGCGTCCGATCTATGCCGGTAACGCCATGGCCACCGTGCAGTCCAAAGACGCCAAGAAAGTGATCACGGTGCGCGGGTCAACTTTTGATAAAGCGAAGCCCGAAGGCGGCAGTGCCACAGTTGAAGATGTCGCGGCTGCGGATGATCCCGGCCTTTCGACCTTCGTCAGCGCCGAGCTTTCCAAGTCCGAGCGTCCGGAACTGACCGCGGCGCGGATCGTTGTTTCCGGCGGTCGGGGTATGGGCTCGGGCGATAACTTCAAGATCATTGAAGCATTGGCCGACAAACTTGGCGCCGCGGTTGGCGCCTCGCGCGCCGCCGTAGATGCAGGGTTTGTACCCAACGATTATCAAGTGGGGCAAACCGGCAAGATCGTAGCGCCGGAGCTTTACATCGCAGTTGGTATCTCTGGTGCGATCCAGCACTTGGCCGGCATGAAAGACTCGAAGGTGATCGTCGCCATCAACAAGGATGAAGAAGCCCCTATCTTCCAGGTGGCTGATTATGGCCTTGTCGGCGATCTATTTCAGGTCGTGCCGGAATTAACCGACGCGCTTTAACGCCACACCCCGACGCATTCCTGCCCACGGGCCCGATGCAGACGACAGACCCAGGCGAGGCACTATGACCGAGGCCGAATCTTCTTCGAAGGCTCCAATAGAGATATCGACTGTCGGCATTATTGGGGCCGGCCAAATGGGCTCTGGTATCGCCCATGTTTGCGCCCTTGCGGGATTCGACGTGGCCCTGACGGATATTGACGAGGATCAGCTTACAAACGCTGTCGCTACCATCGATAAAAATATCACTCGCCAGGTGAACAAAGGCTTCGTGAGTGAAGCCGACAAAAATGCTGCGATGGAACGCATTTCAACCAGCACCTCCCAAGATATTCTGGGAGACAGAGACCTGGTTGTAGAAGCGGCGACGGAAAAAGAAGACGTCAAGAAGCAAATATTCAAAGGTTTGGCTCCCGTACTGAAGCCAAACGCTTTGCTGTGTTCCAATACATCTTCCATCTCGATCACACGCCTCGCCGCAGTTACCGAGTTTCCGGAACGCTTTATGGGCCTTCACTTCATGAACCCGGTTCCGCTCATGAAATTGGTGGAGCTGATTCGCGGCATTGCGACCGATGAAGCGACATATACATCAGTGCGCGTATTCGCCGAGAAACTTGGTAAGAGCACCGTTTCGTCTGAAGACTTCCCTGCTTTCATCGTTAACCGCGTTTTGGTTCCGATGATCAATGAAGCGGTCTATACGCTCTATGAAGGCGTCGGGAACGTGCAATCGATCGATACCGCCATGAAGCTTGGCGCAAATCATCCCATGGGACCGCTGGAGCTTGCCGATTTTATCGGTCTTGATACCTGCCATTCCATCATGTCGGTGCTGTACGATGGCTTGGCCGACACCAAATACCGGCCCTGTCCGCTTCTCGCGAAATACGTCGAGGCGGGATGGCTAGGCCGCAAAACCGGCAAGGGCTTTTACGACTACAGCGGCCCTGAGCCGGTTCCCACCCGATAGCGCCGCACGGGCACGGTTTCATTGCCCGGTTTTTCCACCTGGAACCTGACTCAGGGTCTGCGTCCTTACGCGATCCTGACAATGCTCTGCGCCGTTCTTTTCTTGCCGGGCATCGCTTCTATCTCACCGATTGACCGCGACGAGGCGCGCTTCATGCAAGCATCAAAGCAGATGATTGAAACCGGCGATCTGGTTCACATCAGCTTTCAGGATGAGCCCCGCAACAAAAAACCAGTCGGCATTTACTGGTTGCAGGTTCTGGCGGTGAAAGCCACGGGCCTTAAAGACCTCGCCACCGCATGGCCGTACCGATTGCCCTCAGTCCTTGGGGCATGGCTTGCGGTGCTCGCCGTTTTCGGCTTCGGCAAACGCCTTTTCGATACGAAAACAGCCCTGATGGCCGCAGCCATGTTGGCCACAAGCTTGATAGTTGTGGTTGAAGCCCACATCGCCAAAACGGATGCCGTACTTTTAGCGACGGTTACGATTGCAATGCTGATCCTATCAAAATTCTATACGGCCACGGATGGGCGGACGCCGTCTTTCCTCACGGCACTCCTATTTTGGGTCGTGCTCGGGCTGGGATTTCTTATCAAGGGCCCTCTCATACTTATGGTGGTAGGCGCGGCAATCGCTGCATTGTGTCTAGCTGATCGCAACGCCCATTGGCTCAAAGCTCTGCACGCCGAATCCGGCATCCCGGTCGCCATTGCGGTCGTTCTACCCTGGGCACTGGCGGCCTCGACAGGAAATGGCGGCTCATTCTTCACCGACGCCGTCAGCCAGGACCTTCTGCCGAAGCTGGCCGGAGGGCAGGAATCTCATGGTGCGCTTCCCGGTGTTCATTTGCTGGCCCTGTTCGCTACGGCTTGGCCCTGGTCAATTTTAGTCCCCTTCGCTGGGTTCCTGGCCTGGCGGCAACGTGCAAAACCAGCCGTTCGGTTTTGCCTCGCTTGGCTGTTGCCGGCATGGCTCATCTTTGAACTGGTGCCGACCAAACTGCCCCATTACACCATGCCGCTATTTCCCGCGTTGATGCTGCTAGTCGCGGCAAGTTTCGCCGAGCTAAAAACATTGCACTCTCTAATGAGCAACCCGGCCGGCCTCGCATTCCGTGCGATATGGGCGGCGTTAAGCGTTGCGCTCGGAGGCGCGGTGGTTTGGGCAGCCTATACCTACGGACAGAGTCTGCCGATTGCGATTGCCGCGGCAATCATTACTAGCGCCGCCGGGATCTTCGGACTTATCTCCATCGCCCGGCATACACCTGAGAGAACCGTACTCTCGCTTGGTATAGCAAGCCTCTTGTTCGGTCTCTTGACCGTCGCCGGAGTCGTTCCGAACCTCGACCGATTTGCCATCAGTCAACGGCTCGCGGAAGCCTCGGCCCCCTATAGAAACCAAGATACGGTTATAGCCGTAGCCGGGTTTCACGAACCTTCGGCCGTGTTCCTGCTTGGCACCGACACATGGCTCACCAGTTGGGACGGTGCGACAGGGCTGCTATTGTCGGATCAAGTTGATCTGATCGTTGTCCC
>JAUIGX010000255.1 GCA_030432435.1 Alphaproteobacteria bacterium
CGTTTCGCCTCAAAGCAGCGCTGGCGACACCGTCGGACCGAAATAAACTAATCAGCCTCGATGTGGCGACGTCGCTAGGGAACTTGGTGGCGAAGGGCCGTATGGGTGATGCGCCGAATTATTTTGGTACGGAACTCGATTATAGCTTGAATGTTTCTAGCCTGGCCAGTTTTGCTGGCGTATACGGTTTGCCCAATTTACCTGACCTTCCGGTTGCTGTCCGTGGGACCGCATTATTGACGCCTGATGGAGTTCGTATCCGTGGGCCAATGGTTGCCCGAGCCGGTGAACTGCAGATGCAACTGGGCGGTCTGTTGGCTCTTGCGAGTGGTCTTGTCGGGAGCGATATAGGTTTTAAGTTTGGCGGTCCCAATCTCGCAAAAATGGTCGGCGCATTCGTTTCCGATGCGCCGGTGCCGGATATTCCCTATATTCTGGGTGGCGGATTCCGAATTGGCAAAGAAAAAGATTTTATCTTCCGGGACGTGAAAGGGAGAATCGGCAAATCGTCGGTCCATATCGCGGGTTCGCTTAAACCGGTAGCGGGTCTCGTAGGAACGCGACTCAACATCAAGGCAGCGGGTCCGGCTTTTGAAGAATTGATTACTCCTTTTGATGGCATCACCATCTCTCCCGGTCCCTATTCGCTTTCCGGCGGTATCCGATTCGACCGGGATGAAGTTGCGTTTTCAAATGTAGCGCTCAATCGTGATCGTGGCAGCTTGGATCTGTCTTTTATTCTTGGCTTACCTGTCTCCCGGCAATGGGCGGATTTCAATTTGCGTGCCGAGGGGCGTGACGTGCGGACGCTGTTCGGTAGTATTTCGCGTTTCGATGCCGACGCCGCCCCCTTTTCCTTGCGGGGACGGGGGCGATTGCGAAACCAGCTGATTGAAGTAGACCAGCTTGATGTCGGTATTGGCGATGCGTCGCTGAACGCCAGCGGTGACCTGGATTTTTCGGGTCACGGCAAATCCACCCGATTTCATTTCGCTGCCAACGTTCCAAACCTCGGCGGTATGGGCCGGGTGAACGGGCGCCGGTTGACAAAGCAAAGCTTCACCATTGAGGGTGATGCGGTCAGTGACAGTGGCCTGCTTTCCATCGATCACTTTCAAGCGCGTCTCGGCGAAAGCGACCTTCAAGGAATTGTAAAATACCGGATTACTGATGTTCCGGAATTAGTGGTCGACATTCACGCCAACGCCATTGTTTACAAGTCCATCTTTGAACCGGCAGAGGGGAAAAAAGAACCGACACTCGCGGATGGAAGATTGATTCCGGATATATCGATTCCATTTAATGCAATGCAGCAGCTTGATGCCGACGTGCGTATCAACATCGATGAGTTTAAGCGCGAAAACTTGCATTTGCGGAATATTGACGTTGAGGGCCGCTTGCATGGCGGGGCTGTGGCGTTGACCAAGTTCGGAATTGATGGACATTCCGGTCACCTGGACGCGCGGGCTACGATAACACCAAGCCAGCAATCCGGCGACGGAGAGGTAGAGCTAGAACTTGTTGCCCGTAACTTTACACTCGGTCCGATAGTCGACAATCACGACCATTTGATGACGGGTGACATCGATCTCAATTTGCACGCGACGGGCGCCGACCTTCGTTCACTCGCTGCTACAGCAGATGGTGTCGTATTTATCAATACGCGTGGTGGCCGTGCGGGAAATAATCGGATACTGACGGCAATTTACGGTCGCGTGTTTGAAGAATTGGTCAGTGCGATCAATCCGTTCCACAAAGCGGAGCCGTACACCCAGCTCAAGTGCGCCGTTGTGCCGTTTAATTTAAAAAATGGTCAGCTGACCAGTGTTCCGAACGCTTTCTTTCAAACTGACAAGATCAGTATTACCGTCGTACCGGAGATCAATCTGGAGACTGAGGCAATTAACCTCAGTTTTCGCACGGTGCCGAGGAAAGGCCTGATCATTAGCCCAGGGGAAATTTTTAATCCTTTCGTCAGTGTGGCCGGTACCCTGGCTGCACCGCGTCTTGCTGTCGACCAACAAGGCATGCTAATGTCGGGCGGGGCCGCTGTCGCTACTGGCGGGTTGTCGATTCTGGCGCGCGCGGCGTGGGATCGACTCAGCAAGTCACGCGATCCTTGCGGTGACGTGGCTAAGAAAGCCATTGCAAAGCTGGAAGACCGCTTCCCCAGATTTCCGGAAAACGGCAAATAGAATAAGATCAATCCGCTTGGGCATTTTCCGGCAGGAATATAGATGAATTTAAAAATTCATCATTTATTGATGAATGAGGTGATTTTTTGGTTGTTTGCTAGTATATTTAACAGTCAGTCTGACTTTCAGTACATTTTAGCGTGCCCGGGAAGGGTACTTATTTTCCTTTAACCGGGCCAATCTTGTCATGTAAAAGACAATTTTTCGCCAACCAAAGTTTGAGCCGGAAGTGCGTGGTTATGTTTGGCTAGCGTTACGTCTTGTTTGTAAGGATGATAGTTGATGTGTGGCCAAGAGACTGCAGGAATGCCGCTTTCGCTGCGTATTGTATTGATACTTGCGCTGACCGCCGTTCTTTCCGCCTGTGCATCCAGTACTGTCGCTCCATACACCCGCCCGGCGCCGGCGTACGCGCTGCCGGCACAGCTCGATGACGCCTTCTCTGAGCTCGAGTCCGCGATTCGTGCACAACACGGCGCCGAGGCGTCCGGGTTCGAACTAATCGACAGTAACGAGGACGGCCTGCGTTGGCGGCTCGCATTGATTGACTCGGCCCGGTATACAATCGACGTGCAGTACTATCTTTGGTATGGCGACACCGCTGGCCGTCTTCTCGTAAAGCGCTTGCTCGACGCTGCGGATCGCGGTGTAAAGGTGCGGATGCTGGTCGATGATCTGAACACACTTTTTGAAACGGCTACCGTAGTCACCCAGCGCGATCACGTTGCGACGTGGCTCGATGCCCATCCCAACTTGGAGCTCAGGTTGTTCAATCCCTGGATGAGCCGTGAAATCGCGGGGCGAGCGGGCGAAGGGATAACCGAATTTTCGCGGGTCAACCAGCGCATGCATAACAAGGCGTTGATTGTGGACAACCGGGCGGTTATCCTGGGAGGGCGAAATATCGGTGACGAATATATGGGTTTGAATACCGAGTTTAACTTTCATGACTTGGACGTGCTGGGTATCGGGCCGGTGGCGCGGCAGACGTCGGCTATCTTCGATGTTTATTGGAACAGCGACTGGGTGATGCCTGCGTCGGCGCTGCAAATAGCGGTCTCAGCAACCGAGCAAACCGCGGGCCGTGCACAACTTATCCAACGCCTCAATAAGTCGGCGTCTCTCGCGCGCTTTCCGCTTGCGCCGCAGTCCTGGTTTAACGAGCTCGCGGCCCTGCACAGCAGATTGCATATCGGAACCAGCCAGGTATATTCAGACCTGCCGTCGGGTGATGCCATCGAACAGGTAATGTTGGAAAAAATCTCTGCCATGACCTTGACTGCGCAACGCGAGTTACTGATTATCAACGCTTACATCATTCCCGCCGAGCACGGCATTGCGACACTGCGCAAACTCAACGAACGTGGTGTCAAGATGGGAATTCTGACCAATTCACTCGCTTCGCATGACGTTCCGGCCGTGAACAGCCACTACAAGCGATGGCGAAAACCTATTCTCAAAGCAGGTGCGGTGTTGTACGAGATGCGACACGATGCACAGATTCAGCCGCTGGTTTCTGACACCGCGCCAACACGTGCAAAGTTTATGGGCCTTCATTCCAAAGCGATGGTCATTGATCGCGAGCGGGTTTATATTGGGTCCATGAACTACGATCCTCGCTCCGCGTGGTTAAATACAGAAATGGGTGTTTTTGTCGAGAGTCGTGGCCTGGGCGAAGCGCTCGCAACACTGATCGAACGTGACATGGCGTTGGCGAACAGCTGGCGGGTTGAACTTGACGCCGACGG
>JAUIGX010000028.1 GCA_030432435.1 Alphaproteobacteria bacterium
AATATTATAAAATCGAAGGTTTTCTGTTTTGAACAGACAGACCAAATTAGTGCCGCAGTATTCATAATCTTTGGTTTTTATATGCTGTCGTTACTCTACAACCCTGCGGCAACCAAAATCATTGTTACGCTCGCTCGCGGCGCTACTGTCCCGTTACGCGCTCCGGCCCATCGACCACGGCCCAGTCCAGGGCTGCATCGCACCAGATCTGCCGCTTAGGATTTAACGCAGCGCGCTGCTTCAGCGGTCCGGCCCGCAACATGTATTGAATGGGATCCGTGTTGACGCTGGCCGAATACAGGCGCGTTGCGCAATTGGGGCAAAAGCCGTGCGCACGGTGGCGGCCGCTGTCCGCAGTGGTCTTGAGGTAGGTGCTGGGCGTACCCGACAAAATTTCAAACGTATCCGCTAGGGCCGGCACATTGAACGTATATGGCGCTCCGGCTGTTATCTGACAGTCGTTGCAATGGCACAACGTGACCCGGCCTGGGTCGATGATTGCTTTGTATGTGATTTGCCCGCAGTGGCATGCGCCGTCGACTTGCATATTTTCCCCCGTCCACTCATTTAAAAGAGCCATGCAGACTGACTGATATTTTCGCGCGAGACCATGCAAATGACGAGCATTATTTTGAGGTGTAGTCGGCGGTCAATGTGGCGATAGAACCGGTCTTTCGATATGGTAAGGTTCGGCCTCACGATGGCTCGATTTAGCGGACTTTCCGATGAACTGGACATATATCGGAATTGCGGCCTATCTCGCACTGGGCGCATTTCTGACCCATTTAATTCTGATGGAAATGCATCGGCCGCGTCGTCGCATACGCGACTTCGCGTTAGGGGCCGTGTTGGCCCCCATCCTTCTTGTTGTTCTGCTTTTATTGCTTCTTTTTGAAAAGCTGTGGGCGCGGCTTGTCATCATTCTTGATTTAGAGCCGCCCGAGAATATGCGGGCAGGTCCAACCGTACCCGCAAGCGGGAAATCAACTACAAAAGATGAGAGCTAGGTGAAACCTGATTGCGCCGCGCACCTTTTCAAGGCCACCGCGATAATCATGTCCTGTCCGGCAATCCGTTTGGTTATGACGCCCTGGTCGTTGAGTGCGAATCCCCGTGGGCACGCCCCTCTGCTGGCGTTCAATGGCAAATATCCGTGCGGAGTGGAATGAATGGCGCGGCTAAATGATTGGATGGATAAGAATCGCAATTTACGGTTCTGGGGCAGCGTGCCATGAATTGGTTCCATTCTGTGTGCATTGCGCTCGCCTCCGCAGCCATCGCCTCCGCAGCCATCGCCTATGCGGCGCCAGTGACCGCTGACAATCCCGAAGCGTCGAAACTTTCTGAAGGACTGCTGCAAGCGCGTTTAGATGACCTTCAGGCGCAGCAAAAGGATGTACCCGGATTCGCAATCGCAGTCATAAAAGATGGCAACGCATTCTCAGCGGCGACCGGGATTGCCGCGCCCGACGGTACCCCAATGACGGCGCGCACGCCGTTCCGCCTCGCATCCGTCACCAAGACGTTCGTGGCGGCGGCAATCCTGCGGCTCTACGAACAGGGAAAGCTCGATCTTGATACGCCGATTGGCGATCTTGTTTCTGAGGAGCATCTCCGTCTCCTCCGGGCGGATGGGTATAACGTACAAGCCATTACGGTGCGCCATTTGCTGATGCATTCAGGCGGCCTCAACGATCATTTCGGGACCGCGGAAATGCGCGAGATGGTGTTCGCTAATCCTGATCGGGTTTGGACAAGGACGCAGCAACTTCGCCTGATGACAGAAATGACCGAACGGGTTGGCTTGCCGGGTGAACGGTTCGTTTATTCGGATACCGGATATTTGCTGCTGGGCGAGATTATTGAGAAACAGACCGGCACGTCGCTTACCGATGCGGTCCGCGCGCTTAATCGCTTCGACAAGTTGGGAATTGGAGATTTGCGATGGGAAGGCGAACAGCCGCAATCAGTTCTTCCCGATCAAGCGCATCAATGGTTGAACGGTTTCGACACCTTCGCGATCCACGGCAGTGTTGATGCGTTTGGCGGGGGCGGCCTGATCGGAGACGTTGTTGCCACAGCGACCTATTTTGATGCTCTTTTCGGCGGCTCAGTGTTCAGCAAAGCATCGACGCTCCGGCTGATGCAAGTGGCCCCTTCGCAACCTGCAGGAAGTCCGTATCGGATCGGTTTGTTTGAGGAGACGGTCGGTGACCAAAAGATCTACATGCATGGCGGCTTTTGGGGCGTGATCGCACTGCATGTTCCGGCTTTCGATCTGACCGTGGTCGGCGTGGCCCTCGATCAGTCCGGCGAGCCGGAGATCAGGCAGTTTGCTTTCGATCTGATCGCCGTCAGCGAATAACGTCTGCCATCAGCAGATGTGAACAACAATATCCCAGCCATAGATGTATGGTCCTTTAACGATGAAGTCCGCGCCTTTTTCACACAGTAGGAATTTTACACCTTTTAATAAGCGCAATTGGCAGACCCCTTATTTACCTTCCCCCATTGGTCCCCATCTTCATCACCTCCGGCACGGCTTTCAAAAACAAATACAGATTCAATGGTTCGGCGTGAAAAGATTAGGCGCTTGTGTATTTCGCTGGATTGCACCACCAGCCACAACTAGAACCTAAGGGAATTCACTGTTCCTCAGGAATCGCTTGTGATGCCTAACAAGTTAATTTTTTTGATTGCAGCAATTGGACAGTCAAGCAGAACCCTTCTTTGGTACACTGGGTTTGTGTCCCTTATTTTTATCGTAAGTCCTTTTGTCGGTGGTCACGGTTTTCCGTACCTGATTCCCGCGCTGTACACCTCTCTTATATTTCACGCTGCACATGTTCTGCTTCTGTTTTGGCGAACTTCCTATCGCATCAAGAGGCATGCTAAAGAACGCGCAATCCTCATGTCCGGAGATAAGAAATGCATATCCAAATATCTGGATGACACCGTTGATATGATCGGTTGAGCCAGTTCTATGTGCGCCGATATTCTCGCGGCAAGATGAAGATTCTCAAGCCCCAGAAGTTCGCATCTTCGTCACCTACGGCACGGCACCAACTAAACTAAATAGGCTTTCATGCTGACGATCTTCTTTGATGTGGATGGCGTTCTTATAGATGGTTGGCACGACAAGCCAGAACGCCGCAGACCGTGGGATGCGACGATCAAGGAAGATTTGGGGATCGACAGAGAGGCGTTCCGAAAAGCATTCTTCGGCTTGCCTACCACGACTTCCACACCGCCAATGCATTTTTGTGCAAAAGGGGAGCGCGATTTAAAGGAGGCCCTTGCATCCGTATTGCCGAGCATTGGCTATCGCGGATCAGTAGATAAATTCATGCGGTATTGGTTCGAGCAGGACTCCCATATCAATCATTCAGTTTTGAAAGTAGTAAAAGTCCTCGCACAACACCCAAGTGTAAAGCTCTACTTGGCGACGGGGCAAGAACACTACCGAGCCACTTATCTTTGGGATGACCTCGGTTTTAGGGATTTGTTTCTAAATATTTTCTACAGCGCGAGACTCGGCTACACCAAAAGTGAGCCGGGCTTTTTTGAAAAAATTAATGCGGAACTTGGCATGGCTCCCGCAATAGCGCGCGGAGACAAGCCCGTATTTTTTGATGATTCTGAAGCCGTAGTTCGTCTCGCCTGTGCATCCGGTTGGGATGCGCACGTCCTGGAAGACGCCGGTACACTGTTTGGTCACCCTAAGCTTAAAAGTCTGCTCGGAAAATGTGACACTCCCGAGCAGGGTTAAGATCGCTTACGCTGGATAAGCAGAAGTTGCATCGCCGTCACCTACGGCACACCGGCGCCCTAAACAGCTGTCGAGAATAGGTTTAAGAACTTTGTCCGCAAACACGATTAAGAATGAGATGTGTGATGAACATACGTTTAGCGAGCGATGAGGACAAAAGCGCTATCTGGTCAATCATTGGCCCGATAATCGGTGCGGGCGAGACTTACGCCCTCGATGCCAATATGGCAGAGGCCGATGCGCTCGCTTACTGGGTGGGGCCCGATCGAGAAACATTTGTGGTGGAGGAAGATGGGCGCATTCTCGGAACCTATTATTTGCGTCCGAATCAGCGCGGCGGCGGTGGCCATGTGGCCAATTGCGGCTATATGACCGCTGCAGAATCGACGGGCAAGGGCGTTGCGCGTGGCATGTGTGAACATTCTTTGGCCTATGCGAAATCAAAAGGATTTCGTGCCGTTCAATTTAACTTTGTCGTCAGCACGAATGACCGCGCCGTCCGCCTCTGGGAATCACTGGGGTTTGAAATAGTAGGCCGCTTGCCAGGGGCTTTTCGACATCCTTCGCTCGGATATGTCGATGCGTTGGTGATGTTCAGGACGTTGTAGGGCTGAGACACGATGGTCCCGGCCCCTCAACGGGGGGCGTGAACACGCCCGCGATCTGGTTGTGAGAATGTTAGGTTAAGCGCGCGCTGATTGCCGCAACTACGCCATCGGCGGTAGCACGCTCTGCGGCCTTTCGATCTCAGGGCGCTGAGGCTTCTCGGGCGGCTTTTCCGGCGGCGTAGGAAGTTCTGGTCTTAGCGATTGTGGTCGGTCTACCGGCGGACGCTCGGGCAGGGCCATGCGTTCGGCCCGGCGTGCAGGCACTTCGGGCCGCACGGCCGAGGGGCGCATCGCGCCGCGCACCGCATGAATGGTCACGACCGTACGCACTTTCTCAATACCGGTGGCGATAATCTTGTCCGGCGCGGCAATGCGCCCCGTTATGACGATGCGGTCGTTCAACTCAGTTCCGCTCGGCAGCGCCGCGTTGTCTACTGTCACTCCGTGAATGGAAACCGGCCCGTCGTCGCGCGCGGCTTTCGGCGCATAACCTTCAAGCGATACATCGCTCACCTTGTCGTCAAAGGGCAGCGGGGCTTCGCCCATGACGACGTCCGGCACAAATAGATTATTGATCATGCGGCCCGAGGCGAACACCTGCGCGCCTGCTTTGGGCACACTTACAACTGTACCGTCTAGCGGAATGGCGAGGCCGCCTACCTGCACGGCATCAGTCGTCACTACGCTAGCGGTGCCACGCACCATCAACCGCTCGTCTTTGGATTGCTCGTCCACCCGCGTTGCGATGATGGTGCCGTCGGCCCAGCGCAAGCCCGACACGCTGACAATATCGCCGACGGAAAGATCCTTGAACGCGCTGATCGCGGTGCTATCGCCGCCTAGGTTCAACCGCACTTTCTGGCCCAGCACCATCAGGGTCTGCCCGTCATGATCAACCGCTTCTACCGGCCCGGTCACAGCGTGCTGAATGTCGATGGCATCTAGGTACAACTCGCCGTCCTTGCGGCCGGCGACGGCGCGGATCACTTGCCCGACCTTCAGCGCTTCAAGGGTCGTCGGTTTGCCGTCGGTCTCAACCGCGGTTCTCGGATCGAATTCCAGTTTCAGTCCGTTGACGATGATCGAACCGAAGCCCGAGATGGTGCCGACCACGCCCGTGCCGCCGATACCGTCGCCGTTCTTCTTATCGTTCTGTGCGTGCGTAATGCCGGTGCCACCGATGCCGTCGCCGTTACGCGCATCGAAGGCGGTTTGGTGCGGCGCAGATGAGCAAGCGGCCAATACGCACAGCACGGCCATCACCGCGATGCTGCGCAGCGTGCCTCCTCTCTGCCGTGAATTGGTCGTTCCACTCATCGCACTGAACCAAATCTCTATAGGGTGACTATTTTGTGGCCTTTAAATCATTAACGCGAGGTTTTGATATTCATCTGCGGTATTTTCTCAGAACTGCGCCCCGTTTCCCGCCATATCTCTAAGTGCGTCTTCAATCGTGCCTCATGTGCCCGAATCTTCCGACGTCACGCCGTCGCCCTGGTTTAAGTTATTGAAAACGCTGAGGCCCTGATGGAAGTACAGGCCGAAATTGGCCCGCCGCGTCGCCCCCGCTTTGTCTTTGTCCTGGGCGGCGAGGTCCAGGGCTAGACGGTTGAGGGTCAGCAAGGCGCGCATCCCCTCACGCGCAGCGGCATCGTTAAGCAGTGCCACGGACTCCGGTGTCAGGTCGCTATAATGAACGCTCCGTTCCAGAGTCGGGTTGCCTTCGCCGAGCAGATTGTGCGCAGCGGCGGCCATGTGGTCGTGAATGTTGCGCCCCAGGTAGAACGCTTTTTCGTCAAAGCCCTTCTCGGGCACGAAGGCCGCTTGGTTCAGATGCACCAGGCCCTCTTTATCAATTTGCGCGACTCCAAGGCGCAGCCATTCGTCCAGGACGGCGCGCGGGCGCACGTCTTTGGAAACCCCCTCGACCAGGGCGTCAAAGGACGGAGCGCCTTGCGTGTCGCTCGTGCGGGGAAGAGGGAGGGGCTGACCCTGATCAGTGGTTGTCTCGGGCGACCCTACCCAGCGCGCCACCACCTGCGCGCCCAATCCGATTGAGCGCGGCGCGGCAATACCGGTTTCGTCAGTGGCCGCTTCAGCCGCCTCACGTAAGCGCTTCACGTCCTTTCGGTGAACGCCCGTCAAAAGACTGATGCGCGAATCCGTTTGTCGTTTACCGGTGACCGGAAACTCGTGGGCGGCCACATCCACATATACGTCTTTCAAAACTTCCGTGATGGCAGGCAGGCCGACGCCTTTGGCGATCAGCAACCGTACCAGCGGTCGCAGTAATCGTTTGACGGCGGCCATCAGCGATTTAGCCGGAGTGCCGGTGGGGGAGGGCGAGGACGTCTCGGTCATGGGGGTGGGCGGTCTCTAGGCAATGGAATTAACAAACGCTTCGGGTCCCAGTATAAACATATGTGGGAATAATTCCCACAATATTTGTTGACAGCCCTGTAATGCGATCCTAGAGTCCATATGTTCGTGGGAATATTTCCCACTTAACAAAATGGAGTGTAGCAACTTATAGGCACATGCCAACCCCGAGACCGTGTTCAGGAAGACCTTGTGATTCGGCCTTAACCTCACGCCCACGAGTCAGTTCCTACCCCAGTGATGGTTTTGGTCTTCGTCTTCTCCCGCCCGTGCAGGGTGCGCTCGCCGAAGGGCTGCGGCTCCGCCGGACGGGAGAAGACCCTTCCTCCTTAACGAGGAAAACGCGCCGGAGAAAAATATGCGCAAGGCCGGTGTTTCTTGCCCGGGAAAAAATCTTCCAAAAACGGTCTTGAACAGACACTGGCAATTGCGGCCCGAACCACGTACATCGGGTTTGTTAAAATTACTTCGAACTTAAGCCGCTCGCGAGCGCTCCTTAAGTGCGAAGCACTCCAGCGGGAAACTGAGGTCAGGGTCGAGCTTTTCGACCATCACTATCCGCCCGTCCGCGCAGAGATGGACCCTAAATTCGATCCTGTCCTCAGTTCCTCGCAAAAACACATCTCATCACATCAAGACACGCGTTTGTGTGTGCAAAAACCCTGTTTCGTAAGCACAGAAGCGCGTTCTCTAAGCACACCCCGCACGGTTGAGACGCGCGGTTACACCTCTCGGCGCTTCAAATCGCGCACTAAAAAGCGACCTGGGTGCAGCGCTGTTATCAAATCGCGTTCAAGAGGCCACGGTTCTCCGGTGATGTGTGCCGCCAAGATCTCACCGGCCAGTGGCGCGGCAGTCAATCCGCGTGCGCCGAGCGCGGTCAGCACATAGAGCCCGGCTTGGTACGCCGCTTCCGGATATTTCGCCCAAGGGTGGCCGTGACGCATCTCGGCGAAATCGCGCAAGTAGGCGCCTTGATCCGGGACGGGTCCCGCCATCGGTAAATGATCGGGTGAGGTGCAGCGGATCGCGGCGCGGTGATGCGGTGCTATCGTTTGTCCAGCGTCGAGCATGTCCGGCAAGAGCGCGTTGATCGCTGCGATATTGCGGGCGTCGTCGGTATCCTGGGCGGTGATCTCGCTTGCCGCTTGCGTGGGGTCAGCCGTATCGAAGGTCGCGCCAACACAATGTGCGCCGTGATAAGGCGGTGTGATGTAGGGACCGAATGACAACACCGCGCGCAAGGGCGCACTCATTTTTGTAGGGGGCGTCATGCTGATCTGTCCGCGCCGGGCCACCAGCGGTAGCCACGCGGTGTACGGCATAGCGCCGGTGCCAAGGCCGTTCGCCAGAATAACAACATCAGCCTGAGTTTGAACACGCCCCGCGCGGTCAGCGATTTGCCATAAGCCGCCGCTGTGCGTAAGCGAGATCGCATCGACACCAAGCAGAGTTTCCGATTTATGCGCCAGGGCTTCGCAGAACGCGCGTGGTCGAATCCACCCGCCTTGCGGAAAATACAGTCCTCCACATGGCAAGGCGCAGCCGGCAATTTCCGAGGCTTCTTTTGCAGTGACCTGAAATAGCAACGGCTCGGGCAACATTGCGGCGTCCACAATACTCTTGTGCCGGGCAGCTTCTGCTTCGTTGGTCGCCAACTGCAAGGCGCCGCACCGATCCCGCAGCATGACGGAACTGGACTCTGCAACCTCTTCCAAAATATCGAGCATAAACCGCCAGGCGGCGGCGTAGAACCGACCGTCGTGCGCGTTCGGTGCCGCCGTTAGACGCGGCACTAAAATGCCCATGGGATTACCGGACGTTTCCGCGGCGATTGTCTCGCGACGATCGATGAGCGTCGTGCGCCAGCCACGGCGGTTAAGAGCAAAGGCTGTGCTAGTGCCCGCAATCCCCGCGCCGATAATTGCAGCGTGCCCGCGCGTGCCGTGGGCGCTTGGGGGACGCGCGAACCAGGGCTGCAGTAAAGGCACTGTCTTCGCTTCACCTCGAAAGCGCGCACAGGTCATCTCGCGCTTACCGTCAAACCCGGGCGCTTTGGTGGTTTCAAACCCGGCTGCCGACAGGCCTTCACGTACGCTGTTGTCGGCGCAGTGAGTTGCGAGGCGGGTTCTTCCGGCATGGGTGTGCGATAGGCGCGCGAGCTGGGCGAACACATCTGCGCTCCACATGTCGGGGCTTTTGTCGGGCGAAAACCCATCTAGAAACCAGGCGTCGATGCTAGCCTCTAATTGGCCCAGCATTTCATGGGCGGTTCCGAATAACAGTGTGAGCGCGACGCTGCTGGTGTGGTCGTCTCCCGGCACTTTCGGAAACACGCGGTGAAACCCTCTTTGTGGCTGGGGATACGCTTGCATCAGGCCGCGCGCCGTCGCCCGTAATTGCGGCCACTCCCGCAGCGCTTCGCCGAGCTCACTTTGCAGCAGGGGAAACCCTTCGACGGCGATGTAATGTAAACGGGCGTTTTTAGGCCGAACGCGTCGCCATGCCTCCCAGGTGGCGAGAAAGTTCAAGCCAGTGCCGAAGCCTAACTCGCAGATGGTGAAGGTCTCGCCGCTGCGCCATGAGCCGGGTAAGTCACAGCCGCCAAGAAAAACATGGCGAGCCTCTTCTAGCCCGCTGCCGGGATTATAATAAAGACCGTCAAATCGCGATGACATGGGCACGCGGCCAGGCGCCCATCTAAGCCCGGGGCTTGGCAGCGGACGCCCGCGCTGTGTGCCACTTTCAGGCATTATAGAGAACCCGATCCACCATATTTTTGCCTTAGTATAGCAACAAATTCTCCCTATCGACGTTTGCGCTACATTGTACCTGCGGCTAGTGTTGGCGCCGCGTTTATCGACATGGACGGGCGCTGCCGGGAGGCGGCTAGCAAGGCGCGGCTTTCCGGCTTTCTAATCTGCATGAGTGTGACGGCGTCCAGGAATGGCATTAAGAAAAATAATCCAATTCGTGAACGTGTTGCTGGCTGCTGTGGTTCTGACATCGGTTGGCGTCAGCGCATCTGCGCAGCAGACGTCGGCAATAACACAAGAAATCGTCACTATAGGTACATCCGACGGTATGCAATTGCCGGCGGTGTTTACGTATCCGGCGGGTGGTTCGTATGCGGGCGGTCCGATCATTCTTCACTTGCCCGATGGCCCTGGGGTCCGTGCGGCACGCATGGCTGATGCGGGGCGATTCGCGGCCGAAGGTTTAGCCAAACGCGGCTTTGTAAGCCTAAGTTTGGAGCCGCGATATGTGCAAGGTTACGCCTTTATCCGTTTTGCCGATGCCATCAACGATGTTGCTGCCGCGGTAGATATGCTGATAGCACGCGGGTTTTCCGGAGTGGTGCTTGCAGGTCATGGGCTTGGAGCCTTGCTTGCCGCGCAATATATGGTGGAAACCGGTGATACCCGCATTCAAGCGGCGGCCTTTTATTCACCCAGTCAAAACCTTGTCGAAGCCCGACGTGCGAAAGTCGGTGACGTAAAATATCGAGAGGCGGTTGCTCGGGCCACAGAGATGATCAGCGGCAACGCGCGCGGCGGCTTTATCGACCTCGGCGACGGCCTCATCTTTACGCCTACAAGTTTTCTCGATTGGTACGGTCCGACCGCGAAGCACTCATTGATGGCGCATTTGCCCGGGATCAATCGTCCATTATTTCTCGCGGCCGGCGAGCGAGACGAAACTGTTCCAAAAGGCCGCTTGGAGCAATTGAAGGCGGCTGCGACAGGCACGGCGCAGGCCGAGATAAAATATTATCCGAACGTCGGACATGATTTTGTCGGCGCTCAAGACGCTCTGGTCGCCGATACGGCGCGTTGGCTTACCCGCGTTGGCGTTACTCCTGTTGCGCAGATTACCACTCGATTAGTAGGCGTCACTGCAAGTGACGGTCTTACATTAAGTGGTGTGCTTTATGCTCCGGTGGATGCGGCGCGCGCAAAGGGCAAGCCAGCGATATTGCTTGCACACGGGTGGACCAGCGACATCATGCGCTCCACCTCTCATTGGCTCGGCCGTCAACTTGCGCAACAAGGATATACAACGCTTGCCTTTCAGACACGTTCATCCGGATTTCGCGGCACGGTTTCGGGCAAGCTGGAAGATGTGCCCGGCGACATAGCGCCGTGGGTGGACTTCATGCAGAAGGGTGGCTACGGGCCGCTTGTTGCTGCAGGGCATGCAACCGGTGGGCTTTGGTTCAGTTATTACCTCAATCAGACGGGTGATGAGCGCATCAAGGGCGTGGTGTATCTTTCTCCGGCGCGGGACCTGCCGGGGTACGCGCGCATTGCCATGGGCGAAGACCGCTATGCTCGCGCGGTTCTGGAGGCACAGGAAGCCGTGCGTGACGGGCAGGGCGGAACACATTTGATCAATGTTCCGTTTCCGCAAGCGGCTTACGATGAAGATCCGCGTCAGCCAATGTTCCTTTCAATCCCGGGCGCGGGAATCACATATTATTATGCAGACGCTTTTCTCAGTTATTGGGGACCGAATTCCAAAGCTATCCACAAGTCTCTTGTCGCTGATTTGGATATTCCTGTGCTCGCACTGGGCGGTTCGCGAGATCCCTTTATGCAAGGCGCCTATCTTATACAGTTCACTGAGGCTGCCGGCGCCGATGCGAGTTATGTTTTTTACGGTGGCCCAGAGGGGGCGACGAACGCCTTCGACGGCTATGAAGATCGCGTAGTGGGTGACATAGCTGCGTGGCTTGCCGAGAATTTGTAGGACTGCGCCAGCGCTAGGTCTCCCCCTGTGCAACAATCCAGAATTTTCGCGTTTACGTCCCATAGCGAATTTGGACGTATTCCATCTATGACCGAACTCAACGAAGCAGCGGAAACTGCGGCGGCGGCATCAGTGGCGAACGACGACATGTTCGTGCGGATGGCTTTGGCGTTGGCCGTGGGACTTATCATCGGGGTGCGGCGCGGATGGCATACACGCAACGCTGAAAGCGGTGCGCGTCGGTTGGCCTTCGCACCTTCACCTTAAATTGCAGAACCATCCCCTCTAATCATCGTCGCCCCCGCTCTTGAGAGGAGTGTCCATGTCCTTCATCAGATCGCGGCGATCGCGTTTGTAGTCGTATAGCTCGAGGCGCTTGTCCTCGATTCGGCGCGGCCAGTAATTGTCGGCGCGGCTCGCGTCGGCGGTCTCCCGGTGCGGGTCGATCTCTACCGAAATGATCTCTTTCTCGCGCACCAGAATTTTTGCAAAAGACTTGGGGTTGTGACGCCAAACCTCTGCGGGGATGCGCAGTTCCTCGGTGTCCCCGCCCCGGTAGGTGATCTGCAAAATCACCGGCATGACAACGCCGCCTTTGTTGCTGAACTCTAAGAGATAAAGGTTGGATTCGTCTTCGAGCAGTTCTTTCTGCCAATCCTCTAGCCCCTTAAGGAAGGCGTTGTACTTATTACGGTCGGCATTGCTGACCGTGAACTCGTCGTGATCGTTATAGAAATCCTCTAGCCCGGCGTAGTTCTCGATAAATTTCTTGAGATCGGCATTGCGTTGTCTGGTCAGAGAATCAGGCTCCTTTTCTGCCTGCGTGCGTTGAAATTTGTGTTCCACCTCTGGGTTTTGTGTGTTGATGGTGTATGCGGTGATGTTGTCGAGGCTTATGTCTACGTAGTCACTGCCGTAGAACCAACCGCGCCAGAACCAATCCAGGTCCACGCCCGATGCATCTTCCATGGTGCGAAAAAAATCGTACGGTGTCGCGCGCTTGAATTTCCAACGCTGTGCATATTCCTTGAACGCAAAGTCAAACAACTCACGTCCCAGAATAGTTTCGCGCAGTATGGTTAACGCTGCCGCGGGTTTGGCGTATGCGTTGGCGCCCCGGCTTATTAATGAGGCGCCATTGGTCATAATTGGCTGTGTTTCCGGCGATTTCATATAGCCGGTGATGCGGTTGACCTCGTCAAGGTTGGGGTATTTCTCCTCCCATAAGTACTGAGCCTGATTATCAAGAAACGAATTCAAACCTTCATCCAGCCACGTCCATTGCCGTTCGTCTGAGTTTACAATCATCGGAAACCAGATGTGTCCGGCTTCGTGAATGACGACACCGATCAAGAAGGACTTGGTGTCGCGCGAGTAGGTGACCTTGCCGGTTTTTTCGTCCTTCTCCGGGCGAGGCCCGTTGAAGGCGATCATCGGATACTCCATGCCGCCGCCGACCGGTCCGTTGACGGATTGAATGACGGGATACGGATATGGAAAGGCAAATTTGCCGTAGACGTCCATGGTGTGAATGAGCGCGGGAGTTGAGTACTGCGCCCACAAAGGATTTCCTTCCTTAGAGTAGAAGGACATGGCCATGATCAACTCGCCGGTCTCCGGTTCGCGGTACCCCTGCGCGTCCCAGATAAATTTCCGGCTGGAGGCAAAAGCAAAATCGCGGACGTTCTCGGCGGCGAACTTCCAGGTTTTAGTGCTCCGCGCGCGACTGCTTTCGTTTGCTGTAGCTTCGGCTTCCGTGACAACAAGAACGGGGTTTTTCGATGTGCGGGCTTGTTCAAGGCGCGATTTTTGCGGCGCGGTCAATACATCGTCCGGGTTTTGCAACAAACCGGTGGCCGCGACGATGTGGTCAGAGGGGACCGTAATCTCGACTTCGAAATCGCCGAATTCCAGCGTGAACTCGGTGCTGCCGTTGAATGTTTGAATATGCCAGCCGTCGGTATCTGAATAAGCGGCCAGACGCGGGTAGAATTGAGCGACGCCGTAGATGTAGTTGTCGTCATCCTCAAAGTATTCGTATCCGCCGCGGACGGAGATCTGCTTGCCGTCTGCCAAATGCACATTCCAGGCGACGTTAAACGCGAAGGTTCCGCCGGGCGGTAAGGGTGTTGGCAGGTCTACCCGCATCAATGTTTTAGAGAAGGTGTGAGGCAGAGGTGTGCCAGCCGTATCGGTTACCTCCGTCACGTTCAGGCCCATGTCCGTTTCATCGAGGATTTTTTGAGCGCGAAGCCCGTCGAAAGACAGTCTGCCGTCGGTGCCGGAAGTCAGTGAGTTTATAAAGTCGGATTCAGGCGCGAGTTGGTTCTGGTCGAGATTGAGCCAGAGATAGCGCAGGGTGTCCGGCGAGTTGTTGGTGTAGGTGATCGCGGCTTGTCCGCTCAGGTGCTGTTTAGAATCATTGAGGGACACAGACATCTTGTAGTCGACTTTTTGTTGCCAATAGTCCGCGCCAGGTGCGCCGGAGGCCGTGCGCAGGCTCGTCGGTGTCGGCCAAATCTCGTCCAATGGACGGAACTGGTCTTGCCATCCGGCTCTATTTTCCGGCACGGAATGAGCCATCGCGGAAGCAACGGTTAAAATGGCGCTACATAAAGCGGCGCAAAAAAGGCTACGATTCATGGTGTCTCCCCTCAGGCTCTCCACAACGTGAAGCGCGATCCCGGATCACAAGCCAAGCAGACCCGGCAGTTGTATTCAAGATTCAAGACTTGAATGAGGGTTTGGCGGGGTTCTGTCACCCAAAAGAGTCTGACTCGGGCAATTTCCACCTATATGTTTGTCTGAAATGGGTGCCGCGCGCGACCGAATCGCGCTTAATAAAGTGCGGTGATGGGGGGCTTTATCTTGGGCCGTTTCGCTATTGTTGCGCTTGGAGGCGGTCTCGTTCTCCTCGCGGCGGTGTTATTTCGGGTTGAACAGCCACCTTCAGAAAGGGCCGCTCTAGAGACATGGCCGTTTCTGAACGGTGATTTGGAGAATACGCGCTACGCGCAAAGTGAGAGCCGGATCAATTCCGGCGTTGCAAGCAACTTAGACCTGTTCTGGTCGGTTCCGCTTGCGGGCGGTGTCAAATTAGCAACGCCGGTATCTGACGGCGAGGCGTTATACATTCCAACCGGTGCGAGCCGCCTGTATCGCATCAATCAAAGTACCGGCGAAGTGCAGTGGGAAATCTCCATCCCTGAAGCGGTCGATGTGCCGGGTGCAACTGTGCGAAGCAGCGTGGCCGTTGTGGGCGGCAAAGTGTTCTTCGGTTTGCGCAACAAACCTATTGTCGTCGCGCTTGATGCGGCAAGCGGCGCGTTGCTTTGGAAAACAACGATCGACGCGCACCGCTTCGCCCAAGTTGCGCAATCCCCCATCGTCGCAGACGGCCGAGTATTTCTAAGTCTTACCGGCGTTGCCGAAGAGGCCATGCCCGCGATGAGTCCCAACTATAAATGTTGTGACTTTCGCGGCAGTACCGTTGCACTGGATGCAATTGACGGAACATTGTTGTGGAAAACGTATGTTCTTCCCGAAGGGTTTGCGGGGGCATCCATTTGGTCGGGCGCGGGGGCTTATGATGCCAAACGCCGGACCCTCTACATCACAACCGGAAACGCATATCTCGCCCCTGTCGATGTTCAGACGTGTATCGACGATAACAGGGGCGATCAAGCAGCCCAGGCTGCGTGCCACCCGCCCGGCGTTTGGTACGATTCTATCGTGGCTTTTGACGCCGACACCGGTGCAATTAAATGGGGCCATCGTGGCAGTCACGATGATTTTTTCACGGCCGGGTGTTTAGGCTTTGGCGGTGCGGCGAAGCGTGAGTGCGGCGGTGGGCCCGACCACGATTTCGGTACGGCTCCTATGGTGTGGTCGGCCGGTGGACGCGATTTCGTCGGGGCCGGTCAAAAGTCCGGTGTTTTCTGGGCTCTCGATCCTGAGAGCGGAGAGGTAGTGTGGCGCGGCGAGTCCGGGTCGTCCGGACCGTTGGGCGGAATGGAATTCGGCACGGCAACGGACGGAGCGCGAATCTATTTTGCCGATTCAAACGCTAAGTTTCCGAGCTACACGCCGCAGCCGAACGAAATGTCTTCGGGTGAAGTTATTGCGTATGGATCTGTAGGCGCATTTGACGCGGCAACCGGTGAGCGGGTGTGGCAGGTGGCAGATCCGGCCGGCGCACGAGCGTCAGGCACAGCCGATGAGTGCGATAGCTTGGCGGGCACCGGCGCGAACTGCGCTGGACCGTTTATCAAAGCTCCGGTCACGGTTGCAGGAGATGTCGTCTTTGCCTGTTCCATCGAATCTGACGGGCACATGTACGCTTTCGATGCGGCCAGCGGCGCTTTACTGTGGAGTTTCAGATCAGGCTCTAGCTGCGAAACAGGTCCGGCGATACTTAACGGCTCTGTATACTGGGCGAGCGGTCAGACCCTCTACGCCTTTGCCGTTCCCGGCTCTGGCGCGGAGTCCCATTTGGTGAGGTCGGGGGCTGCGGCGCCTGCGGAGATTACCGGCCTGACCGTTTTGGCGGGTGTGTATGCGCAAGAGCAGGCTCAGCGGGGACGGCAGGTGTATATGAGCAGCTGCGCGGTAGGGTGCCATCTTGAAAACTTGGGTGGTAACGGTCCGGCCGTAAATTTAGCGGGCCCGGCCTTTACTGCGCGCTGGCGCGGTCTAAGTGTTGGCGAATTGTTTGCGCGTATCCGCGACACGATGCCGGTTGATAACCCGGCAAGTTTAAGCGCGGACGATTACCTCGCCGTGACTGCGTATATGCTCTCCGCCAATGGGTATCCTGCAGGTGAAAAGCGGCTTCAGGCGTCCGGGCCCTTGGCTCAGATCAGCATAGTTGAGCGCGAATAATGGGCGTTCAGGCGGCTCTTGGATTTAGCCGGTCACTGGCTGTCTACAGGCTAAACCTTTTAAGCCAGCGCCGTATGCGCCGGCTCTACGGGCAGTTTGTGCTGCCGGGCGACCTCGCGTTTGATATCGGCGCGCATGTCGGGGACCGGATTTGGGCGCTTCGGTCCTTAGGGTGCAGGGTTGTTGCCGTAGAACCGCAGCCTCTATTTATGCGCTTTCTTCATTTGCTTTACGGCCGGTCTTTAAACGTGGCGCTGGAGTTCTGTGCGCTCGGCGCCAAGGCCGGGTCCGGTGAGATGCTGGTTAGTCGCCGCAATCCGACTTTGTCGAGCCTTTCGCCGGATTGGGTCGGTGAGACCGGGCAGGCGGATGGGTTCCGCCACGTATCTTGGGATGATCGCACTTCGGTGAGGATCGACACGCTAGATGCCTTGATTGCGCGGCATGGCGCACCGTCGTTCTGCAAGATTGATGTGGAAGGATTTGAACTGAATGTGCTGCAAGGTCTGAGCTACCCCATACCCACGCTCTCTTTTGAGTTTCTCAGATCGCAACCGCACCGCGCTGCGCAGTGTCTCGAGCAGATCGCGCGCATCGGCGATTATCGATTCAATATTTCATATGGCGAGCGCCTTGAATTGATGTTGCCAGAGTGGTGTTCGGCGCGAGACATCGCACAGCATATCGAACAACTGCCGAACAAGGTGTCCTCCGGCGATATTTACGCGTGCGTCGATTTGAAGCCGAAGGCGGACCGTTGATTGGTAAATAGGTGTGGGTCGATATTTCATACAATATTGCCGGGTAAATATAATTTAATGCACTAAAAAGTATAAAAAAGACTCGTTTTTTAAAGGTATATTTGCAAAATACCATCTCAGATAGCGCGTGTCTGGGGAGGTGAGATGGCCAAAGTTCGCAGGCTACATGCCGCGGCGCAGAGCGTTTGTGCCTATACGCCATGTTCAACAGCAGGCGTTTCTAAGCTGGTTTCCCGTAGCCTTGTGCAAATTGGCTAAGAATTTTGAAGCCAGTTATCCACATAGGCCCAGGCAAAACCGCGTCCACGTCTCTACAGGCGGTTATACCTCACATGGGGCGGCCATACTTGGTGCGACCATCCTGGGACAAGGCGCTTTGCAGGGATGCGATTTGGACCCCGTCCCTGCCCCCATTGCCAGGGGTTTTGGTTTCTTCTGAGATATTCGGAGAATTTGATACCCTGCCTCCCAAAATCATTGCCGAGCGCCTATTTCAGACCTTCGGCCCCTCAATCGTGGTTTGGGTGAATAGACCCTTTGAGGAGCGCCTGGAATCGCTTTACCGGCAGATGCTCGTCAACATGGGCTCACAAGCAGATATGGGATTAGACAATTTCAAATCTCGCATGAAAGCTAGTTTTGACGCTTACGGTATCGGCCCATATGCGACAGCTAGCCTTGAGGTATTGCGCGTAGCGTTTCATCGGCATCAATTCAGGGTGGTCAACTTCGACCTCTTGAAACGGGATCCCCAAGCATTTCTCGACGCATATTGCAGTGCTTGTGAAGTTTCCGTGCCCAGCGTTGAATTGCCACACCTGAATAAGAGCCGTGAGCATGTCCTCCCGCACTGATTCAGGGTGCGGCTAAGGTTAGCCCTGCCAAACAGCTGCCCATAGCGCAAGCGATGCCGGCTGTCTCATGGGGGATCGCCGCCACCGAGTCGCGCTCCAGTCGCGCTTAAACCTTAAGCGCCGATGCCGTTATCTGTGGGACGGGTATAGAGATGGGTGCCGGGATGGATAGATGATCTGCGATATACGCATAGCCCCTGAAATATAATACCTATTTCAGGTCTAATGGCGGAGGGGGTGGGATTCGAACCCACGAAACGCTTTTGGCGTTTACACACTTTCCAGGCGTGCGCCTTCGACCACTCGGCCACCCCTCCGGCACCAGAAACCCCGAGTCGCAGGACTCGCGCGATCAACGGGCTTGTCTGGAAGGCGCAGAACCTAACCGAGCCGCTCGGTCGCCGCAACAAAGCTAGTGCGTTTTCTGCACACAAAAAGTCAATTTATCCCCGTTTTCCACAGGGTTGCGGCCTTCGACCCCAGAAATCACGCTTTCGAATAACAGTATCTATTCGAAACGATTCAAAATTACCCTGTAAATAAAGGGGATTATGGGGTACCTCTCATTTAACAGGGTAAGAAACTGACTCAGGGGCGTGAGGTTCCAGTGATATTTGGTCGCAGCTTCGGCTGGGCGTTGGTCATCTTGGCTATAATCATGGCTTCGGCAGAGGCTGTGATGGCTTTGGGTACGGGCCAGTACTCTGGTTTGGCCACATCCGAGATCTGGACCTTACTCGTCGGCCAAACGCCGTCTTTCACTGCAAATTCCTCAGAAATACTTAGTGCTGCGAGTGCCGGTATCATGGCAATGCCCGCGTGGGTTGTTTTTGGAACTATCGGAATTGTTTTGGCGCACTTTTGTCGGAAGCGCCGCGACCACCGGCGGATGTTTCGCACTATCCGCTAGCCCGGCTACTAGCCCGCAATTTTCTCTACACTGATCTTGAGGAACGTGCCGTTGGGCGCGCGTTTGACGACTTAGTCATCGCCCATCTTGAGTGCGTTGATGAAGGCGGTTTGCGGAATTTCCACGCGCCCGAACTGGCGCATGCGCTTCTTGCCTTCTTTCTGCTTATCAAGAAGTTTTCTCTTTCGTGAAATATCGCCGCCGTAACATTTCGCCGTTACGTCCTTGCGCAGCGCGGCAATCGTTTCTCGGGCAATAACCTTGCCGCCGATGGCCGCCTGGATGGGGATCTTGAACAGGTGCCTGGGAATCAAATCTTTCAGACGCCCGCAGATATGACGCGCGCGCGCCTCGACCTGCGTGCGGTGTGCCATAAAGGCGAGAGCATCAACCGGCTCGGCGTTGACGAGAATATTTACCTTCACGAGATCGGAATCTTCATAATCGGCGATTTCGTAGTCGAAGCTGGCGTAGCCGCGTGAAATTGATTTCAGCCGGTCGTAAAAATCGAAAACGATTTCATTGAGCGGCAGACGGTAGACGGCCATGGCGCGGTTGCCGACATAGGTTAAGTCCAGCTGTTCACCGCGACGCTCGGTGCAAAGTTTCAGGACTGTGCCGACATGTTCGTCGGGAACAAGAATAGTAGCTTTAACCCAGGGCTCTTCGATGGAAGTGATGCGCGTCACCTCGGGCATATCCGCCGGATTGTGCAGCTCTTCCATTTTTCCGTCGGTGGTGTGGATTCGATATACAACGCTTGGCGCGGTTGTAATGAGTTCTAGTCCGAATTCCCGTTCGAGCCGCTCTTGGATAATTTCCATATGCAGCAAGCCTAGAAAACCACAGCGGAACCCGAATCCCAGCGCCGCGGAGCTTTCCATCTGAAAATGAAAACTAGCGTCATTGAGCCTGAGTTTGCCAAGGCTCTCGCGCAGGACTTCGAACTGCGCGGCATCCACCGGAAAAAGGCCGCACCACACCACCGGAATGCTGGGCTTAAAGCCAGGCAGCGGCTCGGCGGCGGGCTTAAGTTCGTCGGTGATCGTGTCGCCGACAGAGCAGTCGGCCACCGCTTTAATAGACGCAGTTAGAAATCCGATTTCGCCGGCATTCAATGCCGGTACGTCCCGCATTTTGGGAGTGAACACGCCGACCTTGTCCACCTGGTAGGTGGTGTCGTTCGACATGAATTTAATTTTGGAGCCCTTCTTGATCGAACCGTTCTTGATTCGAACAAGAATGATGACGCCGAGATAGCTGTCGTACCAGGAATCAACGAGCAGCGCCTTAAGGGGAGGGGCATCGTCTCCTTTCGGCGGCGCGAGGCGAGTGACCACGGCTTCCAGAACTTCTTTGATGCCGATGCCGGACTTGGCAGAGGTTTCAACCGCGTCTGAAGCGTCGATGCCAATCACATCTTCGATTTGCTGGCGGACGCGCGCGGGATCGGCAGCCGGGAGATCGATTTTGTTGAGTACGGGAACAATGTCGTGGTTCACGTCGATAGCCTGATAGACGTTGGCCAACGTTTGCGCCTCAACGCCTTGAGAGGCATCGACAATCAACAGCGACCCCTCGCAGGCGGCCAACGACCGGCTCACCTCGTAGGCGAAATCGACGTGGCCGGGCGTGTCTACAAGGTTCAGCTGATATGTCCTGCCGTCATCGGCCGGATAACTCAGGCGAACCGTCTGCGCTTTAATCGTGATCCCGCGCTCGCGCTCGATATCCATCGAATCGAGTACTTGCTGCTGCATCTCGCGCTCGGTCAGTCCGCCGCAATATTGAATGAGTCTATCTGCCAGGGTCGATTTGCCGTGGTCGATATGCGCGATGATCGCGAAATTGCGGATGAGGGAAAGATCGGTCATGTAATAAGGGCTGTTATATCAACCGCGCAACGTTCCACCACAAGCCTTTTCGACTGCCGCGACAATCTTCTTGGCAACGGCGTCGATTTGCTCGTCGGTGAGTGTTGAGTCTTTGGGTTGCAGTGTGACCGTGACGGCGAGCGATTTTTTACCCTCACCAACGTGGGGTCCTTCATAGGTATCGAACAAACCGGCCTCGGTGATCAGGTCCTTGTCGGCCCCGCGCACGGCGCGCAACAGGGCCTCCGCGGCAACGAAAGCATCAACCACAAAGGCAAAGTCACGATCCACAGGCTGGAATGGTGATGTCCTCAGGAGTGGCCGTGCAGCCGCCGTAGCCTTCTTGGGTGGGGGCAATCGGTCGAGAAAGACCTCGCAAGCAACCATCGGCCCCTTGACGTCCAGCGCTGCGAGGGTCGCAGGGTGCAATTCACCAAAGGTGGCGACAGTCTTATTGCCCAGCTTAAGGACGCCGGAACGGCCAGGGTGATACCAGCTCGGCGTTCCGCCCTCTGGGCCAGCAGCCGTTTGCACGGCTGTTGCGGGCAGGCCGGCGGCTTGCAGCGTGGCCAAGGCATCTGCCTTCGCATCCAAAGCGTCTACCGGCCGGCGTTCCTCCGCCCAGTGACGGGGACCGCTATGTCCAGCGCGCAGGGCGCAGGCAATAAGGGTCTGTTCCCCCGGCTTTGCGCCATCGAATCGAGGACCGATTTCAAAGAATCGGCCATCGGGCATGTTTCGCGCGGCGTTGCGTCCCGCCGCAGCGGCAAGATTGGGCAGTAAGGATGGACGCATGGCATCCAATTCGGAGCTTATGGGATTCGCGAGAAGCACAAGCGGGAGCTCGCCCCGGAACAATTCTGCCTGCGCCTTGGGCAAAAAGGCCCATGTGGTCGTTTCAT
>JAUIGX010000256.1 GCA_030432435.1 Alphaproteobacteria bacterium
GTCGATGGTTGGTTCGGCGAAGGACGCATCCTGCTGCGGGCCGTCTAGGCTGTTCGGCTCGTAATAGGCGTCCGGGTTAGCTGCGGCGTCGAAAAAGCGCATCGCCCCGTCCTTGTGATAATGATGCACTGGGCAGCGCGGCCTATTGACCGGCAGCGCCTCGTAGTGGGTGCCCAGCCGGTAGCGATGGGCGTCGGCATAGGCAAAGATCCTGCCCTGCAGCATCCGGTCCGGCGAGTGGCCGATGCCGCGCACGACGTTCGACGGGCTGAAGGCAAGCTGCTCGACCTCGGCAAAGTAGTTGTCGGGATTGCGGTCAAGTTCGAGCACGCCGATCTTGATCGGGGGAAACTCCGCATGGGGCCAAATCTTGGTCAGATCGAACGGGTTAAACGCGAACGCCTCCGCTTCGTTCTGTGTCATGATCTGCACCTCTACAGTCCATTGCGGGAACTCCCCCGCCTCGATCGCGCCGAACAGCGCCTCTTGATAGCCTTCGCGGGTTCGCCCCACGACGTCTTGCGCTTCGCTGTTCGTGTAATGGCGATGACCCTGTCGGGTCTTGAAGTGGAACTTGACCCAGACCCGCGTGCCCTCATTGTTCCAGAGGCTGTAGGTGTGACTGCCATAGCCGTTCATATGCATTGGGCTGACGGGCAGGCCGCGATCCGAGAACAGAATTGTCACCTGGTGCAGGCTCTCGGGTGAGAGTGACCAAAAGTCCCACATGGCGGTGGGCGATCGCAGGTTGGTGCGCGGGTGGCGTTTTTGCGTGTGGATAAAGTCTGGAAACTTGAGCGGATCGCGCACGAAGAAGACCGGCGTGTTGTTGCCGACGAGATCCCAGTTGCCTTCGTTGGTATAAAACTTGAGCGCAAAGCCACGCACATCCCGCTCATGGTCTGCAGCACCCGCTTCCCCGGCCACGGTTGAAAAGCGCGCGATCATTGGCGTCACGGTGCCGGGTTGCAGCACGTCTGCACAGGTCAGATGCGATATGTCGCCTGTGATCCTCAACGTCCCATACGCGCCCCAGCCCTTTGCATGGACAACACGTTCGGGAATTCGCTCGCGGTTCTGATGGGCCAGTTTCTCGATCAGCTGCCAGTCCTGAATCAGAACAGGGCCACGATCCCCGGCGGTGAGGCTGTTCTGATTGTCGGCGACGGGTGCGCCAGCAGTGGTTGTCAGACGTGATGTCGGGGAATCTTGGGTAGTCATGGTCAATCCTGTTCGTTGGAGCCATGCCGTTTTCCGGCTTGCTTTGTCCGCCCACACAAGATCGTACTGGTTCGCAGAGGTTTGGGCGCAAAGCGTTGCAGTGAGACAGGTCTAGCGCGTGCCGTCCGCCCCCACGTTCCTGATCCTGCTACGACGATGCCGCTCTTGCGATTTGATGCGCACGAGCCGGTCACTCGGGTCCGCGTGCGGAAGGTCGCAGTTGGTCCACTGCGTCTACTTGCCGGTACCTGTATCGGGCTTGCTCTGGACGGTTGAGTTTCTGCGAATGGCTTGAATTCCTGCTATCGGTCAGTGGCCGTTACGCCAGAGGGGTGGTGCCGCGCCGACGTGATCACCCGGCCTTTTCCGACAAATCGACAGCGCATTTCATGGCACGTGTCAGGCCATGGCCCGACCAAGCCGCGCCCGGCCACGAAAGCGAAGCAGCCGAAGATGGCGGAAACGACGCGCTGACATTGCTGCAATGGCACCGCTCTTGCGGATAGATTTGCCGTCCTCCACGAACTGACGCCCGTCAATTGCCCGACCAAAGCACCTGATTTGGTCGCCGCAATCAACTGTGCCTTAAAAGATGTTGCAACAGGACTTGATGGTGGCTTTCGTAAGAAATCCTTGCCCGTTATCGGGATTTTTTCCTGATTTATATATGACTATCAAATACATAATATTTGGTAAGAAGAGCAGATTGAACTCAGGTTTGCGTCGCGATGCCCAAGACGTTTTTCGCTTGATGCAACCTCTTCCTGCTTGTTGGTGACGCAACAAACTCCTGACCATGGGGAACACTCAGGGCGAACCGCCGCCGCGTCATCGGTCTTCGTTTGTTGCGATCAACGTCAGATTCGACTAATATTCTCGAGGTCAACGTAGATAGTGAAACATCGGTACCAACGCTGCCGAACAGACATGTTTGTTTTGAAGTTCGGCTTGTCTCCCTGATGGGAGATGCAACGATGACACTGCCTGCATATTCGTCCTCCCCATCGCGAAGGTCGACAGGCGTCTTAATCAACGGGCGCGAAAACCCTTTGGCGCGCGTGTGGCTCTAGAGGGACGACAATGACCTTTCATGCGCATTCTTCATTCGCCCAGTGGCACAGCGAGGGCCAACATGCGTCCTATGTGCGGGCCAGAAAATCATCCGGTGGGGTCTTGGATCTTCTGGAAGTGGCGCGCCCGGCCGGAGACATGTCTCGCCCGGCCTTGCCGGACATCGTCCTAATGGAGGACATGCTTGGCTGTAGTCGTGTCAGGGGAAACTTGGGAGGAGGCCGCTTTGATGTGAGAACCGGTAAAGGCACTCTCGCCTTAGCCGCGCCTGACTTTGCGACCACAGTGATCAATGACGAAAGCCATCGGCTTCGTAGCTTGGTGTTTCCCTTGGCGCAGTGGCAGGACGTGCTCGACGAGGCCGCCGACGGTCGGTTCTCGTTAGACACCTCCTTCACCTACGGCCTAGTGTTGGACTCGCCGTCCATCCGGTCGGCGCTGCGGAACCTTTGGGCACTCTGCGAGGACGAAGGGGCACCGTCGCGGCTGCTTGCGCGGGCCGCGGGCTGCGAGATCCTCGCCGAACTCTGCCGCTTGGGCGGAACGCCGTTTGCTCCGGCAAGGGGCGGCCTTGCGCCGTGGGCAGAACGTCGTTGCCTCGAGCTGATGCATGAGCGGTTCTCGGAAGACATCAGTCTGGATAATCTGGCGGCCGAGGCGCGGCTCTCACCCTACCATTTCGCCCGCATGTTCAAACAGAGCGTCGGGGTGCCGCCACGGGTCTACATGACGCGGCTGAGAGTGGAGAAGGCGTGCGAACTGCTCGAACACACGGACCTGCCGGTCACGCAGATCGCGCTTGAGGTTGGCTATTCGTCCAACCAGGTCCTCGCCAGAGTTTTCGTCAAGCTAATGCGCGTGAGCCCGTCCGATTATCGCAGGGCCGTTCGTGACCCGGTGCGCTCCTACACGCTGCGGTGATGCTTGCCGGTGTAAGCCGGGACGTATGTCCCAGACCCAACGAAAAGGGACGTTCACGCATGTTCCGTTCAGGGTTGATGCGTGTCTTGCCCAGGGTCGAAGATCATCAGGCCGACGGTGCCAAGAGTTGTGGCTTCTTGCTCTCTAGAACCTCCCGGTGTTCCGCCCGCTTCCCGCCCTCGACGCGGAAGATGTCGACGCCCTTCTGAGGCGCTTCGGCCCAGCCACGGGTCAGCCCGTGCATGGCGACGTGGTCTTATGTGGCGGTCAGCGCAGACCAGATCATAATCGCCCCGAAGGCGAGGAAGATGATGCCGGTCAGCATGCGTCCACGCTTTGCATGTTCGGGCTTGCTCAGGAGGCGCACCGCCTGTCGCGCTCCGATCGCGTAGCCCCCGAGAATGACGAATTTCACGACCACGAATGTTGAAACCAAAAGGGCCAAGACAGCCGTTCCGCTGCCAGCCGGAAGAAACTGGGGAAACAACGCGGCGAAGAAGAGTACGGCCTTAGGATTGCTGATGCCAACGCCGAAGGAGTTGATCCAAAGCGCCAATCCACTTTGTTCGTGGATGGTCTTTTGTGCCGACGGATGTGGTTGCGGGGGCGCGGCGCGTAGAAAGGTCAAACCGAGCCAG
>JAUIGX010000257.1 GCA_030432435.1 Alphaproteobacteria bacterium
CTTGTCCTTCGAGGCAAGAGCTCAGTGCATGCCAGGGCAATGTGGCGCATTTCACTCGCACGGGAAATTGACGAACACCCGAAAGCGAGGCCAACTTGTCAATCGCATTGGCCAACTCCGCAGGAAGCGAAGCCTTCGCTTCCTCCGCATCCGCTTTCCCCGTACATAGGTCATAAACCGCTTTCGACAACTGTCCCAACGCCTCAGGCGGTTTGCCGATCAAGGCTTCTGTCATCATCGAAGCCGAGGCGATAGAGATTGCACAGCCCTTACCTTCGAACGCCACGTCTTCAAGCGTCCCGTCCGCGCCTACCTTGGCCGTCACCATAAGCTTATCGCCGCACATCGGGTTATTGCCCTGCGCCTTGCAAGTGTGATGCTCCACCACACGGAAATTACGTGGGCTTTTGCCGTGGTCAAGAATGATCTCCTGGTATAGCGAGCGGAGATCGTCATTCAAAGGCGCGGCCATATTCACAGCAACATCTCCTGCGCGCGGCGCAATGCCGCAATCAACGCATCGACATCGTCTGTCGTATTGTAGATGGCAAAGGACGCCCGCGTTGTCGCGGGCACGTTCAAGGCTTCCATGAGCGGTTGCGCACAATGATGCCCGGCCCGCACCGCCACCCCAAAACGATCCAGCACGGTGGCTAGGTCATGCGGGTGGGCACCTTCCATGACAAATGACTGCACCGAGGCTTTGCCCGGCGCCGTACCGATCAGCTTTAGTCCCGGCACTTGCGCCAAGTGCGTCATGGCATAACGCAGAAGCTCTGCCTCATGCGCCTCGACAGCCTCACGGTCCAAACCGTTCAAATAATCTATGGCGGCACCGAGACCGATGGCCTGGACGATGGGCGGCGTTCCTGCTTCAAATTTCGCGGGCGCCTCCGCCCATGTGGTTTTTTCGAAGCTTACGCTTTCGATCATGTCGCCGCCGCCTTGATAGGGCGGCATCGCGCTCAGCAATTCCGCCCGCGCCCACAACACGCCAATGCCCGTCGGGCCATAGAGCTTGTGACCCGAGAAAACATAAAAATCGCACTCAAGCGCTCGCACGTCCACGTGCTGATGAACAATGCCCTGGCATCCATCAATCAGCACCTTGGCGCCAACCTCATGAGCCAGTTGTACAATTTCGTACACCGGCAACACGGTTCCCAGAACATTGGAAACATGAGCAACTGCTACCAGTTTGGTTTTAGGGCCGATCACTTCGGCAAAGGCTTCAACCGAAACACTGCCATCCTCGGCTACGGGTACGACTTTCAGCACGCAACCCGTGGCGTCGCGCAGCAACTGCCACGGCACAATATTCGAGTGGTGCTCAAGCTGAGTTAGCACCACTTCGTCGCCCGCTTTTAGCGTCGCGCGGCCATAGGTCGCGGCGACAAGGTTAATGGCCTCGGTCGCGCCTTTGGTGAACACAACCTCCGAGAGTTCGCGCGCATTGATAAAGGCACGCACTTTTTCACGGGCGGCTTCGTAGTTCGTCGTTGCAAGTTCGCTGAGATAGTAAGCGCCGCGATGAACGTTTGCATACTCTTCGCCGTAAGCCCGGGTGATGGCATCGATCACCTGCTTCGGCTTCTGCGCCGAGGCCGCGCTGTCCAAATACGCTAAATCTCGACCATGCACCTGCCGGGACAGTATCGGAAAGTCCGCGCGCACCTTGAGCGGATCAAAGGCCGTGAGACCGGCCGGCGTTGCGACGGCAGGCTCACTCATACCGAGGCACTCCGAATTTCGCGCCGTTTCAGCCATGCACCGATATCTGACGTGAACAAATCGCGGACATCCTCGTCTCTAATTAGAGCAACAGCGTCAGCCAAAAAGCCTTCGACAAGTAGGCCGCGCGCGGTGTCGGGATCGATCCCTCGGCTGGTCAAGTAAAAGAGCTGGTCGGCGTCAATCTCGCCGGTCGCCGCGCCATGAGCGCACTGCACATCATCGGCGTAAATTTCCAGTTCCGGTTTGCAATCTACCTGAGGGCCGCGCGACAGAAACAGTGCCTTGTGCAATTGACGTGCATCTGTTTTCTGCGCATCCCGCGCCACAAGAATGCGTCCTTGATAAACCCCATGCGATTTGTCATCTACAACACCCTTGAACACCTGATCAGAATTACAGGACGGAACACTGTGGTCCATGAAGGTTGTAAAATCGTGATGGGCCGCACCGGTTAGAGCATAAGCACCGTTTACACGCGCGGAAGCGCCCTCACCTGTAAACGTCACCGTTACCTCTTGGCGCACGAGGCCGCCTCCGAGACCCAAATGAAAAGCTTCGAACACACCAGACTTTGCAACGCTCGCTGCTGTCGTTGCTATATGAAACGCTTCGTTATCCTCGGCAACGTTCACATAGCGCCGCACATCAGCGTTCTCACCGACAGCAATCTCAGTTACCGGGTTAGAAAAGTAGGGCTGACCAGGCAGTCCAATATGAGATTCCACAACCGTCAAAGACGCGCCCGGCTCTGCAACCACGACAACACGCGGGTGGAACGCGACCGGTTCAGCGCCAGCCGCGCCGACTGAGATGATATGAATAGTCTTCGGCGCTCGCACGCCCTTGCCCACGTGAACCGCAACACCGTCGGCCATATAGGCGGTGTTGAGGGCAGCAAGCCGCGACTCTTTTGGCGGCGCGAGACTGCCAAGAATTTGCCGAACATCGTCGTCAGACGCCGCAAGTACAGAATGCATGTCGCGAACGTTCACGCCTTCGCCGAACTCCACATCCGATAGATCGCGGCGAAAAACGCCGTTCACCAACACGATCCGCACGGCACCAGCTATGCACGGCACCGCGCGCGGCACCTCGGTAATATCGACATCATCCGCAGCGGCCGCCGGAATAAAGGGTATTTTCGCCAGCGAGCGCAAAGGCGTGTAGCGCCACACCTCTTCCTTCGGACCCGGCAAACCGCCGGCCAAAGCCGCACGCGCACCTTGGCGCAAACCGTCTAGCCACGTATTCGCCGCGCCAGGTAGCGCGCCGAGACGACTCGCATAGAGATCACGAAAAGGATGATCGATAAGACCGGGTGATTTCATAACGTAAACCTAGACCTATGCCGCCGCGTCCAAATACTTCGCATAGCCCTCAGCTTCGAGCTCTTTAGCCAGTTCCTTGCCGCCGCTGGCGACGACGCGCCCACCGGTCAGCACATGCACATGATCGGGCACGATGTAATCGAGCAAACGCTGATAGTGGGTAATAACCAAAAAGGCCCGGTCGGGGCTGCGCAATCCATTGACGCCCTCGGACACAACCTTAAGCGCATCAATATCTAGCCCGGAGTCGGTTTCATCGAGAATGGCCACTCGGGGCTGAAGCAAGATCATTTGAAGAACTTCGGCGCGTTTCTTTTCGCCGCCCGAGAACCCGACATTCAACGCCCGCTTGATCATCTCATAGGGCATGTCGAGAACTTTGGTTTTCTCTTTTATCAATTTGAGAAATTCCATGGCGTCGATCTCAGCTAGGCCCTCGGCCCGCCGCTTGGCATTGATCGCTGTTTTCAGAAAGGCCGACGTGCTGACGCCCGGGATCTCCACGGGATATTGAAACGCAAGAAACATACCGGCACGCGCCCGTTCATCAGCGCTCATCGTCAGCAGGTTCTTGCCGTCCAGCAGAACCTCACCCGCCGTAACTTCATATCCTTCACGGCCGGCGATAACGTTAGACAGCGTGCTCTTGCCGGTCCCGTTCGGTCCCATAATGGCATGCACTTCGCCGCCATCGAGGCTGAGGGTGATGCCTTTGAGAATTTCCTTACCGGCAACGGACGCATGTAAGTTTTTA
>JAUIGX010000258.1 GCA_030432435.1 Alphaproteobacteria bacterium
AACCACTAACTTGATCCGCCTTTTTTCTCATGGTCTTAATATTCATATATTCATATATAAGAATATATATAGAAATGTCAATTCTGTCCTGGGCACTAAGTACTTGTCGCCACGGCTGTTAGTTATTTTTGGGACAATTTTTCGACGACGCTTAAGGCTTGCCGGGTTTCGGCAACGTCATGCACACGAAGTACATGCGCACCTTGACGCGCAGCGTGAATCCCGGCGGCCAGCGAACCCGGCAAACGCTCATCCGCCCCTTCCCCATTGCTCATACGGGCAATAAAACTCTTGCGTGACGCCCCGAACACCAGGGGACACCCAAGACCGTGAAACAAAGCCAAGTGATCCATGATCTCGGCGTTATGAGAAAGGGTCTTGCCGAACCCAATCCCCGGGTCCAACGCAATGTTGTTCCGGGCTACCCCTGCATCAATACACGCAGCTGCGCGACTGCCCAGAAAATCGAACACATCCCCGGGCGCCCAGGCATAAATAGGGTTATCCTGCATGGTCTGAGGCTCTCCCTGCATATGCATAAGAATCACCGCCACACCGGAGTCAGCGACGACCTGGAAGGACTTTGGATCACCGACAAGAGCGGTCACGTCGTTTACAATGCGAGCACCTGCCTCGATTGCCGCCACCATCACGCTCGCGTGCCGCGTGTCTATGGAAACACAGACACCTTTAGAGGCAAGACCGCGCACGACGGGGACAACTCTAGCAATTTCTGTCTCCGGTATTACGGGCGCAGCACCTGGCCTCGTAGACTCACCGCCGACATCGACAATGGCAGCGCCGGCACGCCACAACGATAGACCGTGATCAATCGCGGCACCTGACTCGTGAAACACCCCACCATCCGAAAAGCTGTCAGGTGTTACATTCACAACGCCCATCAACGCAGGCTGAGAAAGATCTATACCCGCGAATTTTGAGGGTGCCTGCCCCAGAGATTGAAGTAGCGAGGCGACCCTACCTCCCGCATTTTCGATGCTATCGCGATTTGACTCGTATTGAGCGCGTGTAAGCAGAGCTGTGCGCATCGCCCCATCGCCCAGAGTGGATATCTCCGCGACGGTGAACGCCAGAGATCCCGCCCCTGCCGACAGTGGCCAGGCTAATCCTTGAGCTACCGCGTCTGCCGCAGACCGCCCGCTCAGCAGAGCGCGAGGCGTAACATAGGTGCGCGTGTTAACCACCGCTCTATTCTCCTAAACTAAAGACCCCGCCATACGGCGGGGCCTAGAGTATAGACTATGGACTAAAATTTTCAGCCGTCCGGCTGAGGTTCGGGTGTCGGGCCAAAACCTGACGAACTGGGTTTCCGCCCGGTCGCATCAGAGTCCGTCGTCGGAACAGAAGCGCGCCGACCCGGGTCCCGCGGTTTGGGCGGAGATTTATCCGCCTTATCGATGGTTTCGCCGCGCAAGAGCGCTTCAATCTCGGCACGCGAGAGCGTCTCGTGTTCGAGAAGGCCCTGCGCAATGATTTCCAACTGGTCGCGGTGTTTCGTCAGAATTTCCCGTGCGGTCTTCTCACCGCTCTCGACAAACTTACGCACCTCTTCATCTATAATGCCTGCCGTCGCGTCCGATACACTCTTCGTTTGCGTCACCGAGTGTCCAAGAAACACTTCGCCCTGATTTTCATTGTACCGCAATGGGCCCAGGCGCTCCGAGAAGCCGTACTCCGTCACCATGCGCCGCGCAATGTCGGTAGCCCGGCGAATATCATCCGATGCACCGGTCGTTACCTTGTCAGGGCCGAACACCATTTCCTCGGCAACACGCCCGCCGAACAAGCTTGCCAACTGCGCTGAAAGCTCAATCTTTGACATGCTGTACTTGTCGCGTTCAGGCAGGAACATGGTTACGCCCAAAGCGCGACCGCGCGGAATAATGGTTACCTTGTGTAGGGGTTCGTGGCTCGGCACATGAAGCATGACCAGCGCATGCCCGCCCTCGTGATAGGCGGTAAGTTTCTTTTCATCTTCAGTCATCACCATCGAACGCCGTTCGGCGCCCATCAGCACCTTGTCTTTCGCCTCTTCAAACTCAAGCATGCCGACCACCCGCTTGGCTTTCCGGGCGGCGAGAAGGGCTGCCTCGTTAACGAGGTTGGCCAAGTCGGCCCCGGAGAACCCGGGCGTACCGCGTGCGATCACTTTCAATTCGACGTCCGGACTCAGCGGTGTCTTTTTACTGTGCACGCTCAAGATTTTTTCGCGGCCCAAGATGTCCGGGTTCGGCACAACGACCTGACGGTCGAAACGGCCCGGACGCAGAAGCGCCGGATCAAGCACATCCGGACGGTTTGTAGCTGCAATCAGAATAACGCCTTCATTCGCTTCAAAGCCGTCCATCTCTACAAGCAGCTGGTTAAGCGTTTGCTCGCGCTCATCGTTGCCGCCGCCAAGGCCCGCACCGCGGTGACGGCCTACAGCATCGATTTCGTCTATGAATATAATGCAAGGGGCGTTCTTCTTGCCTTGCTCGAACATATCGCGCACGCGCGATGCGCCGACACCGACAAACATTTCAACGAAGTCGGAACCGGAAATCGTGAAGAACGGAACATTCGCCTCACCCGCAATCGAACGGGCCAGCAAAGTCTTACCCGTGCCCGGAGGGCCGACGAGCAGAACGCCTTTTGGAATTTTACCGCCCAGGCGTTGAAACTTTTGCGGATCGCGTAAGAATTCCACGATCTCCTCAAGTTCCTGTTTGGCTTCATCAATACCGGCGACATCTTCAAAGGTCACCCGGCCCTGCTTTTCTGTGAGCATTTTGGCGCGGGACTTCCCAAAGCCCATGGCTTTCCCGCCGCCGCCCTGCATCTGGCGCATGAAGAACACCCACACGCCTATGAGAAGCAGCATGGGGAACCAGGAAATCACAACTCCCCAGAACGACAATTCGTTATCAGCGCTGGGAACAGCCTTGATCTGAACACCATTCTCGCGAAGCGTCGGGACAACTTCAGAATCTGCTGGCGCATAGGTGCGGAAATCACCGCCGGACTTAAACGTCCCGCTAATGTTTTCTCCCTGAATGACCACTTCTTGGATTTCAGAGCGCTCTACCGCCGCCATGAAGTCAGAGAAATAAATTTCGCGGCTCGAGTTCTGCGGCGTGTTGCTTTGAAACAAATTAAAGAGAGCCACCACGAAGACCAGGATGACCGCCCAGAGCATTAAATTTCGGCTGATATTCAAATCGGTCCTCTACTTTTTCTTTTTTGGTTTGGTGGCACGGGTCTCAGCGCACCGCTCCTTGGTTCGCCCAAACTGCCTAAACCGGCACAGATATAAATAGTGCGCTAAAGCGCCTGCGCAAGCAAAGCGTTTAAGTCTGTAATATTCCGCTATTGTTTTGGCTGTAATATTTTCTCATCTTTCTGCGGAATTGGCAGAGAACTGCGAAAAATCCCGCTCAACTCCACTTCCGGCCGAAGACGATTCTCATCATCATTCCGTATGTAACCGGCGTGTGGAACCGATAACAATCCCTTAGAATCGAAAATCGCAGGAAGTGTTTCCCGGACGTAGGACGGCAAGCCCTCTAGCGGCGCTGCCGCATTTTCATCCCGGAGCACCCGCCAGACCGATGGTGTCACCCTGGAAAGCGTAAATGTCTGGCCAGAGCGCGACTTCCCAGTTGACCTAAAACTCACACGAAACCGCATGTCCCAAACAACGTCGTTATTCGATGCAGTCGTCTCATCCGAACTGATTTGCGCCGCTTCACGGCAAACAACAAGGTCCGTTCCGTCGCGAGCAATAAAGCAG
>JAUIGX010000259.1 GCA_030432435.1 Alphaproteobacteria bacterium
ATCCAATAGGCGTAAAGCTTTGCCGCGCCATACGGGCTGCGCGGGTAAAACGGCGTTTTCTCGGATTGCGGAATTTCCTGTACCTTGCCGTACAACTCGGACGTCGACGCCTGGTAAAAGCGGGTCTTGTCCTTCAAGCCCAGAATCCGGATGGCTTCAAGCAAACGCAAGGTGCCGAGCGCGTCTGAGTTCGCGGTGTACTCGGGCGTTTCAAAACTTACCTGCACATGGCTTTGTGCGGCGAGATTGTAGATTTCGTCCGGCTGGACTTCTTGGACAAGGCGGATGAGGTTGGTTGCATCGGTCAAATCGCCGTAATGCAGTAAAAAGTGCACGCCGGTTTTATGCCGGTCTTCATAAAGATGGTCGATCCGCCCGGTGTTGAACGATGACGAGCGGCGTTTCACTCCGTGGACGATGTAGCCTTTATCCAACAGAAGCTCAGCAAGATACGCTCCGTCCTGGCCTGTAATGCCGGTGATTAATGCGGTTTTTTGGGTGGCGTTATTCGACATCAAGACCTGCTGTTGTTCCGTGGCTTAAGTGAAATCCGGCGCTGGCGTTACGACGCGGGGATTATGTCGTGGAACCGCTTCACGCTCAATCGTGCAAGGTTCACTGTTTTCAGAATGTCCGTGATCTGAGCGGCGGCGTTTCCGCTATGTGCGTAAGCCGGTGTCTGTGCACGAGCAAAACTGCGAAACGCAGGATCTAGGGATTGGTGGATGGCGGCGGCGATCTCCTCCGCGCTTTCACCGCTATCGATCACCGAGCTAGACCTAAGCCGCCCTTTCTGACGATCGCCGATATTTACCGTCGGTGTAAAAAAGGCGGGCGCTTCGATAAGGCCCGACGATGAGTTGCCGATCACGGCATCGGCTTCTTTCACGGCGCTTAGGTATCGCCGTTGCCCGAGGGACTGCACAATTTTTCGTTTCTGCGGATCGTTCGCACAAAACTCAGCCAGAACGCTTTGAATCGCGCTATGGCCGGGGTCGCTGTTGACGCCCGTGAACACCATCGAGGCCTCTTGAAAGGTTTCTAAAGCTGCGGCGAGGCGCGCCATGGCCGCAGCGCCGTAATCATCTTCAAGCGTAACTGGGTGATAGGTCACTACAAAAAACGGTGCGGAAAGAGTCATCTCAAGCTCTGCGGCCAGCTCATCGCGGGACATAAAAGACTGTGTGCTTAGATGATCGAGTCCAGGCGCGCCGGTCATAAAAACATGAGCGGGATCTTCTCCCATTTGTCGGACGCGTGCGGCATAAGGCTCGGCAGCGACAAAATGAAGAGCGGCTAATTTGGTCAGGCTGTGCCGTAAGGAATCGTCAATGGCTGCCTCGGTCACCTCGCCGCCGTGAATATGCGCGAGAGGAATTCCGAGAAGGGCTGCCGCCGTGCCCGCTGCAAAAATCTCGAAGCGATCCCCTAGAACCAGCACAATATCGGGGTTGAGGTTCGTAAACGCGCGTGCCAGCCCTGAAACGGCCCGGCCCGTTGCTTCGGCGACGGCAAGGCTGGTGTCTTCCGTCAGACCGATATCGACTTTTTCGTCGATATTAAATCCATCGGCGGCGAGCACTTTCCATGTGTCACCAAACCGTGGATCGAGGTGCTGGCCGCAGACGATCGTTTGCAACAACAGTTCCGGTGCGGCCGCGATGGCGCGCATGACCGGCGAAAGGTGGCCGTAGTCGGCGCGTGACCCGGTCACAACGCAAATTTTGCGCCTTGCGTTCACGGTCACCTTCACGCTTTCCAGGGGGAAAGGTCGAGATAGCCGCCTTTAGCGGCGAAATCTGCCAAGGCTAGGTCTTCGGGGGTCTCGATTTCGAGGGAATGCCAGCGGTCCATAAGAAGTCCATAACACTTTTCCGCCGTACCATAGATTTTTCCGCTCGCCTTGAAGGCTTCCCAGCCAATGAGGTAAAGTGCGCCGTTCATAGTCCACTCGGGCCTCTGGTCTTGGCGGCGGCGACCTGCGGCGGCGTTCATGGACCCGACAATACCGGCAATCGATCCGCTGTCCGGTTGTTCACCGATAAAAAGAGTGGCCGGTTCCGTAGCGCGCATGCCGACAACCAGATCGGCCTGACGCGCGGCGTATAAGTTTATCGCGGCGGACAAATGATCGCTGGTGGCAAATGGTGAAGCGGGCTCAAGCAGCATGACAGCGTCATAGCTTTGGCCCTCGTTTTCCTCAATCCAGGCAATGGTATGAGCCACTACGCTTTCGCTGGAGGCGGTGTCGGTGGCCAGTTCCGCCGGGCGTGTAAAAGGCACTTCGACGCCAAAGCGCCTGGCTTCATCTTGGATCTCAGCGCTATCGGTCGAGATAATAAGGCGTCTGCAGGCCCCGCAATTTTGCGCGGCACGGGCCTTGAATCCGACCAGGGATAACCCCTCGATTTGACGGAGATTCTTCCCGGGAACGCCTTTCGATCCGCCGCGCGCGGCGATCAAGAAAAGAACGGAGGGAACCGCGCTGGCGTTAACCATTAGAAGTCCAGACAAGGCAAAGTGGGCAATAAGTCCGCCACATTAACCTATGGGCGCGGCGGGGCGCTATGGGACTTGAAGTCATTTTTGATGAAACGCCAGTCAATTGCGTGGATCGCCTTCAATTGAAGGCTGTTAACCTTTATTGTACCGAGACGCTCCAGGTTGGAGTTCAGTATTTCCCATTTTAACGAATTGCCGTGACGTCCACATCAACCTTTATCATTGCTGAAGCCGGCGTAAATCATAACGGCGACCTCTCCCGTGCAGTGGAGATGGTTGAGGCTGCCGCCGAGGCAGGGGCTGATGCGGTTAAATTTCAATCGTTCAAGGCCGAGAAAATCGCAACAGCCCTAGCGCCCAAAGCCGATTATCAATTGCGCAATACCGGCGCGGCGGGTGGGCAGATCGAGATGCTGAAAGCCCTAGAGCTTTCGGACGATGCGCATCACCGCCTGCTCGCGGCGTGCCAGCGTGCGAACATCGAATTTATGTCTACGCCGTTTGACACCGACAGTGTCCGGTTTCTTGCAGGCACACTTGGAGTTAAGCGGTTGAAAGTCGCTTCCGGTGAAATCACGAATGCGCCTTTGCTTTTGGAAATGGCGCGTACAGGTCTGCCCGTCATTTTGTCTACCGGGATGTCCACGCTCGAGGATGTCGAGGCGGCCCTCGGCATATTGGCCTTCGGCTATACTGCGGACGGCGAAGCGCCGTCACCTGATGAATTCGAAAAATCCTTCCGGTCAGAGGCCGGTCAGTCATCTTTGCGCCGCAACGTCGTGGTTCTCCATTGCACGTCGGACTATCCCGCGCCGCCGGAGACCATTCATTTGCGGGCAATGAGGGTGCTGACAGAGACGTTCAGTCTGCCGGTTGGGCTCTCGGATCACTCCGCCGGAATCGCGGTTGCGACCGCCGCGGTTGCGCGCGGTGCCCGCGTGATCGAGAAGCACTTTACCTTGGACCGCTCGCTGCCCGGCCCCGATCATCGGGCGTCTTTAACGCCGGCGGAACTTACAGAGATGGTCGCGGCCATTCGTACGGTGGAGCACGCTTTGGGATCAGATGAAAAGCTGCCGGGTGACAGCGAACTGAAAACACGCAGCGCCGCGCGTAAAAGTCTTGTGGCCCTGAAGCCGATCGCAAAAGGGGATGTATTCGACGAGTCCAATCTCGGCGCTAAACGCCCCGGTACCGGAGTGTCGCCGCTTGCATACTGGTCGTACCTCGGTCGCTGCGCTGCGCGTGACTACGTAGCTGACGAATTGATTGATCAATTATGACCGCCGC
>JAUIGX010000260.1 GCA_030432435.1 Alphaproteobacteria bacterium
ATGGCGCAATCGGCCATCGGCCGCCACAGGAAATGGAGGACGCATTCTATGCAAGCATGAACGCCCTTGATAACGTCGCATAGGTTTTGAATAAAAAACCCTCCGGTAAACCCGGGGCACTTCAGATACAGCGGATGAGCCTCGTGCTACCGCAAACCCAATGGCCCAACGCCGACCGGTCAATGTGGGAGGCCGTGTTCGCAAAAGGCGATCTTCTCGACGGTCAAGGTCCGATGGGCCATGTCCGTCAAACAACGCAAACCTCTCTTGAACAACGCTATGGCCGATGGCTCGAATGGCTGCGGGTGAATGAGCCCCACGCGCTGGACTTGCCCCCTTCGCAAAGGGCAACGCTGGATCGCTTTAAGGCGTGGCTCATTGTCCTGGATCACACGGCGCCGATGACGCGCCTCGCCTTTGTCGACGGTGTCCTGCGCGTTCTGATGGCCGCGAACCCGGAACGCGATTGGTCGGCGCACCGTACACTGTGTGCAAGACTCAAGAAACAAGCCGGACGCGGCGCGCAAACCCACAAACATGGCCGGGTGCTGTCCAGCATAGTGCTGCTGGACGCCGGTCTGAACCTCGCCCTTGTAGCTGCCGATGAAGCGCGCAGCTCCATCTGGCGCGCCATCCACATTCGGGATGGCGCAATCATCGCCCTCCTCGCATTGCTGCCCATTCGTCGTCGCGCGCTGGTTGGCCTTCGGATTGGAGAATCGATTTTCTTCAACGACAACACAGCCACGCTTGCCCTTTCGGCCAGCCTGACCAAATCCGGTGTTCCTTGGGAGTCGGAGATCCCCGGCGCTGTCATGCCGGCTTTGAACCGTTATTTGCAGGATGCTCGACCCTTTCTGCTCGAACGGGGGGCAATGCGCCATGATGCTCTTTGGGTAGATCGCAAAGGATCTCCCTTAGGCTATAGCGCGGTCGCACCGGCGGTGAAAAACGGCACGGAACGTATGCTTGGGATTTGTATTTCCCCGCATCTCTTCCGCGATGCTGCCGCCACCACGTTGGCGCGTCACTCATCACGCGCCGCGACATTGATTCGCCCGGTTCTGTCGCATTCTTCTGACAGAACCGCCGAACGGCATTACAATCATGCAAACACGATCGAGGCCGGGCGCGAATACGCCGCCCTGCTTGCCACACTCAAGGAAGGACAGACACGATGACCCGTACCGCGATCTACGCCCGTTTTTCGACAGCGATGCAGAGCGAACGGTCCATCGAAGATCAGGCGCGTCTGTGCATCGAGCGGGCTGCGCGCGAGGGGTGGACCATTACCGAGACCTATTCCGACATGGCGATTTCCGGGGCGTCCATGCACCGCCCCGGGCTTCAAAGCCTGGTCACGGCCGCCGAGAAGGGCCAGATTGACGTCGTTCTCGCCGAGGCACTCGATCGTATGAGCCGAGATCAGGCCGACATTGCCACTCTGTTCAAACGCCTCACGTTTCATGGGGTGCGTGTGATTACGTTGGCAGAAGGCGAGATCAGCGAACTGCATGTCGGCCTCAAGGGCACGATGAACCAGCTGTTCCTTAAGGATCTCGCCGCCAAAACCCATCGCGGCTTGCGCGGGCGCGTGGAAGCCGGGCGATCTGGCGGAGGCAACGCATATGGCTACAACGTCGTGCGCAACGTCAACGAGGCCGGTGAGCCCGAGCGCGGGGAAAGGTCCATCAATCCCGAGGAAGCAGGCATCGTGCGCCGTATTTTCGTAGAATTCGCAAGCGGTAAATCGCCAAAGGCCATCGCACACGGGCTGAATGCCGATCATGTGCCCGGGCCGCGCGGCAAGCTTTGGCGCGACACGGCGATCCGTGGGCACCGCCAACGCGGCACAGGCATCCTGAACAATGAACTCTATATTGGCCGCCTGGTCTGGAATCGTCTGCGCTACGTAAAGGACCCCGAAACCGGCAAGCGGGTCTCGCGCAGCAACCCGCGCGAGGAATGGATTATCACGGATGTGCCGCATCTGCGCATAATCGACAGCGAGCTGTGGGACAACGCTAAGGCGCGGCAGGAAGCAATAGACGCAACACCTGCAGTCAAGGGAATCAAGGCCAGTCGCTTCTGGGAGAAGAAGCGGAAGAAACACCTTCTGACCGGGTTGCTGACCTGTGGCGCTTGCGGGGGTGGTTTCGCATCGATCGGCCGCGATTACGTCGCTTGCTCCAACGCCCGCAAGTTGAGGACATGCGACGAGACGCAGTCACTCAAGCGTGACGTGTTGGAAAGCGCGATCCTCGATCTGCTCAAACAGCGCCTCATGGAACCGGAGGCAGTCGCGGCCTTCATCGACGCCTTCACGCGGAGCACAAACCAGGCTCGTGCAGGACAGGACCGGGCACGGAGAGATCTCGAACGCGACCTTGATCGCGTCACGGGCAAACTTCGCGGTCTTTACGACGCGATCGCCGACGGAATGCGTACGCCAGGATTACTGGCTCAACTTGAGGACCTCGAGGCGCAAAAGGCCAAGCTGGACGCGAAACTGGCGTCGCCTGCGCCGGAGCCCGTGCGTCTGCATCCCAACCTGTCCGCGCTCTACAAGCGCAAGGTCGAGGACCTCACCGCGTCCCTCGCGGAGCCGAGCATTCGTCAACAGGCGCTGGACACGATCCGGAGACTGATCTCACAGGTGGTCGTCCACCATGATGACGAGCAAATCGTCTTGGAATTGGAGGGGGCTTTGACCGCCATGGTGCATACGGCCCAAGCGGGTGCAGGGTACGGTATTGATGGTTGTTCGGTAAAAGTGGTTGCGGGGGCAGGATTTGAACCTGCGACCTTCAGGTTATGAGCCTGACGAGCTACCGGGCTGCTCCACCCCGCGACACTGTTGCGAGGGGTAAGTCGAATTGCCCCGAACTGCAAGAGGTGTTTACGCCGAATTCATGAAGAAGCTTTGTAATCAGGCTGCCTATACAGACCGTTTCCTGCTACACAACGCGAAAAGCCTCGCAGGTCAGGCCACCACCATAGTGCATAAAAATAGTGCCTGGCTTGGCGTATCTTGCTACCGCCTCAGTAACCCTGTTTTTCTCAGCGGGCCACGCGTAGATGTAAATGATGTCAAAATCAAAAAGCCCAAAACCATACTCTGTTTCGAAAGTCTCAAGCGTGGTTTCGCTAGTGAACAGTGCATCAGGCTTATAAGAACCTTCGTAGAACGACGCCTGGATACGATGCGCAGATGCCAAGCGGCGCGCTTCGAGGACCAGCCTCGTTTCAATCTCGATCCCGATTGCGTTCCACCCTTTTAACGACGCGAGACAGGTCACTACCCCAACGCCACTACCCCATTCGCAAAAGCGTGGTGTTTCGGTATGAATATGCGGGGAGATTGCGTCCAAAAATCGGAATGCTATGTTGCCGGGCGATGTGACGAGGCCAGGCACGCGTTCGTGCTCCGGCAAGTTTTGCAGCTTCTGAGCCAGCTTAGACGCGTCATTTATTAACGCCATCGCATTCGGCGACGGCGTTGCATCACCCAGGTCAACGTCAAAGCGTTCAATTCCGATCATACGATCGAACAGACCTCAAATGGGCCTGTTAAGCCATACCCGACTGTGTATTTCATGTATATTTTTCATCATTTAGAGAGATATGTTTTTTGTGATTGAGCTTACTAGGTTTGGCGGTGACCTACTCTCCCACGACTTGAGTCGCAGTACCATTGGCGCGGTGGCACTTAACGGCCGGGTTC
>JAUIGX010000261.1 GCA_030432435.1 Alphaproteobacteria bacterium
AGGACCGATTTCAAAGAATCGGCCATCGGGCATGTTTCGCGCGGCGTTGCGTCCCGCCGCAGCGGCAAGATTGGGCAGTAAGGATGGACGCATGGCATCCAATTCGGAGCTTATGGGATTCGCGAGCTGCACAAGCGGGAGCTCGCCCCGGAACAATTCTGCCTGCGCCTTGGGCAAAAAGGCCCATGTGGTCGTTTCATTCAGCCCGCGCGTGGCCAGGGTGCGCCGAGCGGTCGTGATGCGCCGCTGCTGCGGGGTGGGAACCACCTTGGGCATCGGTGCACGGGGCAGGATGGATTCGGGGATGTTGTCGTAGCCGTGAATCCGGAGAATCTCTTCGACGATATCCTGCCAACCTTCGACGTCCGCACGCCAAGAGGGGGGTGAGACGGTCCATGGATTACCGGTGGCGACAGCAAAGCCAAGCCGCTCAAGAATCATCGTCATCTCTGATTCTTCAAGAACAACGCCGCCGAGTGATTGCACGCGCGCCGGATCGAAAGAAATATCGCGGTGATAGGGAGGTGCGGTGCCGTTGACGTCTATGTGGGCGGCTTCGCCGCCGCAGAGGTCGAGAATCATGCGTGTCGCGATCTCCGCGCCGCTCACGGCCGAAGTCGGGTCGACGCCGCGCTCGAAGCAGTAGCGAGCATCAGAGTTGATCTGCAGCTTGCGTCCGGATTCTGCGATGTTGGAGGGGTCGAACAAAGCCGATTCTAAAAATACGTCAGTTGTTGTTTCGGTCACGCTGCTGGGTTCGCCACCCATGATACCGCCAATGCCAAGCGCGGCCGTTTCGTCGGCGATGACAACGATAGACTCATCTAAAGCGTAATCCTTGCCGTTTAGCGCGACGAGAGATTCTCCGGCTTTGGCAAAACGTGGACCTATGGCGCCATTTACTTTTGCATCGTCGAAAACATGCAGGGGGCGTCCGAGATCAAGAGTGATGTACTGAGTGATGTCCACGAGCGCCGAGACGGGCCGAAGACCGACTGCATTCAAGCGGTCTTTCAACCAAGTGGGGCTTTCGCCGTTCTTTACGCCGCGGAGTGCCCGCCCTACGAATTGGGGACACTTGTTCGAATCACTTGCGGGCAAGTTCATCGCCACTTTCCGTGTGCTGTCGAAAGTGCCGGGAACGGGCTTGTCGTTTAGGGGCTTGAGTGTGCCGAGGCCCGTCGCCGCGAGATCGCGGGCCACGCCGCGCACGCCCAGGGCATCTACGCGATTGGGCGTTAGCGCAATTTCAATAACGGGGTCCATCGCCAGAATATCGGCAATCGGAGCTCCGGCGGGGGCGTTTTCGGGAAGCTCTATAATCCCGCTATGGTCTTCGCCCAAATTCAGTTCCTGAGCAGAGCACATCATGCCCTGGCTTTCTTCGCCGCGGATCTTGCCCTTCTTCAGTTTATCACCGGAGGCCGGGATGACGGTGCCGATGCGGGCCAGCACAACCTTAAGGCCGGTGCGGGCGTTCGGCGCACCGCAGACGACCTGCAATGTTTCGGTGCCCGTATCGACGGTGCACAGCCGCAGACGGTCGGCATTGGGGTGTTGTTTGGCCTCGGTGACGTGACCGACGATGAAGTCGCCGAGGGCGGCGCCGGGGTCGTTGACGCCCTCAACCTCAAGACCGATCGCGGTCAGCTTGGTGGTGATCTCGTCTAGAGAAGCGGTCGTATCCAGGTGGTCCTTGAGCCAGGAAAGCGTGAACTTCATCGATTCAGCCCCCCTGTAACGCTCGGAACGTCCAGGGCGGAAAAGCCATAGTGACGCAGCCAGCGTAAATCGGATTCAAAGAATGTTCTTAGATCGGGGATGCCGTATTTCAGCATTGCAATGCGTTCGATTCCCATACCGAAGGCAAAGCCTTGATACACGTCAGGATCAAGGCCGCAGGCTTTAAGCACATTGGGGTGCACCATGCCGCAGCCGAGAATTTCCAGCCAGTCGCCGTAATCACCAAGCTTTAATTCACCGCCTTGTCGGCTGCAGCCGATGTCCATCTCGGCAGATGGTTCGGTGAAAGGAAAGAAGCTGGGGCGAAAGCGCACGGGAAGATTGTCGACCCCGAAGTAGGTGCGGACAAACTCGGCTAGACAGCCTTTCAGGTGTCCCATGTGCGATTCGGTGTCGATGATCAAGCCTTCGACTTGATGGAACATGGGGGTGTGCGTCATGTCGTAGTCGCAGCGATAGGTGCGGCCGGGCGCGATGATCCGAATAGGGGCTTTCGCATTCATCATCGTGCGAATCTGCACCGGAGAGGTGTGTGTGCGCAGCAAATAGCGCTCGCCGTCATCGGCGTCTTGCAAGAAGAACGTATCGTGCATTTCTCGCGCGGGGTGACCCGGCGGAAAATTAAGCGCCGTGAAATTGTGAAAATCGTCTTCTACGTCAGGCCCTTCGGCAACTTCAAAGCCCATCACGCCAAAAATGGCGGCAATCTCGTCCATGGTTTGACTGATCGGGTGTAGCGAGCCTTCAGTTTCAGGCCGCACCGGTAAAGTGACGTCCATGGTTTCGGTTGTGAGTCGGGCGTTCAGTGCCGCGGCTTCGAAGGCTTGCTTGCGGCTCTCAAGAGCGCTGCCCACCTCAGCCTTCAAAGCATTGACCTGCTGACCAAAGGCTTTGCGCGCCTCGGGGTCCATAGCACCCAGATCTTTCATCAGCGCGGTGATGCGGCCCTTCTTACCAAGGGCGCTGACGCGCACCTCCTCGAGCGCCGAGCTGTCCCCGGCGGCGCTTATGGCGGCGAGGAGGTCGCCGCGAAGCTGTTCAATGGAATTTTGAGTCATATCTCGGTTCCGTACGCCTATCTCTGCGGGCAAAAGAAAAGGGGCTGCCCGGACGGCGGCCCCTTTGGTTGACCCGGTTAGATCAGATGATCGGCGAGCGCTCGCTCGTCTTAACCGAGTGCCGTTTGGGCCTGCTTGACCAGGCTTTCAAAGGTTTCGGGCTCGTGAACGGCGAGATCGGCCAGGACCTTACGGTCCAACTCTATGCCTGCCAGCTTGAGCCCGTTGATAAATCGGGAGTAGGTCAGGCCATGGAGGCGCGTACCCGCGTTGATACGTTGAATCCACAGGGCGCGGAAATCACGCTTTTTCAGACGGCGGTCGCGATAAGCATAGCGTAGCGCCTTTTCGAGGCGGTTACGTGCGATCTCGTAGTTGGTGGCATGACGGCCCCGAAAACCCTTGGTTTGGGCGAGGACCTTCTTATGACGAGCGTGTTTGGTAACGCCCCGTTTTACGCGTGACATGGTGGTTCTCCGACGAAAATACGGTTCAGCCGTAAGGCAGGAAGTTGCGTTTGATGATGATGGCGTCCGGCTTTGCGAGAACCATGGTTCCGCGTGACGTCCGTTTCATCTTCTGGGGCTTGGCATCAAGGCAGTGGCGCTTATAGGCGACCCCGGCCTTAACCTTGCCCGTTCCTGTAACTTTGAACCGCTTCTTGGCGGAGCTTTTGGTCTTCATCTTGGGCATTTTGTGTCCTTTCGGATTTCATATAAGTTTCTTACGCCGACCCGGGGGCATGCCCGAAAAGCCTGATATATATGGCTTTTTCGCCCTTTAGGTCGGGGGTTCCGGCAGAGCCGTCACCTATTTAACTCCAGCCCCAAAAGAGGCCGGAACGGCGCGCTTATACCCGCAGGTTTGCTCAAATGCAAGGTGA
>JAUIGX010000029.1 GCA_030432435.1 Alphaproteobacteria bacterium
ATCCTACGTCCACTCTGCCGCGAAGCCCGGCTTGGGCCGCATTGGCGTACTGGTTGCGTTGGAATCCACTGGAGACCAAGGCAAGCTGGCGGAGCTCGGAAAGCAATTGGCTATGCACATTGCGGCTGCGAGCCCGCAGTTCTTAACGCCTTCGGACGTAGATTCGACAACGCTTGAGCGTGAAAAGGCGATTTACCGCGATCAGGCGACCGCATCGGGCAAGCCGGCGGATATCGTGGAAAAGATGGTCGAAGGGCGAGTGCGGAAGTACTATGAAGAAGTTGTGCTTCTGGAGCAGGCTTACATCATGGCCGACAAGACCAAAGTGAGCCAAGCCGTAGAGGACGCTGCGAAGGATATCGGCGCACCAGTAAAGGTGGCGGGCTTTGTACGCTACGGTCTGGGTGAGGGTATCCAGAAAGAAGAGTCCGACTTCGCGGCGGAGGTGGCTGCAGTCGCTGGAACTTGATCGGCCGCGCGGACATCCGCCGGTTTCTATCGGCGCGAATGCGCCGTCGTGGAGTAAGAGATGGTCGAGGGGCTGCCGTATAAACGTGTGCTGGTGAAGGTGTCGGGCGAAGGCCTGATGGGCACCGGCGAGTACGGCTTGGACAAAGATGCAGTGTCCAAGCTGGCGCAAGACGTGAAGGCGGTCGTGGCCGCCGGACGCCAGGTTTGTTTGGTCATCGGCGGCGGCAACATTTTTCGTGGGCTGACCGGTGTGGCGACGGGCATGGACCGGACCACCGCCGACTACATGGGCATGCTTGCGACGATCATGAACGCCCTGGCTGTGCAAAACGCTCTCGAAATTATCGGTGTGCCTACCCGCGTGCAGTCCGCTATTGCCATGGCTCAGGTGTGTGAATCCTATATTCGAAGAAGAGCTGTGCGCCACATGGAAAAAGGGCGCGTGGTGATTTTTGCCGCAGGCACGGGCAATCCGTTTTTTACGACGGATACTGCGGCCGCGTTGCGTGCGGTGGAGATGAACTGCGATGCGCTACTGAAGGCGACGCAAGTGGACGGTGTATACGACGCTGATCCGAATAAAACTCAAAATGCAAAACGTTACGAGCGCCTGACTTTCGACAAAGTTATGGCGGACAACCTTCAAGTCATGGACACGACGGCTATTGCGCTTGCGCGGGAAAACCGGCTTCCGATCATAGTGTTCAATATGCACGAGCAAGATGCCATCGCGCACGTTCTTGAAGGTCGTGGTCTGTTTACAACCATCGCCAATTCCGCTCAGACGTAACGCGGAATGTTTTGGCGGTTTGAGAACGCAAATGGGGTGAGTGTACGATGAGCCAAGAATTTTCCGCGCTGGAGCAAGACCTTCAACATAAGATGGAGGTCAGTTTAGAGCACGCGAAGAAGGAGTTCTCGGGCCTCCGCACCGGGCGTGCATCAACAGCGCTGCTTGAACCGGTGATGGTCGAGGCGTACGGCAGTCATATGCCGCTCAGTCAAGTCGCGAGTGTTTCCGTGCCCGAACCGCGGTTGCTTTCAGTGTCGGTGTGGGACAAAGGCATGGCAAAGGCTGTTGAAAAGGCTATTCGTGACTCCAGTCTTGGGCTGAACCCTGTTTCTGACGGAACTCTTATCCGCGTGCCTATTCCGCCGCTTACATCAGAGCGACGCGCCGAACTTATAAAAGTCGCCCATAAATACGCCGAGCATGCGCGTGTCGCGATCCGCAATGTTCGTCGGGATGGCAATGAAGCGCTCAAGAAGATGGAAAAAGACAACGCCATTTCCAAGGACGAGCATCACAAATACGCTGACCTTGTGCAGAAAATGACGGACGATTTTGTGTCCAAGGTTGATGAGGCCTTGAAATCGAAAGAAGCGGAGATCACTCAGGTCTGATGAGCGCCAACCCCGCCCAGCCGCTCCGCCAGGTCGAACCTGGGCAGATCGAATCCGGGTCTGCAGCCTGCGCGCCCGAACATATTGCCATCATCATGGATGGAAACGGTCGATGGGCGAACGCACGCGGGCTTCCGCGCACAGCGGGGCATAAGCGCGGCGCCGATGCGGTTAAGCGCGTCGTTAAAGGCGCAGGGGAACTTGGCGTAAAGTATCTGACGCTGTTCGGGTTTTCATCCGAGAACTGGCGCAGGCCGGAAAGCGAAGTGCGCGACCTGCTGGGGTTACTTCGGTATTCCCTTGAAAATGACATTATGGAATTAGAGGCGCAGGGCATACACCTCAAGGTGATAGGGGATCGGCTGAGGTTGCCGTCCGACACCGTCGCACTGATTGCCGATGCGGAAGAACGCACTGCGGCGAATACACGCCTTATGCTCACTATTGCGCTGAGTTACGGCGGTCGACAAGAAATCGTGGTGGCGGCAAAGTCACTCGCAGCCGATTGCGTGGCCGGGAAAATTGCGGCCGGCGACATTGACGAAGGGGCGTTCAGTGAGCGCCTATTCACGAAAGACACCCCGGACCCAGACCTCCTGATCCGAACATCCGGCGAACAGCGCATCAGCAATTTTCTACTGTGGCAAATTGCCTACACCGAACTGGTGTTTACTGAAACGCTTTGGCCTGACTTCGATAAAGGCGAACTTGAATCCGCTATTGCTGAATTTCGCCAGCGTGAACGGCGCTACGGCGCCGTGAAAAGCTAGCGGTGTCATAATGTTGTGGACTCGCGTGGCTTCGGGAGTGGTCCTTGGCCCCCTTTTCTTGCTTGTCGTTTACCTAGAAGCGCCATGGTTCACTATCTTGGCCAGTGTACTCGGTCTGATGGTGGCCTTTGAGTATGTACGTATGACGGGGTTCGTCGGCGCCGGTGAGAAGTGGCACTGGCGAGCGGTTTTAATCATGAGCGCGCCGCCTGTGGCTATTTTTGCCCTTGAAACTGTGGGGCTAATGGTCGCTCTTTTATCGGTTGTGGTCCTGGCCCTGGTTTTTATCGTTTCGGGGAGATTTGGCGCGCGAAATGAGGGGCATCTTCTTCAGGCGGCATTGCCGTATGCGGCATTGCCGGCGCTCGCATTGGCTTACATCGTGATCGCTGGTGGCGCGGTGTCGGTATTTTGGCTGCTCGCGGTCGTGTGGGCGACGGATATCGGAGCCTATGCATTCGGGCGCCTCATTGGTGGTCCAAAGTTAGCGCCGTCCATAAGCCCAAATAAGACCTGGTCGGGGGCATTCGGAGGGGTGATTTCGGCGGTATTGGCTGCGTCGGCCCTGTTGTGGGCTTACGGCTTGAGCGCTACCTTGAGCCTCGCGGGCGTTGCTGCGGTGCTATCCGTAATTAGCCAATCTGGAGACCTTTTTGAATCGGGCCTCAAAAGACGGTGTCAGGTCAAGGACTCAGGCAGTCTGATTCCAGGGCATGGGGGTGTAATGGACCGCTTTGACGGCCTATGGGCGGCTGCACCAGTCATGGCCATCGTTTGTGTTATTCTGCAAGGGGGAGTGCAGCAGTGGTAATGGAGCAAGGGACGTGAGCCCCCAATCAGGCGGTGTTGAGCCACGGCGGATCGCCATCCTGGGATCGACCGGGTCGGTTGGTGACAGCACCATCGATATTATTCAACGGAATCCGAGCGCTTATGACGTTCTGGCACTTACCGCCAACGGAAACTGGGAAAAGTTAGCGGAACAAGCCAGGGCTCTGCGCCCGGAACTGGTCGCGCTTGCTGACCCGGCGGGATATGCGGAGCTGAAGGGTGCCTTGGCGGGTACCGATATTCGCATTGTTGTGGGAGAAGAGGGGCTTCGGGAAGCCGCGAGCCTGCCTTCTGATTGGGTTATGGCGGCTATCGTCGGTGCTGCAGGCTTGCGCCCGACTTTGGAGGCGGTAAAGCGCGGAGCGGCCGTGGCGCTCGCGAACAAAGAGTGCCTAGTCAGCGCCGGAACGTTGTTTATGGATGCCGTTTCTGCTCACGGGGCGACCCTGCTGCCTGTTGACTCAGAACATAACGCCATCTTCCAAGTATTTGATTTTAATCAGAAAGATAAAATCCAGAAAATCATACTGACAGCTTCAGGCGGTCCGTTCCGGACCTGGTCTGCAGCCTCCATGGCGGGTGTTACGCCGGGTCAGGCCGTGGCCCATCCCAACTGGTCGATGGGGGCAAAAATCTCGGTAGATTCCGCGACGATGATGAATAAGGGCCTAGAGGTGATCGAGGCTCATCATCTATTTGGGCTACCAAGTGAGAAAATAGAAATTATTGTGCATCCTCAATCGGTTGTGCATAGCATGGTTGAATATGCGGATGGGTCGGTACTGGCACAGCTCGGCAGTCCGGATATGCGGACGCCGATCGCTTACACCTTGGGTTGGCCGGACCGCATCGGAGCACCTTCGGCGCGTCTTGATTTTGCAGCCTTGGCTACTCTGGAGTTTCAGGCCCCGGACCCAGTCCGCTTTCCGGCTTTGCGGCTGGCCCGTAGCGCGTTGCAAACCGGTGGTGCGGCCCCTACAATTCTTAATGCAGCCAATGAGGTGGCCGTTGCTCGGTTTTTAGCCGAAAAAGTGGGCTTCCTCGATATTGCCGCAATTGTAGAAGATACGTTGAGCCGTATACCGAACCAGCAGCTCGAAACGCTGGAGGACGTAATGGCGATTGACGCAGATGCCCGCAGAGTTGCGGCTGAAATCAAAAGCTTCGGTGCCGCAGCGGAATAACGGCTTGGCAGCGAAGTAGGAGAATACAAGCGTGCTTGATCAGATTTTTGGCGTTCCCTTTACACTTCTGAGCTTCTTGGTTGCCCTTTCGGTCGTAGTTTTCGTGCACGAATTCGGGCATTTCTTCGTGGCGCGGCGCTGCGGCGTCCGGTGTGAAGTCTTTTCGATAGGATTTGGTCCTGAATTAATTGGGCGGACAGACCGTCACGGCACACGCTGGAAAATAAGTCTCATCCCTCTTGGCGGCTATGTTCGGATGTTCGGGGAATCCGATACGATGCAGGCGGTCGAAGGTGGGAAAGAGGCGTCTGAGGAGGCTCCGCGCGAATTAACCCCTGAAGAGCGGGCTGTCTCCTTTAGCCACAAGACCCTGGGCCAGAAATCCGCAATTGTTTTTGCCGGACCGGCCGTCAACCTGCTTTTTGCGATCGCCGTATTCTGGGGAATCTTTATCCTAGTAGGACAGCCGGTAACGGAACCGGTAATCGGCTCGGTTGTTGAGGATAGTGCTGCGGCCGACGCGGGGTTAGTGCCAGAGGATAGAATCCTGGCTATTGACGGTTCTCCGATTGATCGTTTCGAGGATATCCAGAATATCGTTCAGATTGGCAACGGTGCGCCGCTCGACCTCCTAATTGAGCGGGATGCCGCTGAACTCAATATCACTTTGACGCCGCGTCCGGTTGACGGCACAGATCCCTTCGGAAATGAGGTGCGGCGCTATCTTATTGGTATCGGAGCCTCGGGACAGACCCGTGTTACAGATTTAGGGCCGGTTGCAGCTCTTGGCGTGGCCTTTGGGCAGACCTACGAAATCCTTGAAGGAACGGCCATAGCCGTTAGCCAGATTGTGTCGGGGGAACGTGGGACCGAAGACCTGGGCGGACCAATCAAGATTGCTAAGTATTCCGGTCAGGCTGCAAAGACGGGGGCCGTAGGATTCATCCTATTTATGGCAATACTTTCGATAAACCTCGGTATCATCAATCTTTTCCCGGTGCCGCTGCTTGACGGCGGTCACCTGTTGTTTTACGCCATCGAGGCCGTGCGCGGTCGGCCCTTGTCCGAGCAAACCCAAGAGTGGGGTATGCGGGCAGGTTTGGCTCTGGTCGTCGCGCTTATGGTTTTTGTCACCTGGAACGATATCGTTCATTTCTGATCCTCATGGCAGATTCGCGCAAAGAGGTATCGGGCAATTGTTGAGTTGGAAGGTCCGTATGAGTTGGACAGCCCGATTAGTTCAGCGCCGTAAGGCGTGCCGGAAGCGCTGTTCTCAGCGCGGGAGCGGTGCGCTCTTGAGGCATGTCGCGCTGGTCTTGAGCATAATGGTGTCTCTGACCGGGACGCTCGCCTCTACATCCTGGGCGCAGAGTGGCAATATCGAGACGATCGGTATTCAGGGCAGCCAGCGCATTGAGCCGGAGACCATCCGCACATACCTGACGGTTCGGGAAGGTGACCCGTTCGACCCGGTGCGTATTGACCGATCATTGAAGAATCTGTTTGCGACCGGGCTGTTCGCCGACGTCACGATTTCGCAGCAAGACACAATGTTACTCGTACGAGTGGTGGAAAACCCAATCATCAACCGCATTTCTGTGGAAGGAAATAGGCAGGTCGATGACGACGAGGTGATGCCTGAAATTCAACTGCGCCCGCGTGTGGTTTACACGCGCACCAAGGTGCAGCAGGACGTTGATAAAATCCTTGAACTGTACCGGCGTGAAGGTCGTTTTGCGGCTCGGGTAGAACCGAAAGTTATCGAGCTTCCTCAAAACCGCGTGGACGTTGTGTTTGAGGTTGCGGAAGGCCCACCGACCTATGTTCGGACCATCAACTTTGTCGGCAATGAAGCTTTTGATGATAACGAACTTCGCGAGACAATTCTGACGACGGAAGAGCGTTGGTGGCGGTTTTTTACATCGAATGACACCTATGATCCCGACCGCATGAATTATGACCGCGAGTTGTTGCGGCAGCATTACTTAGAAGAAGGCTACGCGGATTTTGAAGTCGTGTCGGCTGTTGCCGAACTCGCCCCTAATCGCGAAAACTTCTATATGACGTTCACGGTTAAAGAGGGACCGCGTTATCGTCTTGATGAAGTGAATCTGGAGATTACCGTAGATGACTTGCCGCGTGAGACGCTTGAAGCGGCCGTCATTCCTCAGGTGGGCGATTGGTACAATGGGAAGCAGCTTGAAGATACAATTGAGGCTGTCAGCGACGCCGCCGGTATTGCCGGATATGCGTTTGTTGAAGTCCGCCCTCGTCTGAGGCGTAATCCAGAAGAGCAAACGATAAGTGTTGTCTTTGAGGTCGCGCAGGGTCCGCGCGTCTTTATCGAGCGCGTAGATGTTCAGGGCAATAACCGCACCTTGGAAAACGTGGTTCGCCGCGAAATCCTTCTGGTCGAGGGCGATGCGTTTAATGCGGCAAAGGTTCGCCGGTCGAAGGCGCGTCTTGAGAATCTGGGATTCTTCAAAGAGAATACTGTCGAAATTGAGAGCACGCCGTCGGACGTCTATCCTGATCGCACAATTCTCACTGCGAAGGTGGAAGAGCAAAACACCGGTGAATTGTCATTTGGTGTCGGCTATTCCAGTGCCACCGGTGCGCTGTTCGATATCGGGTACCGTGAGCGTAATCTGCTCGGCCGCGGGCAAGACTTGCGGGTAAATTTCAGCATTGCGCAGCAACAATCTCAGGTGAACCTGGGCTTCACGGAACCTTACTTCTTGAACCGCCGATTGGCCGCAGGCGCTGATCTATTTGCCTCGCGCACCGATTATCAATCCGAGAGCGGGTTCACTCAAAAGAACTACGGTGGGTCTACTCGGATCGGCTTTAGTTACAACGAGTACTTGTTTCAGAGATTTAGCTATCAGTTGTTGTGGACCAGCTTGACGGGACTAGACAACGCCACTTCGCAATTTGTGCGCGAGCAAGCTGGGACCGCCATAACCTCGCAGGTCAGCACTACAGTCGTGTATGATCGTCGTAACAATGTTATTGATCCCAGCTCGGGCTTTTATCTTTCTCTAACTGGCGATTTGGCGGGATTAGGCGGTAACGAAAGATTCGTGCGCGGTTCGGCTGCGGCAGCATTCTACGCAGAGCCTTTAGACGGCTGGATTTTCTCGGCGACAACGTCGGGAACCTATATTGTGGGGCTCGGCGAGGAAGTTAAAATTTACCAACGCTCGCAGATGGGCGGATTTACGCTTCGGGGTTATAGTGACTTTGGTGCCAGTCCCCGCGATGCAACCACGGGAGACGCGATTGGTGGTGACTGGATGGTTACGGCCAATTTCGAACTTAGAATACCGCTTGGCCTATCACCGGAGGCTGGTATCAAGACGTACTTGTTTAACGATTGGGGCGTCATCGGCCCGCCAACAGACTTAAAGCAACGTGGAATCGCGATTTTGGATTCCCGAGCAATTCGCGGAGCAGTTGGCATCGGTGTTGAATGGACTTCGGTCCTACCTATTACGGTGGACTACTCACCGCTGATAATTAACGCGCAAAGTTTCGATCGCGTATCACGTTTTCGTGTGAATTTTGGAACCCGCTTCTAGATTAGAGGTTTATCCGATGAAGACTATCGCTATATCACGCACTTTTCTTACGGCACTGTCTGTAACCACACTCATGCTTGCTCTCCTTGTCCCCGGTTCGGCGGCGCATGCACAGGCCGAGAAAATGGCTGTTCCCGTTCTCGGCGTTGTGGACACTGACCGGATACTGCAAGAGTCCTTGGCGGCAAAGGGTGTGCGTCTTGAGCGCGACAAGTACGCCAATCAGTATCAAGCCCAGGTCAAAGAAATGGAAGGCACGCTTCGGACTGAAGATCAGGAGCTGTCACAACAACGTGGCGTTTTGGCTCCCGAGGTTTTCCAACAACGGGCGCAGGGATTTCAGCAAAAACTCGCTGATTTCCAAACTCAACTGCAGGATAAGCAGGAGCGTCTAGATTTCGCATTTCAGCAAGCTATGCAGGAAATCGGCAACACGATTATGGTTGTATCCAGCGAGATTGCGAAAGAGCGCGGCATAAATGCAGTAATGGCGCGCAGTCAGCTCATGATTTTTGATCCGTCGATGGACATCACGGTGCCCGTTCTGGAAAAGTTGAACGAGCGGCTAGCATCAGTTGCATTTCAAAACCCTGAAACACTGCAGCGTCAGGGTGCCGAGGGTGCCGCCGCCGGCGCGGCAAACTAGATAACGACTGTTTTCGCAAAATGCCCGATTCACGGTTTTACCACCGCGCCGGGCCATTCACATTAATGGATCTCGCAAGCCGGTGTAATGCCGCGCTTGCCGAGACCAATATGTCCGATCGGGTTATCCGTGATATTAGTACTCTTGATGCTGCGGGAAGCGACGATATCGTCTATGTATCTGACGCATCGTACATAGACGCATTTTCAGCGAGCAAAGGCGGAGCTTGCATTACTACGCAGGACTGCCTTTCTAAAATGCCGATCAATGGTTGCGCCATCCTTGTGGCGGCTGATCCGCGTCTCGCGTTTGCGCAAATATCTGCGGCCTTCTATCCGCCAGCGGACAATCCATGTTCCAGTGCAGGAGACTCTATTGCTCCTGATTCCATTATCGGCTCCAACGTTGAGTTGGGGTCTGGTGTGGTCATTGGCGCAAGAGCTGAAATAGGGAGTGAGACAAGAATCGGTGCGAACGCTGTGGTTGGCCCGGGCGTGGTGCTCGGCCCGGGCTGTGCGATTGGCGCCAATGTAACTATCTCCCACGCGGTTATTGGGAGCAGAGTTGCGATTGCTCCCGGGACTCAGATCGGCCAGGACGGGTTTGGGTTTTTACCCACCAAGACCGGGCTTAAAAAGGTGCCGCAATTGGGCCGCGTATTAATCCACGATGACGTGGATATTGGAGCAAACTGCGCGGTTGATCGAGGGACTCTCGGCGATACGATTATCGGGGCGGGCACTAAAATCGATAATTTAGTCCAGATCGGGCACAATACGGTGATTGGGAACGATTGCGTCATTGTCGCTCATGTCGGGATTTCAGGTAGCTGCAAAATCGGTAACGGTGTGGTTATTGGGGGGCAGGCCGGTCTTGCCAACCATGTCGTCGTTGGAGATGGGGCACAAATTGCAGCCAAATCAGGTATAATGCGCGATGTTCCCGCCGGAGCATCGGTGATGGGGTATCCTGCAAAGCCCATTCGACAATTTTGGCGGGATGTTGCGGCGGTGTCGCGGTTGACCAAGCGCACGAACTAACCCTAAATGACGAGAAGGTGCGGCGGGGCGCCTATGAATGTCACCGCACGTGCCATTGTGAGGATCTGACTATGGACGGACAAACGACTGGTGAAAGCGGCGTAACAATCGACATCCATCGGATTGTTGAAATGATTCCGCACCGCTATCCCTTTTTGCTTATCGACCGGCTGCTAAATGTGATTCCAGGCGAATCAGCGACCGGTCTCAAGAATGTCAGCGTTAATGAGCCGTTTTTCCAGGGCCACTTTCCAAGTCGTCCGGTGATGCCGGGTGTTCTTATCATCGAAGCCATGGCGCAAACCGCAGCCGTCATCGTCGTCGCGTCTCTGGGTGGGACTGCAGAGGGTAAGCTCGTTTACTTTATGTCGATCGACAACGCCCGTTTTCGCAAGCCTGTAGAACCTGGCGATCAACTTCATCTCGTTTGTCGTAAAGAACGTCAGCGCGGAAATGTTTGGAAATTCACCGGTGAAGCCCTTGTCGGCGATACGGTCGTGGCTGAGGCAACTTACACAGCCATGATTATGGATAAGTAACCCGGTCGCCGGTCTTTTTAGTGGACGCAACCCCTCACATAGAACGTATCCATTCAACGGCGCTTGTTGATAAACAAGCACGGTTGGGCGTGGACGTGGAAATAGGCCCATATTGTATTGTGGGTCCTAATGTAACGCTGGAAGATGGCGTGCGGTTGATGTCGCATGTTGTTATCGAGGGGCACACGACTGTTGGGGCTCATTCAACTCTTCATCCATTCGCATCGCTTGGTTTGGCTCCGCAGCATCTACACAGCACCGGCAAAGACGCGCGGCTAAGTGTCGGCGCACATACGACTATTCGGGAGCACGTTACTTTGCATGTGGGTACCGAGCAGGGGCGGATGGAAACTAAGGTCGGGAATCATTGCTTCTTGATGGTCGGGGCCCATATCGCCCACGATTGCATTATCGGCGACAACGTTATCCTGACGAACAACGTTGCATTGGGTGGACATGTAACGATCGGCGACTACGCAGTTGTGGGTGGTTTATCGGGTGTGCATCAGCATGTGCGCATCGGTAAACACGCCATGATAGGCGGGGTAACTGGTGTTGAAAAAGATGTGATTCCATACGCGCTAGCTATGGGAAATAGGGCGAAATTGACCGGCCTTAATATCGTTGGATTGCGCCGGCGCGGTTTTTCCAGAGAAGACATTCGAAGTTTGCGTACGGCATATGGCCTTCTTTTTTCGCAAGGCGGCACAATGAGTGAGCGCATAAGCGAGGTGGCCGATCTGTTTTCGGACCATGCTGGCGTCATGGATATTATCAATTTCATTCGCGAGGACTCATCTCGGCCCATCTGCACGCCCGCCGCGAACGGCAACGGCGTGTAATCCGCGTCCATGTCGGGCGGATCCTCTAAAGCAAAACTTGGAATTATCGCGGGCGGCGGCGCGTTGCCCAGCTTGCTTGTGGCGGCCTGCATCGGAACAGGCCGGAGCTATTGCGTGCTCGCCCTAACAGGGTTTGCGGACGTTGGGAGTCTTCCACAGCCGCCGGAGGCCTGGGTGCGTCTTGGCGAGGTGGGCAAAGGTCTGAAAGAACTGCGTCGTGCGGGTGTCGAAGAGGTGGTGATGGCGGGGTCCGTCCGCCGACCGGCCTTAAGTGACCTCAAGCCAGACTTGAAGGGGGCTGCGTTGTTAGCGAGGGTTGCGGGGCGCGCCCTTGGCGATGACGGTCTCTTATCCGCAGTTATCGGCGAGATCGAGCGAGAAGGTTTTCGTGTTGTTGGGGTGGATAGTATTTTAAAGGATTTGGTGGCGGCCTCTGGCCCTCTTGGCAGACACCTTCCGGACGCTGGGGCAGAACTCGACATCGCGCGCGGGTTCGAAGTGGCGCGTGTGCTCGGGGCGGCGGATGTCGGGCAGGCCGTTGTGATCCAGGAAGGTATCGTTTTAGGGTTGGAGGCGGTGGAGGGTACCGATGCATTACTGGAGCGCTGCGCGCATCTGCGGCGGGAGGGGCCAGGAGGCGTGTTGGTCAAGGCGAAGAAGCCTCGGCAGGAACGTCGTGCTGATCTTCCGACCATTGGCGCTACAACGGTGAGAAATGCTCACGCGGCCGGCCTGCGGGGGATTGCGGTCGAGTTTGGGCATGCTCTGGTCATCGATAAACCAGCCGTATCGGCGCTAGCTGATGAATTGGGGCTGTTTGTCGTTGGGCACACGGGGAGCGCGTCCGAGGTCGGCTTTGGATAAGAGCCGTGGCCCACTTATCTATATCGTCGCTTGCGAGGCGTCGGGCGACCAGATTGGCGGGTTGCTCATAAATGCCCTGAAGAACGCAACAAACGGAGAAGTTAGATTCGCAGGGATCGGCGGTTCGCAAATGTGCGCCGCCGGACTAGAACGGCTCTTCGACCCCAAAGAACTGGCCCTTTTGGGCATATTCGAAGTCTTGCCGAAGGCGCTCCACGTTCTGGGCCGTGTGACGGCGACGTTGGAAGACATTGAGACTAAGCAGCCGGATATTCTGGTGACGATAGACTCATGGGGCTTCACCGGGCGCATACACCAGCGGCTCTCTCGCAGGGGCAGTTCTATCCCCCGGTTACGATATGTCGCGCCGCAAGTGTGGGCCTGGCGGCCGGGACGGGCGAAGCAGCTGTCACAATGGATTGACCACCTGCTGGCGCTGCTTCCCTTTGAGCCGGAATATTTCACGCGCCACGGGCTCGTGACCAGTTGGGTTGGGCATCCCGTTGTCGAGAGTGGATTTAGTGAAGGCGACGGCGCCTTGTTTAGATCGCGGCACGGTATTGATCGCTCGGAATCCGTCGTCGGCCTTTTGCCGGGAAGCCGGCGAAGCGAAGTCTCTCGGTTGCTCCCTGTGTTTTCGAAGACGATTGAACGGCTATCGCGCAATCACCCTCGGCTGCAAGTAGTGATGCCTACGGTTGAGTCTGTCGAAGATCTTGTACAGAAAGCCAGTCAAAACTGGCCAGTTGGCGGCGTGACGGTGGTGACGAACAACGAAGAACGGCGCGATGCCTTTGCGGCATGTGACGTAGCGCTAGCGGCTTCCGGCACAGTGTCTCTTGAACTCGCCGCTGCCGGCGTTCCTCATGTGATTGCTTACAAGGTCAATCCATTGTCAGCGCTGGCATTTCGTGCTTTGGCAAAAACAAAGCGGGTCAACTTGGTAAACATCGTTCTTGATCGCGATACCGTGCCAGAACGTTTGCAGAAGAATTGCGACGCAGTTGTTCTAGCTGAAGATTTGAATTTCTTGCTGATAAATGAAAATGGCCGTGCCGCACAACGTGCGGATTTTAAGGAGGCCTTGAATCGCCTGACACCTTCAGGGATGCAACCGAGTGAGAGGGCTGCAGAGGTTATTCTGTCTTTAATTGAATCTGCTGAGCGTTAAGCGAGCTCTTTCAGCAAGGCGCTATTTAGCCGTTCGCTAAGCTGAATCAAACTGGCGGCGGCTTTGTATTGGTTGGTCGCTGAAATCAGACCAACCGTTTCCCTGACGGCATTTACGGGCTGATTTACGTCCTGAGAAAAGACAGCGACGCCGCCGCTGGCAACCGGCGAGAATACGGGCTTCTTCGGTATAAAATTCGGGGTGTGAGTATTAACGATGTTGTTGGCATGAATCCGGGCCGCGCCGCCGGCTGCAATCAGTGCCGATTTTCCAACGCTGGAAATCTCCATACTCGGCTTCCTGCTTGCCTACACCGTCTTCAAGATGAACGCAGTGTAGGCCAACCGGTTGCAATAAAAAAGCGGCGCCACAAAGGGCGCCGCTTTAAATCCAGGTAAGTATTTGATTTATTTGCGTTGTTTAAGTGGCACAAACTTGCGTTTGACGGCGCCGGTATAGAGCTGGCGTGGCCGTCCGATTTTCTGAAGCGGATCACCAATCATTTCCTGCCACTGGGCAATCCAGCCTGTTGTACGGGCGAGGGCGAATAGAGCGGTGAACATGGTCACCGGGATGCCCATAGCTTGGAAGATGATTCCCGAGTAAAAATCGACGTTCGGGTAAAGCTTCTTCTCGATGAAGTAGTCATCCTCAAGAGCAATGCGCTCTAATTCCATTGCGATATCCAGCAGCGGATTATTCTTAATGCCCAGTTCTTTCAGAACTTCGTGGCATGTTCGCGACATGATGCGGGCGCGGGGATCGTAGTTTTTGTAAACGCGATGGCCAAAGCCCATGAGTCTGAACGGGTCATCTTTATCTTTGGCACGCTTAACGAACTCAGGGATATGTTTTTTATGACCGATTTCGTTCAGCATCGTGAGAACGGCTTCGTTCGCTCCGCCGTGCGCCGGACCCCACAGTGAGGCGATACCCGCAGCGATACAGGCGAACGGATTTGCGCCAGAGGAGCCCGATAACCGGACCGTTGAGGTTGATGCATTCTGCTCATGGTCGGCATGGAGAATAAGGATGCGGTCCATCGCCTTGGCGAGCGTGGGGCTGACCTTGTGGGATTCGCACGGTGTCGCAAACATCATATGCAAGAAGTTTTCGGCGTATCCCAAATCATTGCGAGGATAGATGAAAGGCTGTCCGAGCGAGTACTTGAAAGCCCAAGCAGCGATGGTCGGCATCTTGGCGATCAGGCGGTAGGATGAGATCATCCGGTGCGCGGGGTTATTGATATCTAGGCTATCATGATAAAAGGCCGAAAGTGCCCCGACCACACCACACATGATGGCCATCGGGTGACCGTCGCGGCGGAAACCGGAATAGAAGTTGTGAAACTGCTCGTGCAGCATCGAGTGGTAAGTAATGTCGTGCTCGAACTGGCTTTTTTGCTTCGCGTTCGGGAGATTCCCGTTAAGCATTAGGTAGGCGACTTCCTCGAAATTACATTTCTCGGCAAGTTCCTCGATGGGATAGCCGCGGTGCAGAAGTACACCCTTGTCACCGTCGATGTATGTGATCTTGGAATCGCAACTGCCGGTAGACGTAAATCCCGGATCGTAAGTGAACATGCCGGTTTCGGCATAAAACTTACGGATATCGACAACGTCTGGTCCGGTTGTACCTTTGAGCACGGGAAACGACCACGACTTGCCTGTTTGGTCATCTTTCATGGTGACCGTTTTAGGCTTGTCCGTTTTAGGGGCGGTTTTCGCCTTGGTCTTCTTGGGGGCGCTTTTCGCCTTGGTTGTTTTTGCCACTGTGCGTGCCTTTCCTTTAATGGACGCGACACCGTCACTTCCCCCCGGGGCGCCCTTTTATGTTGCAGTGCTTATAAAGCAACTATACTGAAAAGTCCTTCTAAATCAATCTACCCGCAGGCTGCCGCGAGCAGGATTAGCTGGCCAATACATCCTTGAATCTGGCCAAACTTTCCTCTTTTCCCAGCACCTCCATGACCTCAAAAATGGATGGGGAGATGGTCGAGCCGCAAAGCGCAGCGCGAAGCGGTTGGGCCACTTTCCCCAGTTTTAAGCCTGTTTGGTCTGCGAAGTCTCTCGCCCAGGCGTCAAGCCCGTCCGCGGTCCAGTCTGCAGCCTTATCCAGGGCTTCGGTCGCGGCTTGGAGGATTTCGCCGCCATCGTCAGCGAGAACTTTCCGTGCTTTGTCGTCCATCGGTAGTGGGCGAGGATGGACATAGAACAAGGCAGATTCCGATAGGTCATTGATGGTTTTGGCCCTTGTTTTGAGGCCGGGTAAACCGCCGGTAAAGCGAGCAACTTCTTCCGCATTCAATGATTTACCCAGCTTTTTTTCCAGCAACGGAATAGTCAACTCAGTAAGACGTTTGTCGGTCGTTTCGCGAATATAGTGGCCATTGAGATTGGTCAGCTTATCGACATCGAAGCGGGATGGGGCGCGCCCTACGTCTTTAATATCGAACCACTCGATAGCTTGGGAATCTGAAATAATCTCGTCGTCACCGTGTCCCCATCCTAGCCGCAAAAGGTAATTGCGTAGGGCTTCAGGTAGAAATCCCATGTCGCGGTAGGCTTCGACGCCAAGGGCTCCATGGCGCTTAGACATTTTCGCGCCGTCGGCACCATGAATAAGAGGAATGTGTGCATATACCGGCGTTTCACCGCCAAGCGCATGAATCAACTGAATCTGCCGAAAAGCGTTATTCAGATGGTCGTCACCGCGGATGATATGGGTGATGCCCATGTCGATATCGTCAACCACTACTGACAGCATGTATGTCGGACTGCCGTCAGAGCGCAGAAGAACCATGTCATCCAACTGTGCGTTTGAAACCGTCACCGGCCCCTGAACCAAATCTTCAATGACTGTTTCACCGTCTTGTGGCGCTTTAAAGCGTACAGATGGCTTTATATCCGGTGGGAAGTCTTTGGCGTCTCGGTCGCGCCAACGGCCATCATAGCGAACAGAAAGCCCTCTGGCCTTCTGGTCCTCTCTCATGGCGGTGAGTTCTTCCGGCGTGCAGTAGCAATAGTAGGCTTTCCCAGCGGCAAGCAAACGATCGACCGCAGCCCGGTGTTTGTCAGCGCGAGATGTTTGGAACACCACTTCATCATCCCACGGCAAGCCTATCCATTTCAGGCCTTCGAGGATCGCGTCAATCGCCCCCTGTGTTGATCGTGCACGGTCTGTGTCTTCCACTCGAAGGAGGAATTTACCTCCCGTGTGCTTGGCATAGAGGTAATTAAATAGAGCCGTGCGTGCACCGCCGATATGGAGATATCCGGTAGGTGAAGGGGCAAAGCGGGTGACAACGGTCATGATAAATCGCGCATTGTTGTGTGGGTAATGGGGCGCCGCAGCTTGCAAACAGCGGTTTGTGGAGGCATGGTTTAGCACATCTTTAAGCTCGGTAAAGCCTAGGGAATGCTGGCGATGAGCGTGTTGGGGGCACGGTGAGGGGGATGCCGGGTTCAGGCGTGATCCGGCGCGCCGGCATCCTGCCTTTGGTTCGTGACTGGGCGTGGCGAGCGCTCAACGTTTTGGGCGCAGAATTTGATCGCCAGTCCGGGCGAGGTATTCCGTGGCTGGTGGTTTCGTTTATTGCTGGCGTTGCCCTATTTTTTTCGTGGTCGTTTGATCCGACAGTTGTGTTCAGCATTTTGATGCTGAGTGCGGGTGCCGCGCTTTTTCTCGTTGGCGCACGTAGGCACGTATTTCAATTCATCGGCATCGCGGTTGTGGCATTTGGATTGGGTCACACTGCCGCCCAGGTCCGAACGTGGTCCGTTGCAGCGCCGGCATTGGAACGCGAACTGGGACCCGTGACGATATCCGCCCGAGTGATGCAAGCCGATAAACGTCCGCAAGGAAACCGAATTATTGTCGAGGACTTTTCGCTTTCTGGATTGGCCCCGGAAGAAACTCCGCGCCGACTTAGACTCACTCTTCCGGCGCGCCATGGACTTCCCGAAGTTGGGTCGCGGATTAGTGTAAGAGCCATTGTGCGACCGGCGGGGTTGCCGGTCGTGCCGGATGGGTTTCAATTTCAAAGGTTCCTCTATTTCAACAGTATCGGCGGCACCGGATATTCTCTGGGACAGTGGCAGAGCGAGCAAGCCCGTGGGGACCCAAACGCCTGGGGCGTGTTTCGCGCATGGACCGAAAAGATCAGACGGCAGGTCGGGGATAGGATCGTCGAGGTTGTACCGGGCCCGGATGGAACGGTCGCAGCTGCTTTAATAAACGGAGAACAGAGCGCCATTCCCCAGGATTTGCAGGAAGCCTACAGGGTTTCCGGAATCTCTCATCTACTTTCGATTTCCGGCGTTCATATGAGTTTGCTTGCAGGCATCGTTTTCTTTCTAGTCCGCCGACTGTTGGCTCTTACGCCAATCGCATCGCGCACCGATACCAAGAAGCTAGCGGCATGGGCCGGATTGGCTGCGACCGGATTTTACCTTCTGATTTCGGGCATGAGTATTCCCGCTGTTCGATCTTTCCTTATGGTATCGGTCGTGCTTACCGCTGTTTTATTGGACCGAACAGCGTTGTCGCTTCGCACCTTGGCCTGGGCGGCGCTCTTGCTAACCGCGCTTTTCCCAGAGGCGGTGTTTGGCGCAAGTTTCCAAATGTCTTTTTTGGCGGTGCTCAGTCTGGTCGCTCTATATGAACAGGCCTGGGTGAAAGTCAGTTGGCGCGGTGTGGACGGTAAGTTCACTTTAATTCGTGCCGCCGGACTGTACGTGGCCGCTCTTGTGGTGACAGATATTGTCGCCGGCGGCGCAACCGCGTTGTTCGCAGCCTATCATTTTAATCGCCTCCCCACATATTCGTTGATTGCAAACCTTGTGGCGGTCCCCATCACCGGGACCTGGATCATGCCGTTCGGATTAGCCGGGTTGATGCTTATGCCGTTGGGGCTAGAACGCATTCCCTTTGAGATCATGGGCTCGGGCGTGACGGTAATAGATAACGTTGCGCGCGGAGTTGCCGCCTGGCCTGGGTCTCAGGTTCACGTGCCACCAATGTCGGCGGAAGTTATGGGGTTCGCCGCGCTAGGTGCGGTTTTTATCTGTTTGTGGAACGGACGGCTAAGATGGATTGGCGCTCTCCCGGTTTTACTTGCAGTTTCTCAACCTTTGCTCACGACGCCTCCGGACTTGATAGTCGATGAATCTGCGCGTGTTTTTGCTGTCACGACTGATATCGACGATTTAGTTTTTAAGCCGGGGCGCGCAGGCCGGTTTGTACGTGAGGTCTGGAGAAACCGCTATGGCGAGTCGCAGGAAGCGTGGCCGGAATCAGGCTCGAAGAGCAGTGCCCTGGACCTGTCTTGCGACCCTGACGGATGCCTGCTGCGTAGAGGAGGGCATCGCATATTGATCGCCTTCAAGGCCAATGTCATTGCCGAGGACTGCGGATCCGTGGATGTGATTGTCAGCAGCATTGCAGCGTACGACCTTTGTCGCCAGGGAGGTATCTATGACATTATTGATTTTAGGCGCGGCGGTTCGCATGCCTTCTGGTTTAACAACGGGACCGCGCGCGTAAGATCAGCCGCAGACTCAGTTGGCGACCGTGTGTGGACACGTTCAGGGAGTTAATGACTGCTGAGAAATGCTCGAGCATCTTGCTGCTTCTGGACTCTGAACTTACAGCCCTCAAAAGATTCGTACATCATTAGAAGGGTTGGCCATTCTCGCGAATGAAAATGCCAAGCATACACTAGAAAATTCCAATTTAGCCGCTCCACGCATCCAGGTGTCATGTCACTGCGCGTGCGACCAAACCACCAAAGACTCCGCCACAAAATGCGCATGACACATTTCCAGCGCGGTACATCAAGCAGAATAAGAGTATCCGCTGAGGCGAGGCGTTGATTTAAAGTTCCTGGGTAGTTACCGTCGATTATCCATGTCGGACTGGCGATTAATTTCGCGATTCTTTGTCGCCATTGAGTGGGGTCAATTTCGACCCATCCAGATTGCCAATAGTGTTGATCTAGATGAATAATGGGTAGCCCGATGTGTTTGCCAATTACACGAGCGATGGTCGACTTTCCGCCGCCCGGGGGACCTACTACTAATACTCTTTGCATGATCTCCAACCAATCTTGTCTGAGGATGAATTGGAGTCGCGGTTCAATTTAGTAGTTGCGGAGTAATCCTATTAAGCGGCCCTGTACTTTGACCCGGTCCGGCCCAAAAATACGAGTTTCGTAGGATTGGTTGGCTGGCTCCAGGGCAATAGACTCACCCTTTCGGCGCAGCCGCTTTAGCGTTGCCTCTTCGTTGTCTACGAGGGCGACCACAATCGCGCCGTTGTCGGCGGTCTCGCAGCGTTTAATGACCACGGTATCGCCATCAAGAATACCTGCGTCGATCATGGAATCTCCGTCGATAGTCAACGCGTAGTGTTCACCGCTGCCAAGCATAGCGCCGGGTACGCCAATATGGTTGCTTGGATCGCGTAAGGCTTCGATGGGTGTGCCGGCAGCTATTTTGCCATAGAGCGGTAGGTCCACGGTGTTGGGGACATCCGTGTTTACCTTTGCTCCGGCCATTGCGCCGCTGAAATTGCCCGTAATGACATTAGGGGCAAACTTGGCCGGCTTTTCCCCTGCATTCTCCGGCAATTTAACGACCTCAAGAGCGCGCGCGCGATGAGGGAGGCGCCTGAGAAAACCGCGTTCCTCCAGGGCCATAATCAACCGGTGGATGCCGGATTTTGAGCGGAGGTCTAATGCCTCCTTCATTTCGTCGAAGGACGGAGCGACGCCGTCTTTGTTCATGCGCTCGTGGATAAAAAGTAGAAGTTGGTGTTGCTTCTTGGTCAGCATTGAAAACCCACAAAAAAGAACAAATCAGAAACCTGCATTTGTTCTACTTTGGTTCTTTTTGAAGGTCAAGGCTGAAGCGTTGGTGTTCTAGAAGGCTCTCATCCTATGATCGAATTTTATTCAATTAATACGATCATGAGTAATAATCGTTTCACATAAAAACAAATAATTAGAGAGTTTTGGACGAATTCTTCGCCTTCTCAAAACACGCAATAGATGTATAAG
>JAUIGX010000262.1 GCA_030432435.1 Alphaproteobacteria bacterium
ATGTAACCTATCTATTCGTCCTAATATGGTATGTATATCAAGCAGTTACGATGGTGCAATTTGAGTCATCTTGAAAGGGCTATTCTACCAATGTCACACCCACCACGAGGATCGTCGTTAGCCATGCTGAATTCCTTCTCGATGCCAATGATCGTTTGGGCTCTGCTGTTTTTACCCGCTCTCGTGACGGCGCAGGAGAGCTTGCCGTTTCCAGATCCGCCATCTCCCAGTAAAGCGGGACCGACCATCGCGGAGTCGACCTACAAACCGGTCGAGCCGATGCGCCACCTTCCGGCCGATGCGCCCAATGTTGTTATCATTATGCTCGACGACGTGGGACCGGCGCTTCCCAGCACCTTCGGTGGGCCCATCACGACACCGACACTGTCACGGCTCGCCGAGAGCGGCATCACGTATAACCACTTTCACAATGCGGCAATGTGTTCGCCCACGCGCGCGGCCGTGCTCACCGGACGGAACCATCACCGAGTCGGCTTCGGTCAGATTGCCGAACTGGCCAATGATTGGGACGGGTACACCGGCCACTGGCCGGCTACGACTGCGTCCGTGGCGAAAGTCCTCGGTTACTACGGCTATAACACAGCGGCATTCGGGAAGTGGCACAACACGCCGGCGGAACAGACAACCAAGCAAGGCCCTTACGATCGGTGGCCTGCCGGTCGGCTTGTCGGGTTTGACTACTTCTACGGTTTTCTGGCTGGCGAATCATCACAGTGGGAGCCCGCCGTGGTGAGAAATACAACGCGCGTTCCGACACCCGATAAGGAGAACTATCATTTCACGGAAGACATCACCGAAGATGCCATAAAGTGGCTCCGACGCCAACATGCCATCGCCCCAGACCAGCCATTTTTCATGTACTGGGCTCCTGGCGCATCGCACGGACCGCATCATATTTTTAAAGATTGGGCGGACAAATACAGAGGCAAGTTCGACCAAGGGTGGGATGCCTTGCGGGAAGAGATCTTTGCGCGACAACAAAAATTGGGTTGGGTACCTGCGGACGCCAAGCTGACGGAACGACCCGCCACGCTGGCCGCCTGGGACGACATTCCCGAGGATGAGCGGGCATTTCAGCTTCGCCTGATGGAAGTTTTCGCCGGTTACACCGAACACGCCGACACGCATGCTGGCCGTCTGATCAACGAGTTAGAGCAGCTTGGTCTCCGCGACAACACGCTGGTTATCTATGTTTGGGGCGATAACGGATCCAGCGCGGAAGGTCAGAATGGTACGATCAGCGAGTTGCTGGCCCAGAATGGCATTCCAACCAAAATCAAAGACCACATCCGCGCCCTCGAACAACTTGGCGGGCTGGATGTGCTCGGCAGCAATAAAGTTGACAACATGTATCACGCGGGATGGGCGTGGGCCGGGTCCACACCGTTTCAGGGATTGAAACTAACCGCCGGCCATTTCGGAGGAACACGCACGCCGCTAGTGATTTCGTGGCCCAAGTCGATTAAGCCGGACAAGACCGTGCGGACGCAGTTCCATCACGTGAACGATATCGTTCCCACGATTTACGAGGCGATTGGGATCCAACCGCCCAAAGAAGTCGATGGCGTTACGCAGCAGCCGATGGATGGCATCAGCATGAAGTACACTTTTTCTGACGCCAAGGCGCCAGGGCGGAAGAAGGCGCAATACTTCGAAATCATGGCAGACCGGGGAGTCTATTCGCCCGATGGCTGGTTTGCGGCCGCATGGGGTCCGCGAACTCCCTGGCTGCCAGGCCTGCCGGCCGGCATCAAGAATTGGAATCCAGACAACGACCGGTGGGAACTATACAACCTCAACGAAGACTTCTCACAGTCTGCCGATTTGGCAGCGGAACACCCTGAAAAGTTGGACGAACTGAAAAAGCTGTTTCGGGCGGAAGCCAAGAGCAATCTTGTGTTCCCGATCGGCGGAGGATTGTGGTCGATCGTCTGGAGTCCGCAGTCGGCGCCACACAACCCGGCGACCGAATTCAGCTACACGCAAGACGTTGTTGGTGTGCCTGAGTTTGCGGCACCGAAAGTTGGGGCGCGTAGCAACCTGGTCACCGTCGATGTCGAGCTCAAACCCGATTCATCCGGTGTGCTTTACGCGTTGGGGGCGTTTTCCGGCGGAGTAGCCGTTTGGGTGGATCAGGGAAAGCTGTACTACGAATACAACCTGTTTGAGATTGAGCGGACTCGCCTCGAATCAAAGGGAGAGCTTCCAACCGGAGATGTCAAGGTGGAGGTCGAGACGCAAATCGCCACACCCCGTGGGGCTGCCAAAGTAACCATCCGTATCGACGGTAAGGAGGTTGTGAAGGGAACAGCGCCACGTACCGCGGTGCTCGCGTTTACCGCCAACGACGCATTCGACGTGGGGATGGACAGCTACTCGCCCGTTTCTGAGGCCTATTTCGACCGCAAACCATTCCGATTTAACGGGACGATCAACAAAGTACACATCGAGTATCAATAGTGACCGTCGGTCGCCTTGTTACTGCGAGGTAGCGAGTGTAGGGCATTATTCGATAATGCGCCGGTTGTCAATCCATTATACGGTGCAATGCCCTGCGCTTATTGGCACCCTATCAAGAATGCTTTACACGCAGTTTTCAGTGCAACTTACGCGAGTTGAGCAAAGCATTAGAGCTCATGAAGAATATATGAGGAAAGGAGAACTTCTATTCAACTATTATTCAACTATGCGGTTTTGCTCGAACCTTTGGTTATCGGAATTGGCGCTGTATGGGCAATGGGTCTTGCCCATTCAATGCCGCGCACTACGTTCTGAGCAATGAATGCATTGTTCCTTGCGGACTTCGCGATATTTGCAAAGGCAAAGTAGTCCGTAATTCAACAAGGGTACCTCTTTACGCAGGGCGATTGCATATAAATCAGATGCCGGTCAGTATCTTAGCCAGGTAAGCTTCGTCCCACCCGGCTCGAAGTCGCTTGTTTTTAATACCGATCTAGGGCAATTGCATGAAAATGTCAGAGATACCAGCAGACTAGTTGAATGGTTGTACAGGCTGAGAGGTAGCTCTATAGCGGCGACGGCGAGCCGGTTGCATGATCGTGGACTGACCTGTAACGCCACCGAGAGGCCTGTAAATGTCCACGCCCAACCCGCTGGCGATTGCCGCCCAATTTGACGCCTTGCCCGATCCGCGTATCAGCCGTAAAACCGAGCATAAATTACTGGATATCATCATGATCGCGATCAGTGCGGTGATTTGCCACGCCGATGACTGGGTGTCGATAGCCGAGTTTGGCCGGGCAGGGCAACACTAGCCTGGAGATGCGCTACTACATCGGCCTCATTCCCCCGCTAGCGGTACTTTTTGCCAAGGCGGTACGCGGTCACTGGGGCATTGAAAATAGCCTGCTCGATGTGGCCTTTCGCGAAGGTGACGGCCGGGTACACAAGGGCTATGGGGCGGAGAATCTGGCGATGCTGCGACATATCGCACTCAATGCTGTCAAGCAGGAGAAAACCGCTAAGATCGGGGTTAAGAACAAACGGCTACGCGCCGTTTGGGATGAACCTTATACCAATTACGAATAAATCATATACATTAGATAGATGGCAATTAAAGCCACCGAATAGCTTCCAGGATATAGCCATATCCCGTGAGTGATTGTAGCTGCTGGGTGGTGTAGCGGTT
>JAUIGX010000030.1 GCA_030432435.1 Alphaproteobacteria bacterium
GCTTGGCTAATTTTATACATCCTGAGCCAATCCGATGGATTGGTGACCGGGTGTTCGAACTCCAAAAAACGGCAATTTCGCCGATGGCGCTACGGTCGGTTTTTTCCCGGGGTCCAAAGAACATCCCCGGCTCCACGCGCATTGATGTGCCTGGAGAGAACAAAGAGGTGGTCCGACAATCGGTTGGCATATTTAAGCGCGGCCGGATTTACGCTTTCACATCCAGCAAGCTCGGTCATTTCGCGCTCGGCGCGCCGAATAACCGCCCGTGCGAGATGCAGATAGGCTGCCGCCGGACTGCCGCCGGGGAGAACAAAAGAAGTGAGAGGGGACAGTCCTGCATTCATGGAATCGATTTCAGACTCTAGCCGGTCGACCTGGCCGTCAACGATTCTCAGGACTTGGGACGGATCTTCGTCAGGCTTGCTCGGGGTGCACAAATCCGCGCCCAGGTCGAACAGATCGTCTTGGATACGGGCCAGCATGGCCTCTGCTTCGCCCTCATCGCCGATTGCATCGGTATGCAGGCGCGCGAGCCCGATCGCGGCGTTTGCTTCATCAAGCGTGCCGTAGGCCGCAACTCTTAGGGCATGCTTTTTGACCCGTGAGCCGTCCCCCAGTGAGGTTTCTCCCTTGTCGCCGCCGCGTGTGTATATTTTTGTCAGCTTTACCATATCACCGCCTTGTCCTTTGCCCCGGCACCTTACGCCCGAAGCGGGGGTTAGCGCTACTGCGCCGGTTGATGTAAAGCCGCGGCAGGTGTTCTAAGATGAATAGTCAGCATAGTGGTTGATGCTGGACGGCCGCATGAACAGCCGAGGATTTTGTGTGAATCGTTTCTCTCCCACGCTTTCGATCTATCTCGGGCGCCACTTCTTGATCGCCTTCTTTGGGCTGTTGGCGGTGGTCGTGGGTATGATTTTGCTGTTCGACACTATCGAGCTTATGCGCCGGGCTGTGCACGCAGAAGACCTTGGCTTCGCGACGCTGCTTTGGATGGCGGTTATGAAGTTGCCGCACACGGTGCAGGATACGATGCCGTTCGCGATCATGATCGCGATGATGTACGCATTGTTCCGGTTGTCCCGCAGTCATGAGCTGGTCGTGATCAGGTCTGCAGGTCTATCGGTGTGGCAGTTTCTGGCGCCGCCGGTCATTTTGGCCGGGCTGATCGGTGTTGTGAATCTCACCATAGTCGATCCGGTGTCCGCCAGTATGTACGACACTTATAAGCGCATGGAAGAAGGGCTTATTCGTAGCAACGCAACGACCTTGAATATCGGGCAGGGCGGTTTGTGGCTGCGTGAAGCAGATGCTGATTCAGCTAAAGTGGTTCACGCCGATTATGTCCGGCAGGAAGATGGCATTTTATTCTTAACGCGCGTTGCGATCTTTGAGACGGATGCGGGAGAGCATTTATCCCGCAGGTTCGAAGCCGCAACGGGACAGCTGGTCGAGGGGTTCTTGAGGCTGGATCAGGTGTGGGACATGGTGCCCGGCAAGAAAACCGAATTTCACGATCAGTACTTTCTTCCGACGGCCATAACGTTGGGCCAAGTTCAAAACAGCTTTGAAGCGCCGGAAACGATGTCGTTTTGGACGCTGCCCACGTTCATCAATTTTTCGCAAATCTCTGGGTTTTCCGCATTGCCTCACCGGCTGTATTGGCATTCGCTTTTGGCGTCGCCTTTCATGCTGTGTGCAATGGTCTTGGTTGCTGCGGCGTTTTGTCTCACGGCCAATGCGCGGCATAGCAACTGGGCGATCCGCGGGACGGCGGGTCTTGCGACGGGGTTTCTCCTCTATTTCTTTAGCCGCTTTACGTATGCGCTTGGCTTGTCTGCGACATTGCCGCTCATTCTTGCGGCGTGGGCACCGACGGCTGTTGCCGGGCTTCTTGGCTTAACTTATTTGTTTCATCGTGAGGACGGCTGATGAAGTTGCTTGAAGTGGTCAAGTTGACGTTACGCAACATGCGCGAGCGCCCGGCGCGGTGGGTGCTGGGTTTGCTTTTTCTGTTTATGTTTTTCCCGCAGCTCGATCTGGCGGTCAGCGGTATATTTTATATTCCGGGAACCGGCTTCACCTGGGATTCCGACGGCATCCTGGAATTTGCACGCTCGGTAGTGCCGGTCCTTATCATCGGCAGCTTCGTGTTTTGTCTCATCCTTTGGGTCGCGGGTATTTGGTACGAGCAGTGGTTCTGGGGCGTTACTACGCCGCGGACCGTCTTCTTGATGATTACGCTGCTGGTGGGGCCGGGCCTGATAGTTGAAGCTCTTCTGAAACCGAACTGGGGCCGGGCTCGCCCGAAAGACATCACGTTGTTCGGCGGTGATGCCGCATTCACCCCGCCCTTATGGGTGGCCGACGAGTGCGGACATAACTGCTCCTTTGTCTCGGGCCATGCAGCGCTTGCGTTTTGGGTGACAGCCTATGCGTGGCTGTTGCCGCGCAAGTGGAGACTTACGGGCATAGTTGCCGGAACCGTGTTCGGTCTGGTGATGGGATCTGTGCGCATCGCGCAAGGTGGACATTTCCTGAGCGATATCATCTTTGCGGGCGTCATCGTGTTGTGGGTCAATTACTTCGTGGCGCGCACGGTTCTGGACCGGCCGACATCCGCAGGGCCAGGCTAATCCGGTGGCGAAGTCTGCAAGAGCGTCGCTTGCCAAAGTTTTTGGGCGCGTTTTTACCCCTCGGGAGTCCAAGGAAGGTGCGTTCTGGCAGCCAGCCGACCAGGTTTATCCGCGGCTATCGGAATTCGACGCAGCGGCGTCGGGCGTCACCGACCGTGGTGGTGTCTATGCGATTTGGCATTTGGGGATTCGGCCGCAGTGGCTGCGTGTCGGGGCATCAGACAATCTCTCCAAGACGTTTGAAATGCTCACGGCGTTGGAAGATGTCGCGATTTACGACCGTAATCGGGGGGTTTTTGTAGCTTGGGCATTCGCACCGCCGGAACACTGGGGGGGCTTTGTGAAGTCGCTATCCGCGCGCCTTGCCCCTGCGTTGCAGGATTTAAGCCTCGAAACCGAGAGTCCGGTTGAGGAAGAAGCGCTTCCTGTGGACTGTCCGTTGCCCCCAGGTACCGCAAACTAAGCGGTTTTGTGCGTAAAAAACGCCAATTTGCAGTCCTAATGCACCGTTTAAGTGCCATGATGCACCTAAGGGAGCGCATTAATGACGGTTTTAGATCGAAAAGTAGCCCTTTTGGACGTTGCCGGTCGTGTATCGGGAGTTGATGCAGCGCCGCCGGTGCAAATTCATGGCCTCGCCACCGCGTATCCGCCCTACGTCATGAAACAGGACGAAGTGATGGCCAAGGCGGCGGAGGTCTTTGGCCATCGCCCCGAACTGATGACGCGTATGGCCAAGAGTTACGGTAACGCGGGCGTGCGCCAGCGCAATTCGTGCGTGCCGCTCGAATGGTATGCCGAGCCTCACGGCTGGCCGGAACGCGCGCAACTGTTCGAGGACAATGCGATAAAGCTGCTTACCGAAGCAGGCCGCAAAGCGCTTGAGGATGCGGGCGTTGCGCCGGAGCATGTCGCGGCGACGGTTACGGTGTCGAGCACAGGCATTGTCACACCGAGTCTTGATTCGCTTTTGCAAAAGCCGCTCGGATTGGCGCCAACGGTCCAAAGGCTGCCGGTGTTCGGGTTAGGGTGCGCCGGCGGCGTCATCGGATTGTCGCGCGCAGCGGCCATGGCGCGGGCGATGCCGGGGCGCTGGGTGCTGTTTTTATGCACGGAATTGTGCGGCTTAACCTTCCGTCCTGCAGACGATTCCAAGGCCAACATTATCGGAACAACCATTTTCGGCGACGGCGCTGCGGCAATAGTGCTGCGCTGTGCGCGCAATGACGGTGACGACGACGCTGTTGTGCACGCTAAAACCACGGAAATGAGCGCACATAGCAAGGTAAAAGCGCACATTCGTGCATGGGGCGAGCACACGTGGCCCGATTCGCGTGACGTCATGGGTTGGCGCATGGAAGACGACGGCCTTGGCGTGATTTTTTCGCGCAGCATTCCAAATCTTGTGCGCGATAAAATGCGCGGTGTGACCGATGCATTTTTGCATGGTCTCGGGCTGACGCAGGACGACATGGACGGTCTGGTTGTACACCCTGGCGGGGAGAAGGTGCTTGAGGCGCTTGAGGCTTGCTACGATCTGCCCGAAGGAGGGCTTATCCTTGCGCGCGAGGTGCTGGCCGAGCATGGCAATATGTCGGCCGTGACGGTGCTCGCTGTGCTCGAAAAGACCCTGCAACGCAACGCAACGGGTCGTCAGCTCATGACGGCTCTTGGCCCGGGCTTTTCTGTCGGGATGTGCTTGCTCGATTTTCCCTGACGCGCGAGGCTATGTATACGATGCTGGATTATTTCGCTGCTCCCTCATGGTTGCCTTCATTTATTCTCGCCGTGCTCATCACACAGCGGGTGATGGAGTTGGTCATCGCCAAACGCAACACCAAGCGCCTTCTTGAAAACGGCGCGCGTGAAGTGGGTGCCGATCACTATCCGTTCATGCTGGCCTTGCACACGGGTTGGCTGGTGGCGCTGGTGGCCTGGGTGCTGGCCTTTCCGCCGCATATGAACATTTTCTTCGTATTGATCTATACGGGGCTGCTTGGTTTGCGCGCCTGGGTGATCACGTCGCTCGGCCCATTCTGGACAACGCGCATTATCACCATTCCCAATCTGCCGCTTGTACGCCGCGGTCCCTATAAATTCGTGAAGCATCCAAATTATATTGTGGTTTCGTTGGAGATCGCCGTTGTCCCGCTGATGTTGGATGCATGGGAGTTGGCGGTTGTTTTCTCGCTTCTCAACGCATTGATGCTTTGGGTTCGCATTGGTGCCGAGAACAAGGTGTTGGCGGCACGGTCATAAAAGCTGATGAGAGCGGGACGGAGTGCTCTAGAAAAACAGATCTATGTTTTCTGATCTGCGCGTTTCATCAGCGGCAGGGCAAACAACGACCCCAACACCAGTATTCCCAAAATTAGCCATGCATCGTTGAAGCTGGCAACAGCTGCGGCGCGTTCCACCAGCGGTTCGACGAGATCACCGGTAGCGGCGTCAATGCTGTCGATGGGCGTGCCGTTGAATCGGTCTAAAGGTAGCCCGACGAATTTTGCGGTCTCCCGGCTGCCGGCCTGCAGGGCTGCGACGATGCGTTCGCCATGATGGGCCGCGCGGATATCGACAATCGTATCGATGAGCGCAAGTCCGACCGCGCCGCCAATATTGCGCATGAGATTGAATAGGGCCGACCCGTTGGCGATCTTATTCGGGGGCAATTGACCCAGGGCAAGGCGGGTTATCGGCAGAAGGCAGATCATAAAAGCCGCCCCGCGCAGTATTTGCGGAACAAGCAATTGATCAAAGTCCCATTCATAGGTGGCAAAGCCGTTCGAGATAAGCCCCGCCGCCAGAAGCGTGAAGCCAAGCGCCGTCATGGCGCGAAGAGGCATGCGTTGTTCCATCATCGTGGCGGCGGGCGCGATTACGAGTTGAGCAATGCCGGTAACAATCATCACTGTGCCTATAGTCAGGGGGCCGTGTCCGCGCACAATTCCCAAGAACAGCGGCAAGAGATATATGGCGCCGAAAAGCGCCATGCCGAGAACAAAGCTGAACCAAGCGCCGACAGCAAAGGTGCGGTCGCGAAACACGGCAAAATCGATGAGTGGCGTGTTGCGTGAAAGGCAACGGCGCACGGCGAGCCAGCCGCTGATGAGGCACAGAGTGGCTAGCCCAAGTGTCCAGCCGCTGGTCCAGCCAAGGCCGGGAGATTCTTTCAACGTAAGTTCGAGCGTCATCAGGAAAACGACGACCACGACGAGTGCAAAGCCGTCGAGTTTCCTTGCGTAAGACCATGTCGGTTTGTCGATGTGCACAAGCGTTGCAGCGATCGCGGCGACCGCTAGACCCGGCACAATGTTGACCAAGAACAGCCAGTGCCAAGAGAGAGTTTCGGTAATCCAACCTCCGATAAACGGACCAACTGTGGGTGCCAGCATGGCAAAGCCGCCGCCGATGACTGTGGCGAGGGGTTGCTGGTGTTTAGGGAACATCAGGAAGGCGGCGGAGAAAATGATCGGAATTACGGCCCCGCCGAATAGTCCTTGGACGAACCGGAAAAAATAAAGGGTCATATATGTGTCGGATGCGGCGCAAGCGACCGAGGCTAGAACGAAGCCGACCATAGCGCCCGTGAATAGCCAGCGGGTGGACATCACGCGCGTGAGAAATCCAGTGAGCGCGATCGCGATCACTTCGGCGATCAGATAGGTAGTTTGAATGTAGCTGAGCCGGTCCTGGGGAATGGACAGTGCAAACTGGATATCTATGAGCGAACTTGCCACGATCTGAATATCGAGGATCGCGAGAAACATACCGACAGACATTGCCGTGAACCCGGTCCATGCGCGCCATCCGCCAGAGGGCTGTTGCGGTGCATGAGGAGTTTCGGTTGTGGTCAAGCGTGTGTTCCGACGATTTTCACGGGTTGTCGTCGGGTACAAGGAACAGCATCAACTCATTAAAGGTCTGCGGCTCTATACCCTCCGTATGTGTTTGCATTGATCCGGAGGTAAGAGATGTGCGCACGCGTTCGCGGGACATGAAGCCGATTGCTTCCAAGGTCGGCGCTCGTTCGTCGCCACCCCCTTCGCCGGAAACAGTGTTGATATGGCAGGGTGCGCAGCGCTGGAGGTAGGCGGCTTCGCCGCTCTGATGTTGCTGGGCGGCCAGTGTGAACCCCGACCCCATCACGAGGGCTGCGACAAAAACGGATAGGTGTTTGAACATTAATTTCTCCGGTCAATACGCCGTCTACATGCAGCTATTCGTCGTCAAATTCCATCACCCGGCGGGCAACATCGTAAGTAAAGCCCGCGCGGGCGAGCGCGGCGAGGTGTTTCTTGTTTTGGGCTCGAATTTCGTCGTGGGTATCCGGCTTTTCGCTGAAGGGTCCGAGACGGCGGCGGCGGGCATAGGCTAAAGCGGCCTCCAACGCAGCATCCTCCCCAGTGTCGGTTACAGCGGTTTCGGCGAGTACATCGTCGATGATAGGCTGGCTCACACCTTTCGCGGCGAGTTGGGCGCGGATTTTTGCGGGCGCCCTGCCTAGGCGGCGCAACGCCGTGGCGCGGCCCAAGGCGTAGCGAAGATCATTCAGCACATCAGATCTGATCATGCGTTTAACAAGATCGTCGATCCATTGCCTGATCTCTTCGCGATCTCCGCCGTGGACATGAAGCGCTTTATCCGCCCGGCGCAGCAAAACGCGCCGCAGATTTTCCGCAGAGCTGGCGTAACGCTGAAGATAGTAGATGGCAATATTCTCCAGCCGTGTTTGCGTCATCTTGCGCGGCACTTTACGAGAGGGCGCGTTGACATTCGGCGTGGCTACTTTGGACTTTTGCCTGGATGTGGGCATGGTCTAAAGATATGTGCTAAGGTTTGTAAACAATACAGAAGATTTTAGTAAATCCTTGCATCATGCACGATAAACCCTCCGTCTCCGATTTGAACTTCACCATTCCGCACCCGCGCACCATGGGCGCCATAAATTGGCGCGGTATGTGGGAGTTGTACCTCAAGGAGGTGCGACGGTTTTGGAAAGTGCTTTTTCAGACGGTTCTGGCACCCGTCATTACCGGCATGATGTTCTTGCTGGTGATGGTATTTGCATTCGGGCGCGGCAGCACAATTGTTGCCGGCTATCCCTTCGAAGACTTTCTGGTGCCAGGCCTTGTGATCATGACCATGATCCAGAACGCATTCGCCAATACGTCCTCGTCCATCCTGGTTTCAAAAGTGCAGGGTAACATTGTGGATGTGCTGATGCCGCCCCTCAGCGCCATGGAATTGACGCTGGCCTGGACCCTGGGCGGCGTTACACGCGGACTGATCGTTGGCCTGGTGGCCGGTGTTGTGATGATGTCGTTTGCCGAGTTTCACTTGCACCACCTGGGGTTTATCATTTTTCACGCGGTTGCGGGATGCCTCTTTATGTCCATGGCCGGTATTTTGACGGCCGTGTGGGCAGATAAATTCGACCACATGGCAGCGGTCACGAACTTCATTGTTACGCCGCTGACGTTTTTGTCGGGCACGTTCTATACGATCGACCGGTTGCCCGAGTGGGCGCAATTCATGGCGCATTACAATCCGTTCTTCTACAACATCGACGGATTTCGCTACGGCTTTTTAGGGCAAGACTCCAGCCAGCCGCTGATCGGCCTTGTTGTCATGATCGCGGTCAATATCGCGATCTTTGTCTGGACATATCTCGTTGTCAGAAGCGGCTACAAACTGAAAGCCTGACATGGCGGCAGCCTACACATACCTGTTGATTGCGGTGATCGCGGAAACGATCGGGACAACGGCGCTCAAAGCCGCTGAAGGATTTACCCGTCCCTGGCCGTCCCTGGTGGTGGTGATCGGGTATGCCGTTGCCTTTTATTGCTTGTCGTTAACCCTGAAGGTCATACCGGTGGGGGTGAGTTACGCAATCTGGTCCGGCCTTGGAATCGTACTTATTTCGCTGTTTGGATGGCTTGTTTACAAACAAACGCTGGATTTCCCCGCGATCATCGGCATGGCGCTTATCTTATGCGGCATATTAGTGATGAATCTGTTCTCTGGGGCCGTGAACCGTTGACAACAGCGCCGTTTGGCGTATGAATTCGGGGTCTTGGGCGGTCAGTGACCGCCCTTTACTTTTTTCCGTTTCAGTGTGTGTCGGGGCATGGAGCCCACAATAGTCGTCACCAAGCAGTAGGGGCGAAGTCGTGAACATTTCCGCAGTGATGCCCACTTATGGGCGGACAGATCTGGTTTTTGAACGGGGCGAGGGAGCGTGGCTGACCACGACCGATGGTCGCCGCTTTCTGGATTTCGGATCGGGTATTGCGGTGACCGTCCTTGGCCACGCGCATCCGCATCTGGTGGCCGCTTTGAAAGATCAGGCCGATAAGCTGTGGCACACATCCAATTTGTACCGCATTGCGGGCCAGGAAAAGTTGGCGGACCGTCTGGTGGCGAACTCCTTCGCCGATACCATGTTTTTCTGTAACTCGGGCGCCGAGGCCATGGAGTGCGCGCTAAAGACGGCGCGGCGGTTTCATCAGGCGCAAGGCGCGAAAGATAAGTACCGGGTTATTACGGCCCGGGGCGGATTTCACGGTCGGACCATGGCGACCATTGCCGCCGGCGGTCAGGAAAAGCATCTGGATGGCTTTGCGCCCAAGATGGACGGCTTCGATCAGGTGGCGTTTGGTAATCTGAATGAAGCGCGTGCAGCGATTACGCCGCAAACGGCTGCGGTGGTGGTTGAGCCTGTACAAGGCGAAGGCGGCATTGTGCCGGCGGATATTGAATATCTGAAAGGTCTTCGGGCGATGGCCGACGAGTTCGGCCTGCTTCTGATTTTCGACGAAGTGCAGACCGGCCTTGGCCGTACAGGCAAACTGTTTGCTTATGAGTGGTCCGATATGACGCCCGACCTTATGGCGCTCGCGAAAGGTCTTGGCGGCGGCTTTCCGGTTGGCGCATGCCTTGCGACCGAGCGTGCGGCGAAGTTCATGACGCCCGGAACGCACGGTTCGACCTTTGGCGGCAATCCGCTGGCCATGGCCGCAGCGAACGCAGTGATGGATGTTCTGCTGGCGCCAGGCTTCATGGATGGGGTTGCCGCGACGGCGGACAAGCTGTGGGCAAAGCTTGAGGCGTTGGTCGAGAAACACGACACGGTCTTTGAGTGTGTTCGCGGCAAGGGCTTGATGATCGGCCTGAAGTGCAAACTGACCAATACGGATGTTGTCGCCAAGGTTCTTGCCAACGGTATGTTGACGGTACCGGCCGGAGACAACGTGTTGCGGTTGCTGCCGCCGTTGACCATCGGGGATGCGGAAATTGATGCTGCAATCACCATTCTCGACAAATCCGCCGCTGAGCTGGCGAGCTAACGGCTCCCGGACAGCGAAGCGAGGCGATATGACCAAAGACCTTAAGCACTTTCTAGATATTGATCTTCTGGCGCCGGAGACTCTGCGCGGCATCTTGACGCGCGCAGCGACGGTCAAGAAGGACGGCGCAGGTACGCCCCTGCCGCTGGTGGGCAAAACGCTGGCCATGCTGTTTGAAAAGCCATCGACGCGCACGCGGGTATCTTTTCAAGTAGGTATGCAGCAGCTGGGCGGCTCGGTCGTGACGCTTTCGCCGCAAGACACACAGATCGGCCGTGGTGAATCCATCGCCGATACTGCGCGCGTGCTTTCGCGCTACGTCGACGCAATCATGATTCGCACATCGGCGCCCGAGAAACTGCGCGACCTGGTCGAGTATGCAACGGTGCCGGTCATCAACGGTTTGACGGATGAGTCTCATCCCTGCCAGATCATGGCCGACATTCTGACCTTTGAAGAACACAAAGGGTCCATTAAAGGGGCCGTGGTGGCGTGGTCGGGTGACGGCAATAACGTGGCAACAAGCTGGATTCATGCGGCGGCCCAGTTCGAGTTCGAACTACGGCTTGCCTGCCCGGATACGCTCCAGCCCTCAGCGCGCGCAGTCGCCTGGGCACGCGACAAAGGTGCGAAGATCAGCGTTGGCACCGACCCGCTGGCAGCGGTGAACGGGGCCGATTGCGTCGTTACGGATACCTGGGTGTCCATGGGCGACGCTGCTGCAGATAAGCACAATGAACTCGGGCCTTTTCAGGTAAACGAGGCTTTGATGGCGAAGGCAAAACCCGATGCCGTGTTTATGCACTGTTTACCGGCCCACCGCGGCGAGGAAGTGACCGAGGCGGTGATAGACGGGCCGCAGTCTGTTATTTGGGATGAGGCGGGCAATCGGCTGCACGCGCAAAAGGGAGTTCTTTTGTGGTGCCTGTCATGACGGCGGAGAAGTCCGCTGTTTTTGACGTTGCCGACGTATGCCTTCCGTTCCTGATCAATGAGGGGGCTTTTCGTGGCCGGTTGGTGCGTCTGACCGCTGCGGCCACCGAAATTCTGGTGCGCCATAACGATCCCGAGCCTATCGCGGCTCTTCTTGCGGAATCCATGGTAGCAGCCGTGGCGTTGGCGGGCGGTCTTAAATACGAGGGCGTGTTCACGTTCCAGATTCAGGGCCAGGGTCCGGTTCGGACCCTGGTGGTCGATGTCACCAGCGATGGTGCCCTGCGTGGCTGCGTAAAGTTCGACGAAGACGAGCTTGCGACGGAATTGGCTCGGCCGAGACTAGAGGGCGCCCGCCCGCGTTTGCTTGGAAGCGGAGGACACCTCGCGTTTACCGTCGATCAAGGGCCGGATACCGAGCGCTATCAGGGCATTGTCGATTTGGCCGGGGAGTCCATAGCCGACACCGTGCATCATTATTTTCGCCAGTCCGAGCAATTGGACTCGGCATTGAAAATTGCGGTGTCGGCGCCGGATGGTGCTGATGGGTCGTGGTCGGCGGCCGCGCTGATTGTTCAGCGCATGCCCGAAGACGGCGGTGTACGGCACTATGATGCCGAGGACATGGAGGACGCCTGGCGGGCGGCGGTGATCCTTCTGGGCAGCCTGACGGACGCTGAAATGCTGGATCTTGACCTGTCCCCGCTCCAGCTTTTGGCGCGGCTTTATGGTACGGTGGACGTTCGGGTAACGACGGCGAAACCGCTGTCTGCCCAGTGCCGGTGCTCGCGGGCCCGTAGCGAACGCATAATTGCCTCATTTCCAGTGCAGGAAATGAAGTCCTTTGCGGTGGACGGTGAAGTGCATATGACTTGTGAGTTTTGTCATGCAAACTACACCTTTCTGGAGAGCGAACTCGACGCTCTTGCCGCCAAGCATCGACCTGAGGAAAAGGGTGACCGCTCATGAACCGCAAACACTTTCTAACATTGAAATGCGTTGCCGCCGCTGTTGTGGCAGGCGGGCTTTTGAGTGCGTGCGGCTCTTCGCCTGCGCCGACCGTCCCGACGCAGGTGAGTTTTGCATCGAACGCCGTGGTGAATGTCGATGCCACTTCGGTCAATGTAAATTTTTCCGGTGCGCCGCCGCGGGACTATCCGCATGTAGGCCATCGTTCGCCGGTGAGCTTTGAGGCAGCGGCGAAGAGCTGGGCGGATAAGAGATTTCAGCTGACCGGCAATACACCCAGTGCCTTACGTGTGACGATTAAGGAAGGTGATCTGATCGAAGAGCTATTGCCGGTGAAAACCGGGATTGGCGGCGCCTTCAAGAAAGAACAGGCCGCTAAATACGAAGCGACCCTGGAAGTCGAAGTGCAAATCGTTGACGCAAGCGGCAAGGTAGTTGCCTCGGCCAGCGGCAAATCCTGGAATACGCATACGGTTCCGGAAGACGCCACCGAAACGGACAAGCAGATTGTGTGGGCCGGAATGGTGAAGCAAGCCTTTGATAGCCTGGATCAGGAGTTAATCCCGCGCGTCTATCAAGGCATGAGAGACTACGTCCGCTAAGCTGCTCGGCGGGCATCCATCTAATTTCTGCCTATAAAGGCCAAAAACTCGCGCCGCGTGGAAGCATCGTCGCGGAAGGCGCCCAACATGGTCGAGGTGACCATGGCGACCCCCGGTTTTTGAACGCCGCGGGTTGTCATGCACTGATGTTCCGCCTCGACCACGACGGCCACGCCCTTGGGATTGAGCACCTCGTTAATGGCATTGGCGATTTGCGCCGTCATCTTTTCCTGAATCTGCAGGCGCTTGGCATAAGCCTCGAGGACACGTACCAGTTTTGAAATGCCGACGACGCGGTTGTTGGGGAGGTACGCGATGCTGGCCTTACCGATGATCGGCACCATGTGGTGCTCGCAGTGGCTCTCGAACGCGATACCCTTGAGCACAACCATTTCGTCGTAGCCCTCGGTTTCCTCGAAGGTCGTACGCAGTATTTCTTCAGGGTCTTGCGAATAGCCAATAAAAAACTCTTCGTAGGACCGGACCACGCGGGCCGGGGTGTCCAGCAGCCCTTCACGGTCCGGGTCGTCTCCCGCCCAGCAAATCAGGGTGCGGGCTGCAGCTTCGGCATCGGCTCGGCTTGGCCGAGCGGTCGCGCCACCGCCTTCGCGGTGATCTTTAGGAATAGGCCGAGAGGATGCGACAGGAGGAGGCGTCATTGAAAATACCTTTCAAGCCGGGTCCGGCACTTGCGCGGGCAGTTGCCGAGGTGTGAGCCCTGTGTTGGGGGCTTGGTCCGACTGTTAGTTGATGGCGGCCGTGTCGTAGGGGCTGTCGAGAGAAAACGCCGGGATTTCGATATTGAACTTTTCGCCGCCGGTTGTGCCCATCTCGTAGGTGCCGGCCATGATTCCCGACGGAGTTTCGAGCGGGCAGCCGCTGGTGTACTCAAAAGATTCGCCGGGCTTCAGGACCGGCTGCTCGCCGACCACGCCGGGTCCATTCACTTCCTGTAGGCGCCCAAATTTGTCGGTAATACGCCAGTGGCGCTGAAGCAGTTGAACGGTATCTTCGCTGCGATTCTCGATGTTGACGCGGTAAGCCCAGACAAAGCGGTCCTCATCGGGCGCGGATTGCTCTTCCAGATAAAAGGGACGCACCGAGACGCAAATATTTCGTGTGACTTTTTCGTACATGTGAACAGATTCTACCTTGCCTAAACGAGCTTCATTTTACCCTACCGGGCGTAAGTTTCCACAGTGCACCTGAGGTTAGAAAAGCCCTTTTAACTCAATGGCTTTGATCGCGCTAAGTGAGCGCTTGAGTGACGTCTGCAATTAGATCGCCCGCATCTTCCAGGCCGACCGAAAGTCGCACGAATCCTTCGGTTATACCAAGATGTGCGCGATCTTCAGGGGCGAGTCGGTGATGGGTTGTGGTTGCGGGATGGCACGCCAGGCTTTTTGCATCGCCGAGGTTGTTAGAGATGTCGACAAGCTTGAGCCGGTTGAGAAAGCGGAATGCAGCCTCCTTGCCGCCGGCGAGTTCCAGCGCAATGATCGAGCCGCCGGCCGACATTTGCGCTGTAGCGAGATCGTATTGCGGATGGCTCTCGAGGCCGGGATATAGAAGGCGAGATAGTGCTTTTTGTTTTTCCAAAGCACGGGCCACAGCCAAGGCATTGTCGCAATGCCGCGTCACACGCAACTCAAGTGTTTCTAGCGCCTTGAGGAGAATCCAAGCATTGAAAGGCGATAGGCTGGGGCCGGTGTGGCGGAAAAAGGGCGTGAGTTTCTCGACGATAAACTCGCTCGTGCCAAGAACGGCGCCGCCGAGGCAACGTCCCTGGCCGTCGATGTGCTTAGTCGCGGAATAGACAACGACATCGGCGCCGTAGCGCAGCGGCTTTTGCAAGAGCGGCGTCGCGAACACGTTGTCGACGATGACCAATGCACCGGCCTTGTGAGCGAGTTCGCAGACCGTGGAAAGGTCAATCACCTCAAGGCCGGGGTTGGACGGCGTTTCCAAGAACACGGCGTTAGCCGGGGAGGACAAGGCGGCTTCCCACTGCGCCATGTCGGCGCCATCGACGAAGTCTACTTTAATGCCGAAACGCGGCAGCAAATCGGCGCATATGTAGTGGCAGGAACCAAATAGAGCGCGGGAGGCAACAAGCCGGTCACCGGCGCTGAGATGGCAGGCGAGCGCGGCATAGACTGCGGCCATGCCGCTGGCGGTGCCGCGGCAGTCTTCAGCCCCTTCGATCAGCGCCAGCCGTTTTTCGAACATAGCGACCGTGGGGTTGCGAAAACGCGAATACACGAAGCGCTCGACATCGCCCTTGAATGCGGACTCGGCCTCTTCAGCATTCTCATAAACATAACCCGAGGTCATGAATATGGCTTCGCCGGTCTCCGAAAACTGACTACGCTCGGTAGCGCCGCGCACCATCTGTGTTTGCGGGCTCCACCCTCGTTGTGTTTGTTGATCTGCGGTCATGGCCGTTTCCTTAGGTTTTTTAGGGCCATTTTTCGGCAAAAAAATAGCCCCCGACCGGTTCCGGCGGGGGCGCTTGCCCTCGACCTTTTAGCGGTTTTTAACGTGGCCGCAATCCAGTCTCCAAATCACCACAGTACGTGTGGTACCTCGCCGCCGATTTCGGGTCAAGTGCCGGTAGAGTCCCAGCTTGTAAGCAGTTAGAATGAACGTATATAGGGCGCACCGGTATCCGGTGTTGGTCCCGGCAGAGTTTTAAAGGGCTAAAATGTCGCCGCTTTTTCGCGCTTATACCGATGCACTCCACCAGACGCTGCTTTCCGCGCAGGTAACAGCTGCCGGAGAAGGCGAGCTGCCCATGGACGAGGGGATGGCCCGCGTGCGCGCGGCTATGAGCCGTATCGTACACGGTCCCAACAAGGTCATGTTCGTCGGGAACGGTGGTTCAGCGGGTATTGCGGGGCACATGGCAATCGATTTTTCCAAGAATGGTGGCGTGCGTTCATTGACCTTCAACGATGCATCCTCGCTGACCTGCCTTGGGAACGATCTTGGATACGATCAGGTTTTCGCAAAACAGGTGGAAATGCTGGGGGCGGAGGGCGATGTATTGATCGCCATATCCAGCTCAGGTGAATCAAAGAACATCCTGAACGCCGTTAACGCCGCGCGGGCGCGCGGCTGCTTTGTTGTGACGCTCAGCGGATTTTCGGCCGGCAACGCGCTCAGAAAAGCCGGCGACGTCAATTTTTTTGTTGAGGCAGGCGCCTACGGTTTTGTGGAAACGGCACATCAAGCCATTCTGCACGCAATTTTAGATACGGCTATGGGCTGGACCGCTGAGACGGCGATGATACAGCCGACGCGCCCGGTGAGCTAACCAAGCGCTGACGCCTATTTTTTGGCTATCTCATACCCTTCGGCCGGCGCGGTTGGACCTGTTCGCCGGTCACAACGCTGACAATGTGAGCTAAAGTTGCCAGAATAACTGCCGAGAGTATTACCATGATAAGTGCGTAAGGGATAAGGCGCGGCTTCAACGGGTCTGCGGGCTTCTTAGACTGAACGTAACAAATCCCGAACAGGGCGAACTCGACCAGAAGAATGATCACCGTGACTATCAACTGGGTCGAAAATAAATCGCTATCCATGCCGCGCCTCTCTGCCTCAACCGCCTAGCGGCGTATAGTATTTATCGAACAGTTTTATATAAGCGGCGCGATCCGGATCATCGACGGCTATGGACCCATCGGGATTGCGCTGGAGATGAAGAAACTTATTGCGCCCTGAGTTGCACCAAACGATTCCGTCTTCCAGATAGTCGTAGTCGATTGCCTTGTCGCCTAGAAAAGCTAATTCAGGCGCCCGACCCTCATCGCGCATGTATTCAAAAACACCATACATAGCTAGTTGATCGATTCCCCAGCGCAAGCCCTTCTTTTGATAAAAATGGGCAATATAGGCGGCGATTAAGCGGAAGTAAGCGAGGCTTGGCGCGCTGGGTGTGCCAGCTACAATGCAGGCATTAAACTGATTCCACGGCTCCAAACGGCCAGCCCGAATGCGCATGGCCGCATCTTTTTGGCCTAAGATTTCATACATCACATTTGGATTGCGGTTGAACAGAGCGTCCACATCCATGAGCCAAAGGGTGCGCTTATAGTGAACGAGGTGCTGGTAGTATCGAATGAATCGAATGGCGTGGTAGTATGAACGCGCTACCATAATGCCTTGCTTGTCGACGCCTGGTTGTTCGACGGAGAGTGCAACCGCTATATTTTTGAGACTCTTGCAAAACGCAGTTGCCGCGGCCAACTGCTCTTCGGTCGCATCCATGATGTGTACGTGAGCCTGCTCACCTGGTGCTATATCGGCCAGAGAGCGTAACATCGGCGCCGCAAAGTTTTCGAAATACGTGTAATTGCAGGACAGATAGGCGACGGGCTTATCTGAAAACTCGGCAGTTATAATTTCTTGCACCGGGGGTAAACCCTTAACGAGGTCCGCCTCGGTAAACTGCTCAAGCATTTGATAAAACGCAGGGTCAAAAGTGACGGCATCCCAAACCTGCCCGGCCACCGTACTTTGAAATCCGGCGAGAGTTTTTTGTGCGCCGACGCGATCCCCCGAGCAAAATAGCGCCATGAACTTCTTGATCTGTGCGCTTGGGCTGGTGGGGTTCTGTTCCGCATCTTCCAGGCAAAGTTTTTTAAGCTCGGTAAATTCACGCTGCGTATAGGTAAAGAACAACTCTTCGAGATCGGTGGCGTGATACGGCATCAAGCCACGCTTAATCCGTTCGTGAAATTCCTTGTAGATAATCAAGCCAAGAAGAATTTTAGCACGGCCCCCAGCGTCAAGATCAGTCCGTGCTAGATGTTTGTCGAGGACAGCTGCCGTTTCCGCCGGATCATCGGCCCACGACGCGATGGCGTATTTTGTCGCGGCATTTAGATCGGTTTCGTCCGCTACCGTGGCTTGCCGGTAATATTCCCGGGCGCTTTTGCGATCTCCGCGCTGATCGCTGATTTCGCCTAGTTGAAGAAGTGTCGGAACGTGGCCTGGAACCGATTTAACAATATCTTTGAGATATCGAATGGCGTCGTCTGTGCGGCCGGCGCGCAACAGCGCGCTGGCCAGGGCTGTTACGCTGTTCAGATTTGGGCTTAAGTTTACTGCTCGCTCAAGGAGGGAGATTGCCTCGCGATAGTCTTTCTTATTTGCCAGCAAAATTCCGAGATTGAGCGCGGCGAGCGGGTGGTCGGGGGTTTGATCCAGGCATTGCCGAAACCAAGTGATTGCTGTGTCATTGTCGCCAGCACGAACAGCTTCGGTCGCTTTTTGCCAAAAAGTGTCCGTAGCCGGTGTCGCTGATGTAGGTTGGTCAGGGGTTGCCATGGATATGAGTGACCGTTGGTGCGCTAAGAGGTGCCTCGGTTATAGGGGCTTCAACCAGGTGCGGCAACCCCGCTAAGACATTGATATAATGAAGCTATATTTGAGAATGGGATCGGTCCGTACACTTTGAGAGATTTTTGCTCAATGTTCCACGGCCGATGGCGGCTTGAGGCCTTCCGGGTCCCCTGGACGCCACTCTACCTCGCCCTGATTAATCATTAGCGCGAGGTTGAAGTGCGATCTGTTGTTGTAGGCCTTACTTAAATTGCGGCGATACCAATAGGCAGCGGCTTCAACGTTTTTTTCAACGCCCGCTCCGGTTTGATAGGCGTACCCGAGGAGGAATTCTGCATCGCCATGCCCTTGCATTGCAGACTCCCAGAGGAGGGGCACGGCCGCGCTCCAGCTCGGGCTAATTCCGCCGCGGCCCTCTTTAATCAGGACGGCGAGCCAGTACTGAGCAGCGGCGTGGCCTTTGGCGGCAGCCTTCTCAAACCACATAACGGCCTCTGCCTCGCTATGGGGTACGCCGAGACCGCTATAATAAGCCGTGCCTAGAAAAAACTCGGCTTCAGGTTCACCTGTGGCGGCAGTCTCTCTTAGTATCTCTATAGCTTTGTCCAGGTCTTGCTCAACGCCTTCGCCTCTGCCGTATCTGGCGCCCAATTCAGCTTTTGCTTTTGTATCGCCCGCGGCAATGCGCTGCTCTAGTTCGGCCATAGTCAGCTGCGTTAAATCTTCTATCGCCTGCGGAGAGCTGGGTGCCGGCTGGCCTGTCGATGCCGATTCAGGCGGCCTGTCTGGGGAACCCGCTGTGCAAGACGTTAAAGTAGCTGCAACTATACAGCACGCGAGTAACCGCAAACTCATTGTTCGTTCTCCATTACTTGCTCTGCATCACCAACGGGGCTGGCCCACTCTCCTAACCGATCACGGAAAGCATCTCGTACTTGGCGGGAGGTCTCCGGACTGTCAATAATATAGGGCGTTAACAGGACAATGAGTTCAGTGCGGTCTACGCCTCTGGACTCGGTCTTAAAAAGACTCCCTAGAAACGGTATATCTTTCAGGTATGGAACGCCCGAGTTCCCGGTGCTGTAGTTCTCAGATATCAAGCCACCAAGTAAGACAGTCTCTCCGTCATTGAGAGATAGGGTTGTCTCTATGGCGCGGGTTAAAATAATCGGACTTTGTATGCCGGATAAGCTGTTCGCCTGCGCTTCGCTGACATCTTGAGACACGTTAAGTTCCACGCGCCGATTGGAGTTAATGGTTGGCGCGATGTTGAGCGTGACACCCGTACTCCGATACTGAATGGATTGCAGGATCGAGCTTGTTCCGCCCACCTGTCCAGATGGGTCGGTCTGCTGCGTGGTGATAATCGGAACCTGCGTGCCGACATTAATGGAGGCGGTCTTGCCACTGCTGGTTACCAGACGAGGGCTTGAGAGGATTTGTACCCGGTCGTAGTCAGCGAGCGCGTTTACTCGAGAGATTAGCGATGCGCGGTCACGAATCAGACTAAAGAAGATACCCTCCTCGCCTGTGGCTACGGATGTGCGGTTTGGAATACTTGTAGCTCCATCATCGAATTCAAAAACCACGCCTAAATTTTCACCGCGGCTAAGCGTTACCTCGGCGATGGTGGCCTCAATCATGACTTCAAGTGGGGCTCGGTCCATTTGGCTGACAATTGTACGAAACTGAGCGTATTCCTCGGCACTTCCCACGAAAATAAGGGCATTGCGAGGTTCATCAACCTTGATTCTCTGCGCTCCACTTGCAGCCACATTTGGACTCTCGCCGTTTGTCGACAGGGTCGTGTCAAGAAACCCTTCCATAATGTCGGCGATATCCTTGGCTTTGGCATTGAGGACTTGGTGGTAGTATACGCCCTTATCCCCGACAGTTTGGCCGGGTTGATCTAGGTCGGCCGCCCATTGCAAGACATGCTGCAGGGCCTCCTCTCCGGTGCCGAAGGCAATAATAATATTGAGGGCATCAACAGGAATAAGCTTAACGGCTGTTTGTCCGGCTCCACCGATGCCAATGCTGTATCCTTCCGCGGTCATTATTTCGACCAGTTGCGCAGATAGCTTTTGTGCGCTCCAGAATGCGGGAGAGAGTTTGAGGCTCCTATACCCAGCCAAATATGGCTGATCCAGGATGTCTATGATCTCGAGCGCGGCGGAAACGTCTTCTTTGGCACCAAGCAGCAACAATCCGTTGGCATATGGTACGGCGACCGTCTGTACTCTGTCTTTTAACGCGAGACCTAGCCAGATGTTCATGGTGCTCGTCGAGATATTGTCCAACGGCTCGAAGTAGAACAGAGGTCGCATATCCGGCGGGATCGTCGAGATCGCGCGGGTGCGAATGATGCGGGGGATGGGATCCTTGGAGGCCGTGGAATCTATAATCCGGTACACGTTGTTCGAGTATA
>JAUIGX010000263.1 GCA_030432435.1 Alphaproteobacteria bacterium
GATTTGACCTCGATACCGCTTGCTGCAAGGAGTGCAAAGGCGCCCAGGGCGAAAACCAGGGCTCTAAATCCAGTCAGAAAGCTTGCTTTCATAGCTTACCCCCTCCGCTATTCAGAGTAAGTGTGCCCATCCTTCAGCGACGGGCGCAAGAAAACTTTGGGGGTAGATTGGAATCAGGCGCTTCCTTTGGAAGGCTACGGAATGTTCTCAGCGCTGCGTCAAAAGGCTATTCTCTGCCATAGAAAATGGCAAAAAACGAAGCCTTGAGTTGAAATGAATTTAATAAAAATCTGGCGGGACTCCTCGGTGGGACACCGCGCGATTTTCGCACTGGCTACTGTCGGCTTTCTGTTATTTGTTCAGGTGACAATAGCACTGCCCTACTTTGAGTGTATCGCCGGGTTCAGGCCGTTTGATACACAGGAACCCTTGAGCGCGGTTGCGATAGCAATTCAATTAGGCGCTTACGGTTTAGGGGCCACGCATGCGTATGTCCTATTTGTCGCGACTGAAATTCCTCTCGCCTTGTCGGCGTCTGTATTTTTTATGCTTCTGTGGCGTTGGATGTTCTCGGTTTCGCCAAATCGCACCTTCATGTTTCTGCAGGGTGGCGGAATACTGTTTACACCGTTTATTGCAGTTGTCTTCGATATCGCGGAGAGCGTGGGATTTGCGAACCTCATCGCGGGCCTTTCTGGCCCATCATATATATCCGCGATTGAGTTCAGCATATTGATGCATCAGCTTAAAACCGCAGCCGAGGACGTCCGCATTTATGTCACATTGTTTTTCGCAGGAGTGATTGCGATGCAGTGGATACGGGAAAGGAGCTGGGACCGGTGAATGTCTCACGAGATCATGGTGTCCTCAGTTTTTGCCGCCGAGAAAATGTAGTAGGCTGCGCGCTGACGATCGGAGAAATGGGGTTCTCGCGATGACCAGCGCAATTTTTTGGGGCTACGTACATATTATTTTATTTGTGTTTTGGCTTGGTGCTGAACTCGGCGTTTTTGTCAGCACCGCGCTGATGCGGCGTGCGCGGATGAATTATGAGGCGCGGGCTGCGCTTCTCAAAGTGGCGACCATTACCCATGTTGTCCCCCGCGTTTGCTTCGCGCTTATACTTCCCGTTGGTATTGAGCTGACGGGAGCAATCAATGTGTATCCGTTGACCCCGGGTCTGCAAACAGCCAGTTGGGCCATAAGCGCGGTGTGGTTGTTGATTATCATCGCGCATGTCCGTGCGGCCGGGTTCCCCGCTGCTTCCACGCTTCGACATTTAGATTTGTTTTTTAAAGCAGTCGCAGGATTGGGCTTTGTCGTTTACGGCCTAAACTCTCTGGCGACCGGTGCGCCGATTGATGAAACATGGTTTGCGACAAAACTCTTTCTTGTCGGGCTGGTGTTCTGGACCACGATTGCCGTTGATCTATGCTTTAGACCGTTTTTTGCTCCGTTTGCAGAGCTCGAACGGTATGGCCCGACGCCTGAGCGAGAAGAGGCCATTGTGCGCGCCGCCACTCACACCATGATGGCTATGGTGGCGCTTTATCTATTGCTGGCCGCTATTGCTTTTGTCGGCAAGGTAAAGCCCTTTTGACCTGGCGCTGAGAGAGCGGGGTCTCGTACATCGCATACTCGCGGGACTTCGGTGAGGATTTGCGATTATGCGGTGGAGCCCCAGCCTCTTCCAATATGCGACGCAACTCCCCGGCTAAATGCGCTCTGTTGTAGTGTGTATCGGCCAACAGAGATGATGCGGCGCAGGACTTTGCAAGCGCGGCTTCATCGTCCAAGAAATATTTTAGCTCATCTGCGGCTCTATCCAAGTCGAGAGGCGGCAAGGCAATGCCGGCGCCACTATGGTCCAGAACCTCTTTTTGCCAACCCAGGTAATTGATGATGATTGGTTTGCCAGCGGCGAGGCCATCAAAGAACTTATTTGCGGAATTCGGCCATGGTGCGGCTTCGAGAATAAATGTTGAGCACACGGCGGTGGCCGCTGCCAAAAGGGCGGGCACCTGATTTTTCGGCAGCGGAGCCAATATCCAAAGATTTTCCCCATAGACGCCAAGCTTTTCGGCCAGAGCTCCGAGGTCATCGCGCTTCGCGCCGTCTCCGGCGATGACAAAACAGATTTCTGAATCGCGGCTCTTCATGCGCGCGGCTAGCTGAACGATATAATCAACGCCATTCGCGAAACCGAGGGTGCCCGCGTAGGCGATAATTTTTTTGTTTTTCAGATGAGGGTGCTGGTCGAGGAATCGGCCGCCTACAGCGTGATCTACGCGAAAAAGATCTGTGTCAGAGCAGTTCGGGATAACGGAGACGGTATCCGCGGGGATGCCCATGGCGACAATTTCGTCCCGCGTGCTGGGTGAGAGCGCAACGATATGCGCAGACTGGCGATACGCGGTTCGTTCCATCCATTGCGCGGCGATGACAGCAAGCGGGTTTTTCAAAATTCCGAGAGTAATTGGCACTTTTGGCCATTGATCACGGACCTCGAAAACCATCGGCACAGCGTGACGCCACTTCACGGCTATACCCGGTATCATGATTGTGAGAGGCGTTGATGTGGCAAAAACCAAGTCAACATTTCGAATGCGCATGGCCACCAGCGCGCACAAGAAGGCGAACTGGAAAAAGGCGAGAATTCTCCGAAAATAAGACTGTCGATTGGAGTATGCGACCCGGATAACCTTCAAGTCGATTCCGTCGATGACAAGATCGTTTACGAGATGGTCAAACCGGTAGTCTGACGGGAAGAACGCATTGGACGTTACCAACGTAACCTTATGTCCGGCCTGCACCAGCCGTCGCGCCATTTCGTAGGATCGTGTCGATCCAACCCCGTCTGCCGGGGTGAAGTACTGATGTAGATAGACAATGTGCATAGATGCGCCAGGCAATACAGTGGGACTGGGCGGCAGATTAGCGCCGATAGCCCGAAAGGTCACGGCGGCTATCGCTGTCGTTGTGTTGTCCGCAAGCCTGCCCTTAAAAAACGTAACGAGCGCTGACCTGCAATGTTCGAGGCGGGGCTGCGCTGCGCTGGGTAAAGGGCGCGCCCCCGCCAATCTGAACCTGATTGGATTGTGTAAAGTTTACAGGATAGCCACTTAAATTATTGGCGTCGAAAATGTTGAACAGGTCTGTACGTAGCTCCAAGAGTCCCTCCGGGACCGGGACGGCGTACTGAAGGCCAATGTCGAACGTCTTCGCCCACGGCAAGCGTCCGCTATTGCGCGTTGATCCGGGAAAGCGGTCTGAGTTTCCGACAAACCCTTCGCCGAAGGACTGGCCATCGCCATTGAGGTCTAAGGTGCCGAACGTCGCGGCGTCGGGCACAAAGTTTACGGGCTGACCGCTCTGCACAAGACCCGCCAGCGTCAGAGACAGATTCTTTAGAGGAAATACCGTCAGTATCCCCGAGACCGTATGAGTGCGGTCGTTGAGGGAAGGTCCATAATCCGCCGCGAAGTTGTTTGAATCCTGAGCCCGGAAATTAATGTCATCGGTGTCATTCTTCAAACTCGAAAGTGTGTAGGACAGCCGATAGGCAAAGGCATCCTCTCCTTTTTCTTTGATGACCGTAAAATTCAAAGCCTTGTACTCAGCGCGTCCGCCGGTGTCGGTC
>JAUIGX010000031.1 GCA_030432435.1 Alphaproteobacteria bacterium
CCGCCGCGATAATATCTATAAGGCGCGCATCAAAATTCTTGTACGCGATCTTGGACCGGAAGAATTCACCCGTCAGGTGGAAGAGGAATGGGCCGAAATTCGCAAGACCGATGTCAACTTGCCGGCGGAAGAAGAAGAGCGCATCCGCAGATTCTTCGCGCCGCCGACCTATGAGACGTTGAGTGTGCCTGTTGCAGATTTCGAGAAAGCGAAGGCCGAGAATGCAGCGTTCGCACGCTGGGTGGAAACCAACGTGCATCCGCACAAAGTTCCCGGATATGCGGCCGTAACCTTGTCGCTGAAGCCTATTGGCGGCATTCCGGGTGATGCAACAGCGGAACAAATGGAAGGCGTTGCGGATCTCGCCGAGCAGTACAGCTTCGGCGAGGTGCGGGTGACCCACATTCAGAACTTGATCCTGGCCGATGTGAAACAGGCCGATCTGTTCACCCTGTGGCAAAAGTTGAGCGACATCGGCTTCGCAACGGCAAACATCGGTTTGGTCTCGGACATCATCGCGTGCCCGGGTCTTGATTATTGCTCGCTGGCGAACGCGCGTTCGATACCTATATCGCAGCGTATTAGTGAGCGGTTTGAGGACTTGGATCGCCAGTACGATGTCGGCCCTCTGCAGATCAAGATTTCAGGCTGTATCAATGCCTGCGGCCATCACCATGCCGGGCACATCGGTATTCTGGGCGTAGATCGGAACGGGCAGGAACTTTATCAGGTCACGCTTGGCGGTGCCGGTGATGAAACCGCGTCCGTCGGTAAATTGATCGGACCGGGCTTTACCGCCGATGAAGTCGTCGATGTGGTCGAGAACGTCGTCAATACATACCTCGGCCTGCGCGAGCCGGGCGAGACCTTCCTCGCAGCGTATCGCCGGGTCGGCGTCGAGCCGTTTAAGGAGCAAGCCTATGCCGGTCGTTGATCGTAACGGACCGATCGAAGATTCGTGGACAGTCCTGGCCGACGACACTGCCGCGGTTAAAGGCGCGCGTGCCATCGTTACTCTTGAGCGCCTCAAGAATGAACACAATAGCTTGTTCGCCGAGGCGTCCGAGGTGGGTGTTGAAATCGCGGGAGATGTCGATCTGGACGAGCTCAAGCCGTTTTTGCCGCAGCTCGGCGTGGTTGTCGTGCGTTTCGACGGCATGAAAGACGGGCGTCCGTTCTCCATCGGACGGTTGCTGCGCGAACGCTACGGGTATGAGAAGGATTTGCGCGCGGCTGGGCCCTTTATTCCCGACCAGGCGCTGTTTTTGCTCCGTTGCGGGTTCACGACCTTCGATGTGGACGAGACGTTTTCCATCGAGACTCTGAAGCGGGCCCTTGCGGCCTATTCCGTGTGGTACCAGCGCGCCAGCGACCGGACGGCGACTATTCTTGATAAGCGCCATGGCGGGGATGCCGCGCCGACTAATGGAAATAATGCGTCATGACCAATGCCGTTGCAGATCGCCTTGCCGAATTGAACGCACGGTACGATACGGCTGAGCCGGCCGAGATCATCCGAGCTTTGATTCATGATGAATTTCCAGGCCGGATTGCCCTGGTGTCGTCATTTGGCACTGAGTCGGCGGTTCTGTTGCACATGCTGTCGCAAGCCAGCCTCGACGCACCGGTGGTCTTTCTTGATACCGGCAAGCTGTTCGGCGAAACCAAGCGCTATAGAGACAAGCTTGTCGAGACTCTTGGTCTGACCGGCGTTCAATCCATTGCGCCGGACCCGGCCGCTCTTGCCGCACGCGACCCGCGCGGCGTTTTGTGGTCGACCAACCCTGATGCGTGCTGTGCGCTGCGCAAGGTGGAACCGCTGCAACGGGCGTTAAAGCCGTATGATGCGTGGTTCACCGGGCGGAAGGCCTTTCAGGCCGGTACGCGTGCAACGTTGCCGGTGTTTGAGTCCGAGGGCGAGAAATTTAAAATCAATCCGCTTGCGCACTGGACCAAAGAAGACATCGAGGCATATTTCGAAGAGCACGATTTGCCGCGACACCCACTGGAAGCGGACGGATACCTGAGCATCGGATGCATGCCGTGCACCGATCGGGTAGAGCCCGGCGAGGATGCGCGGGCGGGGCGTTGGCGCGGCAGCGATAAAACCGAATGCGGCATCCATATGCCGATCGGGCAGGTCTTGGCCAAGGCTAATGCGTAAAGCGGCTTGCCCCTTCGTGTGAAGGACGCGACTATGCACGCCGTTTCCGTGTTGTGGACTGCGGCATGATTTTAAATACGCGCCCGGAATTTTATCAGGATCGATTTCACGCAGCCTTTGCAGGTATTGGATTGCCGATACTCGATTGTCCGGTCCTCGCGCCGGAGTCTACCGGTGTATCGCTTCCCGACCCGCATTCGTTCGATGCCGTGATTCTGACCAGCCAAGTGGCGGTGAACTTGTTTCCGTCCAGAGCGTCGTGGCTGTCAAAAAAAGCATATGTGGTTGGGCCGGGAACCGAAGAAGCCGCCCACGCAGCCGGTTTTGGAAACGTGGTGTGTACCGGTGTAGATGCTGCGGATATGGAGCGAAACCTTGCCCATGAGCCGTTCAGCAAGGCCTTGTATGCGTCTGCCGAGGATGTGGCAAAGGACTTGTCGGAGGTATTCCCAAATCGTGTTCAGCGAGTCCCGGTTTATCGTATGGTGCCGTTGACCGACATGCCCGCAGGGGTGTTGAGCGCCGTGACAGGCAACGAGCAGATTGTCGTGCCCCTTTTTTCAAGAAGAAGTGCAGAGACGACGACCGCTCTTCTCGGCAATGCCAACGTGACGACGACGAACAGTCGCTTGTATGCGGTTGGCATCAGCAACGAGGTGTTTGCGGCCAAGGAAGGTCCGTGGCAGTGTCGCGCGGTCGCCGGACGACCGACTCTGGAGGCAATGGTGGCCGCGACGCGTGACGTGGCGGAAGATATAGGTTTGATATCGAAGGTGATGCAATGAGTGGACAAGCTTTAGGATCATACCCAACGACGCGATTACGCCGTTCGCGTGCAGCAGATTGGCGGCGCCGTCTTGTGCGTGAATCCGTGCTTACGCCGAATGATCTGGTTCTGCCTCTGTTTGTTATTGAAGGCAGCGGTGTGCGTGAGCCGGTCGCAAGCTTGCCCGGTGTTGCACGCCTGTCGATTGATGAGGCCGTGAAAACTGCGAAGGAAGCGCACGGATTGGGCATTCCGGCGCTGGCGCTGTTTCCGGTGGTTGAACCTGCTCTTAAGGATGACGTCGGAACCGATGCTCTGAATCCGGATAACCTTGTGTGCCGTGCTGTAAAGGCCATGAAAGCCGCAGTGCCGGATATTGGCATTATTTGCGACGTAGCTTTGGACCCATATACAACGCACGGACACGACGGCCTGATCATCGACGGAGATGTGGCGAACGATCCGACGGTAGACGTGTTGACGCGCCAAGCGCTGCTTTTGGCGGAGGCCGGCTGTGATGTGGTTGCGCCGTCGGATATGATGGATGGCCGCATCGGTGCGATCCGCAAGGCGCTGGAAGGTGCGGGCAACGTCAACACAATGATCTTGTCCTATGCGGTGAAATACGCCTCTTCTTTTTACGGCCCCTTCCGCGATGCGGTGGGCTCAAAGGGCGCGCTGGGCGTAAAAGGTAAACACACCTACCAAATGGACTTTGGCAATGTGGACGAAGCGTTGCGTGAAGCCGCATTTGATGTGGCCGAAGGTGCGGACTTAATCATGGTCAAGCCGGGCATGCCGTATCTGGATGTTATTGCGGCGGTTAAAGCACAGGTTAACGTGCCCGTTCTCGCGTATCAGGTAAGCGGTGAATACGCGATGATCGCGGTTTCGGCGGCAGCGGGTGCATTTGATAAGGCCGCGGCGTTCCATGAGTCTCTTGTCGGCTTCAAGCGCGCCGGAGCATCGGCCATTTTGACCTATGCTGCACTTGATGTAGCGCGTGCACTGACCGGCCGTGCCTCTTGATGAGCAAGGACGACAAATCGGCTCTTGTAGAAACGATGGAACCTGCGGCTGCAATGGTGCCGTTGATGTTTCCATTGATGCTCAATGTCACGAGCCTGCCTATTATGCTGGTCGGCGGCGGGGAGTTACCGTCTCGTCTCGCTATGCTGGAGGAATTCGGGGCAACCGACATCTACGTCTTTTCAGTTGCCGCCACGGAAGAGTTAAAGAGCGCGGCAGGGACGAGGTTAGCAGAGCGCTGGCCGACGAAAGAGGACTTCGAGCGCATTCGCCCGCAACTGATGTTTGTCGCGGATATAGACGATGAACAGGCGGCAAGTCTCCGCACACAAGCAAAGAGCGTCGGCGCATTGGTTCATGTCCAAGACCGAATTCCGCTGTGTGACTTTCACCTGCCCGCGCGCGTCAGGCGGGGACACTTGCAGGTCACGGTTTCTACGGACGGGACGGCTGCGGGATTATCCCGCCTGATCAGGGAGTTTCTAGAAAAGGACGTATTCGGTCCAGAATGGTCCCGGCGGGTCGATGAACTTGCCGCTCAGCGCTTAAAATGGAAAGCCGAAGGACTTTCTTTTGAGGCACTGTCTCGTTCTATTCGCGACTTTGTCACCCAGCGTGGCTGGCTTACACGCCGGTAACAGCCTTTAACATTTAAGACAAATAGCCCATCTTGGGTGAGTTTATTGTGCGCAGGCCTTAACCCCCTCGATTTTAAATGGGTTAGGATGGGCCTTGATGCTGACCCTGTGCAGGCTCTCCCACGGTTTGGTGATAGGAGCCTCAGCGGGTATTTGCAAATTTGAGGGGCCATGACGACGATACTTGATTTTCTGAAATCGGATACCGGCATCCTAGGCCTCCTGACTGTGCTGCTGGCTGCTTTGATAGGGCTGGCCGTCTTTGCTATTCGGGTGCCTGACCGTATCCGTCTTTCGCGCGATTTGAAAAAGCTCTCGCGCGAACTCGCGCTTACGGAAAACGTAGCGCGTCTTGGCTACTGGAACCGACAACTGGACACCGACGCCATATCCTGGTCCGCCGGTATGTACGACGTCTTCGGAGAGGACCCGAAAACGTTTGTTCCGACCGTTGCGAATATAAGGTCTCGGTTTTTTCCGGAAGATTTGCCGCGGCTGGATGAAATAACCGACCCGAATCTGACTGATGGCAACGGCGGCGATGCCGAGATGCGCATTCGCTGTGACAACGGACTGGTTAAAGATGTGCTTGTAGTGACGCGGTATCAGTATGACCGCTCAGGCAACCTCACCGGGCTATTCGGTGTCGTTAAGGACGTTACCTCTCGTAAGGCAGCCGAGCGCAAAGTCGCTGAACGAGAAGATCAGCTGCAGAGCGCGGTCTTGGCGATGGACGCGGCGATATGGGACTGGGATATCGAGACTGACCGGTTGTTCGCGGGGTCAAGGTTCGCCGAGATTTTGGGGCTAGACCCGTCCACTTTCAAGCCGACGATGACTGAGCATAACGAGCTTTGCCATCCAGAGGATTTACCGAAGGTCGTGGAGGCCTTCCGTAACCATGCCATGACCGGCGCGCCGTACGGCATCGAGTACCGTATGCGCCACAGTTCCGGACGCTATGTGTGGGTGCATAGCCGGGGGCGTGTTGTTGCGTTTGACGGCGATAAGCCGGTTCGCGCGATCGGTAGTGTTGTCGAGGTGACGGAGCGGCGCGCGGCCACGGAAGAACTGTTGCAGAACCGGGAGTCGCTGGCGCTTGCGATTCAGGCGTCTCAGGCGGGTTATTTCGATATCGACCCCGATGGGGCCGAAGCCTATTGGTCGCCGCGCGCTTTGGAAATTTTTGGGATTACCGATCTAAGCTTTAAGCCGACGACAGCGTCGCTGGCGCAGATGATCCATGAAAGCGATTTGCCCGAGTTTTTGGCTGAGCTTGAAGACTTTAATAGGCGTGGCACGCCCATCGATATGGAACTCAGAGCGCGTCATGCGCGCGGCCATATGATTTGGATTCACGTGCGGGTGATTGCCAAGACAACTAGTGAAAGCGGGCGATTAAGGGCGACTGGATTTGTGCGTGACATCTCGGCGCGACGTTCAGCTCAGCAAGCTGTTGCAGATAGTGAGCAGAAATATCGGGGTCTAATTGAAAACTCAATTCAAGGCGTTCTCGTGCACCGCCGGTATAGCCCGCTTTTTTGCAACGAAGTCTATGCGCGCCTTCTTGGATACGACGACGTCAGCCAGCTTCTTTCTCTGGACACTATTTTAGTTCACAGCTCTGGGGTGACATGGGAGAGATCGCAAGAGTCGTGGGAAAGCCAGATATCGGGGGAGATGGACGGCATTGTTGTTGAACAAGAAATCATCAGCCGTACGGGAGAGAAGCGTTGGTTGGAAACCGTCGGACGCGCCATAAAATGGGAAGGTGAACCGGCGGTCCAGGTGATCGCTGTCGATATCACTGAACGGAAGCAAGCGGAGCGCGAACTGCGGGCGAGCGAGGCCCGATTCCGGCTGCTGGCGGATAACGTGTCCGACTTTATTACGCTGTACGATGAAAATCTGGTTTATCGCTACATCTCCCCTTCATTTGAACGCGCTACTGGCTATTCCCCGGACGAGATGGTCGGCCGAAGTATATTCGAGCTGAATGCATCGTTTGACGAGTTGCCCTTGGAAGAGCGCAAATACCGCGCTCTGGAAGGTGTGGGGCAAATTCTGTGGCAGATGCGTCGCAAAGACGGAAAAGTGATATGGGTCGAGTCAAATAATTCGAAGGTAGAGAGCCTTCCTGGTGCGGCGGGTACGGCGATCGTCTCATCGTCGCGCGATGTCACGGAGCGTGTGGAGCGTGAGGCCGAACTCGCCGCGGTCCGGGACCGCCTCAAAGAACAAGCAGACGAATTAAGTATACTTGCGCAGAATCTTGAAATTTCACGTGAGAAAGCGGAGCAGGCGAATGCGGCGAAATCTCAGTTCTTAGCCATGATGAGCCACGAACTGCGTACCCCGATGACGGGTGTGCTTGGGATGGCAGACCTCTTGCTCGTGAGTGGCTTGAATACAAAACAGAAGGAGTTGACCCAGGTTTTAACGAGGTCGGCCAAGTCGTTGCTAGAGTTGCTCAACGATATTCTAGACTTTTCAAAAATTGAAGCAGGCCACCTTCAGATAGAGAAAACGCCTTTTGATGTTTCGGATGTTGTTGAGGACGCCGTGAGTTTGTTTAGTTCAGCGGCCTCAAACAAGGGGATCGTCGTTGAGGCAGACCTTTCGAAAACATTCCAAAATGCGGTTGTAGGTGATCCGAATCGTTTGCGTCAGGTGTTGACGAATCTTATTGGAAATGCCGTAAAGTTTACGGAAAAGGGGCGCGTTACCGTTAGCCATACGCAAGAATTGCAACATGACCAATCGTTGAAGCTGTCCTTTAGCGTTGCCGATACGGGCATCGGGATGGATAAGGATCAAGCCGCCCGCCTTTTTCAACCTTTTATGCAAGCTGATATATCAACGTCGCGCAAGTATGGAGGGTCTGGCCTGGGGCTTGCCATCTGCAAGCGTCTTGTGGAGGCGATGAACGGTTCGATCAATATAGCCGGACGCATCGGCGAAGGAACCACGGTTACTTTTTCAGTTGTCGTATCCTCCGACCAAGGTGAGGGAGAAAAACGGAAACGCTCGCGCTCACGTAAAAATATATCCGCGCCCTTGGATGCGGCGTCCGGAACTGGTCATACCATTCTTGTTGCGGAAGACAATGAGACGAACAGGCTCCTTATTTCCACCATGCTGACGCGCATGGGGCATACGGTGGATGTTGTGGAAAACGGTGCGCTCGCAGTCGAAGCGCTGCGCAATAAGTCTTATGATATCGTTCTCATGGATATGCAGATGCCCGTTATGGATGGGGTGGATGCAACGAAAGCAATTAGGAGGTCGCAAAGTGCGTACGCAGACGTGCCTGTGATCGCCCTAACCGCCGACGTTATAGCAGATCATCGGAAGACGTACTTCGATGCGGGCGTGAACGCGATCGTCGGCAAGCCGGTCAATTGGAGCGACTTGGTCCATGAGATAAACCGGCAAGTATCCCCCGGTGAAGGGCGCGCAGTTCTATCCTCAACGCCTGCACCTGAGGCTCGTGACACTGTTGATCAAGAGTCACACGAAGTCGATCTCGATGAGGCTACGTTGCTGATCCTTGAAGAGTCCGTCGGTGCGGACGCGCTGAATGCAATGCTGGGTTCGTTCAGCGAGAACATGCATCAGTATTACACAGACCTTGAAGCGGCCATGATCGCGGAAGACCTCAGGGCGGCTCAGCGCACCGGGCACGCGCTCAAAGGGCTATGTGCTCAATTCGCCGCGCCGCGAGTGACCGCTTTGGCCAAATTTGTGGAAATGGATGCGGCTTCCATAGATGAAATCAGAAAAATCATGCCAGACTTAAGAGACTCTATAGCAGAAGTTAAGCGCGCATTGGCTGCCCGGTCGGAGTCAACGTCTCGGGCGGCTGTTAAAGCTTAATCTCTATGCCTTTGGTCCGGTTGCGCCCATCTTCCTTGGCCGCGTAGAGCTGAGTATCGGCTGCTTCAACCAAGGCGCCGGGCTCGGGGGCGGCGGTTGCAACAGTGGTCGCAAAGCCCATGCTCATAGTTACATGAGAGGCGGCGCTCGATGCGCTATGCGGAATCTTCAAAGCGCTAACGGCCGTACGTATTTCTTCGGCAACGGACATGGCGCCGTCTTGGGCAGTGTCAGGCAACAACGCAACAAACTCTTCACCGCCGTAGCGGGCGACAAGATCGGCCGGTCGTTGCAAGGCACCTTCAGCAGCCATGGCAATTTGCTTGAGGCATTCGTCGCCTGCGCCGTGGCCGTAGGTATCGTTGAACTGCTTGAAGTGATCGACATCCATCATGATCACTGAAATGTTTTGCTGAGTACGGGCTGATCGCCGCCATTCCCGGTCCAGCGCAGCATCGAACGACCGACGGTTCATCAGGCCTGTCAATCCATCCATACGCGCGAGCCGCTCGAGTGCATCGCGGCTTAGCTTGAGTTCCACATGGTTGCGCACGCGAGCACGTAAGATCAATGGATTAATCGGTTTAGTGATGTAGTCGATGCCCCCCGCTTCCAGTCCCTGGACTTCATGTTCCGGCGAAGCGTGGCTCGTTAAGAAAATAACGGGAATAGAGGCAAGGCGGGGATCGGACTTGAAGTGCCGACAGACGTCAAACCCCTCCGCATCGGGGAGGCCGACGTCCAGAAGGATGATGTCCGGCAAATTTTCCAACGCGGCATTGCGGGCCGCGGCGCCTGTCTCTACCGTGAGGATGTTCCAGTCAGCGCTCAGTACGCCTACCAGGAGTTCCCGGATGGCGGGGTCATCCTCGACAACAAGTATGGTGGCGCGGGTTGCAGTATTCATCAGAGTCCCGTGGAGTAGACGGCTCGTAAATTTTATGCCAAACCAATTGCAAGCTAAGGCTCTCTAAATGCTCGTATTAGTTATATAGCGAACGGATCGATATGGCGACCCGTAGAACTCATACGGCCAGAGAATTTTCATTCAACAGGTGAGTGTTCCATGAGCCCGTCCGAACCCCTCTTGGTTACGGCGTTTGATCGTCTGCGGTTTCTGGTGGTCGATGACGATAGAGCCATATTGGAAATGGTGGATGCGATGTTGCGCATGGCGGGGGCCGGCAGTGTTATCAAGGCCGTGAGTGCGCTGGCGGCGCTTAATATTCTAGCTGACCAGCAGAAGGGCAGTGATTGCATTATTTGTGATCAAAGTATGCACACCATGACCGGTCTTGAATTGCTCCGCGATATTCGCGTTGGGCGCTACAGCTATATTCCTCGCGATATCTCGTTCATCATGTTGACCTCTCACGGCGGTGAGGTTGTGGTGCGCGCAGCCATCGACCTGGACGTTAATAGTTACATTATGAAGCCGGTCAGCAAGGACGGTTTGGTGAAGGCTGTGCACCGCGCATTCAATCGGTCTATCGCTCTCAAAGCATCGGAAGACTATAGCTCGGTTAAGCTTCCCATTGATGGGGAGGTCGGCAGCGCCGATCCCAAGAAAAACCGGTAAGGGCGGCACGGACCGCCCGTGGCATTTTCTCCTCAGCTTCCCATTGACGCCATATTGGCAGACGTTGGCGCGGCCTTAAGTGTAGGGTCGTCGGCGGTGGTGCTTGCGACGCCGGGCGCGGGGAAAACCACACGTATTCCGCTTTTTCTCAAAGACGCGCCGTGGCTGGCGGGGAAAAGCATTGTGATGCTGGAGCCGCGGCGTTTGGCCGCGCGCATGGCCGCAACCTTTATGGCCAAGAGTCTCGGTGAAGCGGTTGGCGAGACCGTTGGGTTTCGGGTCCGTCACGAGTCCAAAGTTTTGGCGAAAACAAAAATTGAAGTGGTGACGGAGGGAATTCTAGCGCGCCGTTTGCAGCGTGATCCTGACTTGTCCGGCGTTGGTCTGCTGATCTTTGATGAATTTCACGAGCGAAGCCTAGACGCGGATTTAGGCTTGGCGCTTGCGCTTGATGTACAGCAGGGTTTGCGTCCCGACCTTCGTATTCTTGTGATGTCCGCGACCCTTGATGATCAGGCCGTCGGCAGTTTGCTTGGCGGGGCGCCCGTCATTGCTTCCGCGCATCGCCCGCATCCGGTTGAAACCCGTTACGCGGCGGGTAAACCTGGCGATGATCTGCCCCGCGGTATGGCGGCTCTTATCCAGCGGGCCCTCGCCGAAGAACAGGGCAGCATTCTCGCCTTTTTGCCGGGCGAGGGTGAAATTCGCCGCACCGCTGCTTTGCTGGAAGATGGATCTCTTCAGCCGGATGTGGTGCTCGCACCTTTGTTCGGGGCCCTGTCCCCTGCCGAGCAGCATGATGCCGTCGCACCACCGCCGGCTGAAAAGCGCAAGGTGGTACTGGCGACGACCATCGCCGAGACCAGCCTGACTATTGAAGGCGTGCGCGTGGTGGTGGACAGCGGATTTAAGCGCGTGCCGCAGTTCGACCCCGGGCGCGGTATGACGCGTTTGGTGACAGCGCGTGTGTCGCAGGCCGCTGCCGAACAGCGACGGGGCCGCGCCGGGCGCTTGGGGCCGGGTGTGTGCTACCGCCTGTGGGCCGAGCCCGAAACACGCGGGCTTGCGGCGTTCGACAGCCCGGAAATGCTGCAAGCGGATCTCGCGCCGCTGGCCCTTGATCTTGCCGCCTGGGGTGTGCGCGCTGCTGATGCTCTGTCATGGCTGACGCCGCCGCCTAGCGGTGCATTTGCGCAAGCCGGCGATTTGTTGCGTCGTCTTGGCGCGCTTGATCATGCCGGGTTTATCACCGACGAGGGGCGGGCGATGGCCGAGCTTCCGCTCCATCCGCGCCTTGCTCATATGGTGTTGCGCGGGAGCGATCTGGGTTACGGCGGGCTTGCTTGCGATGTGGCGGCGCTGTTGTCGGAGCGCGACATCTTTGTGCGCTCGCGCGATCCGGACGTGCGTGCGCGGCTAGAGGTCTTACGGGGGGGGCGCGCCGAGTCCGGGAGCAGCATCAACCGTGGAGCGGTCGCGCGCGTTAAGGCCGCAGCTTCGCAAATTCGCAGAACTATTCGTTGCTCCAATACCTCTGAAGGCGTGCATGCCGTGGGCAAGTTGCTCGCGTTTGCCTATCCGGACCGTATTGCCGAGCGACGCGGTGCAGGTCGATATCGACTGTCCGGCGGCGGCGGCGCAATTTTGGATGCAGCCGATTCATTGGCGAGTGAAGATTTTCTCGCTGTTGCGGACCTGGGCGGTGCTTCAGGGGATGCGCGTGTTTATTTGGCGGCGCCGGTGGCGCGCTCCGAATTGGAAGACATTTTTGCGGCCGATATAACCGAGAAGGACGAGGTGACGTGGGACAAGCGAGAAGGCGCGGTTACTGCTCTTCGCCAAAGACGCTATGGCGCGGCGGTGCTGAACGCCAAGGTTCTACACAAGCCCGAAAGTGCATTGGTTGAAGCGGCCATGGCGGCGGGCGTTAGGGACCTGGGAGTGAACGTATTGCCATGGACGCCCTCGCTTCGAGCGCTGCAACACCGGGCCGCGCTACTCGGCAACGCCTTTCCCGAAGATCAATGGCCTGACGTGTCGGATGCGGCGCTTGCGGAAAACCTGGAAAGCTGGCTCGGACCGTATTTAGGCGGAATAACCCGGCGAACCCATCTCACACGCGTGGATTTAGCAGGGGCCCTTCGGGCTCTGCTGCCGTGGCAACTCGCGGCGCGGCTCGATGAACTGGCGCCGCCATACATCACAGTTCCGTCCGGCTCTAGCATCGCAGTGGACTACGAGACCAGCGGCGGGCCCGCGCTGCACGTCAAGCTGCAAGAGGTTTTCGGCCTCGCCGATACGCCCAGAATAGCTGAGGGCCGTATTCCTCTTACGCTTCATCTGCTTTCGCCCGCCCGCCGTCCGGTTGCCGTGACCCAAGACCTCAGCAGTTTCTGGAAAAACGTTTATCCCGAAGTTCGCCGTGAAATGCGCGGGCGTTACCCACGTCATATCTGGCCGGAAAACCCCATGGAGGCGGCACCGACGCGGCGCAGTATCAAGCCCCGCGGCACGTAGCCCGGTATCGCTACCTCAACCCTTAGGGAGACATCATGCCGAACGCAGAAAAATTCTGGGACAAAATCGCAGACAAGTACTCGAAGTCTCCCATTAAGAATATGGCGGCCTACACCGAGACCCTGGACCGTACCAAGGCGCACCTGGCGGGCGACGACAGTGTGCTGGAGATTGGGTGCGGCACGGGTTCGACCGCGTTGCTGCTGGCAGACAGCGTGAAACATATAATCGCGAGCGATCTATCTTCGAAAATGATCGCCATCGCCAAGGCCAAGGCGGCCGATCAGCAGATTGAGAATGCGACCTTTAAGCATGCTGCTGCGTTTGACGACGGCCTAACGCCGGGCTCGTTTGATGCCGTTTTGGCATACAATGTGCTGCATTTGTTAGAGGATCTGCCGGCGCAGATTCGGCGCATAAACGTTTTATTGCGGCCCGGCGGGCGGTTTATCTCCAAAACCGTTTGCCTAGCGGAACACACGCGATTGTGGCGCGCTCCCGTCTTTGTCGCGAAGCTGTTGGGCATTGTCCCTCCGATCGAGTGCTTCACATTTGATGCCCTGGAAGGAGCTATTTCCCGAGCGGGATTCGAGATCGGGGAAACAGACGTGTTTTCAGCGTCATTTCCGCCCAGCAGATTCATCGTTGCCAAAAAACTGTAGATATTTAGGGCCTTTCGGCGACAGTTCGTTTGTTTCTTTGCGTGTTCTACACTAGTAAAAACTCGTGCCGTCGCTGGCAGTGTGATCATCGCATTCAGGAGTCAATGTCATGGAAATAGCCTGCCTCGATCTCGAGGGTGTTCTCGTCCCCGAGATATGGATCGCTTTTGCGGAGTTAACAGGCATCGAGGAATTACGGGCGACGACCCGCGATATCCCTGACTATAACGTGCTCATGAAACAGCGCTTGGGTTTGCTCGATCAGCACGGCCTTCGTCTGCCAGATATCCAAGCGACCATCGCGACACTCAAGCCGCTGCCGGGCGCGGCGGACTTTCTCGATTGGCTTCGGGAAAGATTCCAGGTCATTATTTTGTCCGATACCTTCTATGAATTCTCAGAGCCTTTGATGCGCCAGCTCAAATGGCCCACGCTGTTTTGTCACCGCTTGATTACCGATGAGCAGGGAAAAATTGTCGACTACAAATTGCGTCAGCCAGATCCCAAGCGGGAATCTGTTAAGGCGCTACACACTTTAAAATATCGCGTGATTGCCGCGGGAGATTCTTACAACGATACGACCATGCTGAGTGAAGCCGAGGTCGGCATCCTGTTTCACGCGCCGCAAAACGTGATTGACGAATTTCCACAGTTTCAGGCCGTGCATGAATTTAGCGACCTCAAGGCGGCCTTTATCGCCGCTAGCGAAAGATCTCTTAGTCTTTAGTCCGCCTGAGCCATGCGCTCGTGTGCCTGCCGCTGCCCGCGGTCAGAGCGTTGGCCAGCCATATGCCTGCTTCGGTCATGGCCGTGTCGAATTGCCAGGGCGGATTAAAGACCAGCAGGCCGGTGCCGAGTAAACCGATCGGCCCATCTGCTTCGCTGTGGTTCGGACGGGTCAACATGATCTCGCTTTTGAAAATTTCGACCTCGACCTGAGCGGCGGCGTTTTCAATTAACGTTCTGTGCCGCCCCTCGGCCAATATGGGATACCAAAGCGCATAGATGCCCTGCGGCCATTTCGCGGTGGCGTGCGCAAGTTTCGCGGCAAGGTCCGTATATTCTGTTTTTACTTCGTAACTGGGGTCGATGAACACCAAGCCTCGGCGGATTGCGGGCGGCACCAGACCGACCAATGCCTCCAGTCCGTCGCGCTTGTGGATTGATATGCGGCTGTCGTCGGTCCGCCAGTGCCGGAGCGTGCGGTAGGCCGAAGGATGAAGTTCATTCAAGGTAAGGTGATCATCTGTGCGCAGGAACGCGCGTATGATCTCCGGCGATCCGGGATAAGTCCTTAGGGCTCCGTCTGCGTTCAGGCCGCTTAATACATTAAAGTAGCCTTGCATTAGCGGGGGATGAGCCGGCGCCGGCCAAATCCGGGCGACACCTTGGTCGTACTCTTTGGTTTTTTGCGCGCGGTCCGCCGTCAGATCGTAGCGGCCCTCACCGGCATAAAGATCAATAACGCTAAACGGTTTGGTTTTAGCTGCTAGGTGTTCGAGCAACAGACAAAGCGCAGCGTGCTTGTGAACGTCCGCAGGCCCTCCCGCGTGGTAAATATGTTGGTAGCTCAGCATTGGCGGGGGTGCTCAAAAAAAGTGGGAAGGGGGTAGCTAAGGCCGGTCGGCGGCATCATAGGCGTGTTTGCGGTGCGAAATTACCGCAAATAGTGAGAAATAAAATTACAAAAAATAATACATTCAAGACCGTATGTATTAATAACAGAATGTGAAACTTCTTGAAGTCACTGTAAAATATGCTATAAACCGCTCGTATCATAAATGTTGCAGTGCAATATGGGATTTCCAAGCGTAATCCTTCTCCGGCGTCCGAATATGGCGTGCCCATTCTGGTCACAGGTATGTTCATTTTCCGGCCACTTTCTTCCTTCAAATATATCGGTCAACGGGGCGTCTACGTGAATTCCGAGAAAACGTGCGCCCTGACCGCATGTATAGGTGCTTAACAACTGATCCGCAGTGAAAGCTGTTTAAATAAATGAGAATCGTTTTTGCGCTCGTCTTGGCTTGTATTGTTTCTGTCGTCGCTTGGGCATCTTTTGACCGTCCGTTGTCGGCGCCGGATTGGCGCGGCGATTTAAAGGGCGTCGCTTATAACCCTTCGTCGATATTTACAGACGCCCAGCGCCGCGAAGGGTATCCGGAAGCGCTGGTGCGCGCCGACCTAGAGCAACTTGGCAAAGTAGCTGATCGTGTTCGCACCTATGCCGTGGACCCCGGCCTCGACCTGGTGCCGTCTCTTGCTAAGCAAAGCGGGTTGAAGGTGTCGCTTGGAATTTGGCTCAGCGACATTGCGGAGTTGAACGAAAAACAAATCACGCGCGGTATTGAGGTTATCAATCAAAACCCGGATGTGATCGACCGTGTCTTTGTTGGTAACGAAGTGGTCTTGCGCGGTGAGCTGACGGCGGCGGAAGTCGGCGATTACATCATGCGCGTGAAACAGGCCATCCCGCAGACCATTCCCGTCGGCACTGCCGATGTGTGGAGCGTATGGCTTGAGCATCCGGAGCTGGCTGAAACCAGTGACTTTGTTGGTATTCACCTTTTGCCGTACTGGGAAGGCATCAAGGCTGAAGACTCGATGAAGTATGTTGATGACCGCTTCACTATGGTCACCGAGCGCTTCCCCGACAAGCTGGTGGTCATCGCTGAAGCCGGCTGGCCCTCGGAAGGGCGAGTGAAAAAAGGCTCTGTGCCGTCGCCGGCCATGGAAGCGTACTTTCTACGTCACTTTCTAACGCGCGCGGCAGCCGAGAATTACGACTACTACATTATCGAAGCATTTGATCAGCCCTGGAAGGCTGAACAAGAAGGCGCCGTAGGTGCATTCTGGGGTGTGTTCGATGCGGACGGCCAGGCTAAGTTCAGTTTTACGGGCCCGCTGTCGTCTTTTGACCAGTGGCCGGTCTATGCCGCCGTTGCGACCGCTTTGACCCTCGTGCTGGGGCTTTTCGTCCTTGCGTTTCTGCCGCCGGTCAGTGTCCGCGGCTACATCCTCGTCGGGGGAATTGTCAGCCTCGCCGTATCGGGCGGGCTCCTCATCGTCGAGGCTTCGTCGTTGCGGTATGCGGATTGGGGTACCTTGGGCGCGGCCATGTTCATCGTTCCGTCCGGCGTTTTCACCGCGACCTTACTGGTTACCGAAGCTGTCGAATGGGCTCTCAGCTTGTGGCGGAAGAAGCGCGGCGAAGTGCCTTCGGGTGATTTGCGCGACCCGCCGCGCGTGTCCATTCACGTGCCGACCCACAACGAGCCGCCTCTGATGGTTATGCAGACGCTGAGTGCGCTGTCGCGGTTGGACTATCCGAATTTTGAAGTGATCGTGCTCGACAACAATACGGACGACCAAGATTTATGGAAACCGGTCGAAGCCCATTGCCAATCTCTCGGCGCGCATTTCCGTTTCTATCACTTCGACAATATGAAGGGATTCAAGGCGGGCGCGTTGAACAAGGCGCTTGAATTGACCGACCCCGCAGCTGCGTACATCGCCGTTGTCGATAGCGACTATCAAGTAGCGCCCCAATGGCTAAAAACGGCGATGCCGGCGTTCGCGAACGAGAACGTTGCGGTCGTGCAATGCCCGCAAGATTACCGCGACGGCAATGAGAGTTGGTTCAAATCGCTGTGTTATGCCGAGTACACCGGGTTTTTCCGCGTGGGCATGGTCGAGCGCAGCGAGCACAATGCCATCATTCAGCACGGTACCATGTGCGTTGTGCGCCGCTCGGCCCTGGATGAGGTCGGTCGTTGGTCGGAGTGGTGTATCACCGAAGACACCGAGTTGGGCTTGCGGTTGTTCGAGGCGGGCTATAGCGCCGTTTATATTCCCCTTACTATGGGGCGCGGCCTGATGCCCGATACTTACGACGCGTATAAGAGCCAGCGGTATCGCTGGGTTTACGGCGCCATGCAGATCATGAAACGCCACAGCGCCGAGATTTTTCGCGGCAAATCCAAGCTGACCTGGGCGCAGCGATATCATTTTGTCGCCGGCTGGATTCCCTGGATGGCCGATGGTCTTGCACTGCTGTTCACTGTATTTGCCCTGATTTGGACAACTCTGATGACCATTGCGCCAATGCATTTCGACGTGCCTTTGACGGCGCTGTCGGCTGTGGCGCTAACCCTGTTTGTGGTTAAGACCGTTAAGACAGTGTGGTTGTATCAGGCCAAGGTCGGGTCCGGGTTCTTTGGCGCGGTTGCGGCGGCTCTGACGGGCCTGTCGCTGGCCTACACGGTCGCGAACGGAGTGATTTCAGGTATTTTCACGTCCTCGAAGCCATTTCTGCGGACGCCGAAATGCGAATCCAGCGCTCCTTGGACCCATGCGGTCCGGCTCGCCGCTGTGGAAACCATTCTGTTGGTGGCAACGCTAACGGCCATTGCGACGACGACTATGGTCAGCGGTCTCGACGATCCTGCTGAGCAGGTTTGGGTGGCTGCGCTGGCAGTGATGGCAGTTCCTTACGCCTCGGCTCTGCTGGTCGCCATCGGCTCGACAATCCAGGTGCGCCGTCGTCCGATTCCGCAATCCGAGCCTGTCCCGGTCTTTCAGGCCAGCAATTTGGATATCGCTGCCTAGTCGAGTTTCAGAGCTTTGTAGGCGAGCCAGTCGGCACTCAGTGTTTGAGCGGCAGCGGCGATGCTTTCTCGCGTGCGTGCAGGCACATCCGTCCAGGGGGTAATCGTTGTTCGGATGGTAAAGACGATGGCGTGGGTGCGCGGGAGTTTGAGGAAACTTTGCTCTTCCCGGCGATAATACAGGCATTGCTCATCGCCGATCTGCGCCGGTGCAATCGGCTCGGGTAAGTAGAGGGTGGGTGAGGACGCCAAGCCCCAATTGTCTCTTGTAAAGGCCCGCAGCGGCCGCAGCCGGGCAAGAAAGCGATCCACAGTGTCTGCGATCTCGGCGGCATAGTCCGGCACGGGGGTATGAATATCCGTAACGCCAAGGCCCATCTTTTCTGCAAGGCTCCAGCGATTGGGAAAGCACAAGACTGCGGCGGTTAACCGGTAGGGGCCGTCCCGGTTGGTCAGAATGCATATATCCTCGGCAATGGACATGCCAAGGGCCTCCAGAATTTCATGAGCAGGTCCATCTTTCGCCGCAAGTGCGCTGCGCACGCACAAAAAATTCGCAAGTTCTGCAACGGCATCGCCGGACTCAGGCAGGTTCGCAATCACACTGGTCCGATGCGCGGTGATGATTTTCTTACGCTCGGCGAGCAGGCGGTCGTCCCCGGCGCGGGCTTGTAGCCAAGAGTCGAGAGCCAGCGGCTCTAATCCCATACGAAGCGGGGACATCGGAGCGGAGGCGGCAGACGTGCGCGCAGCGGCCATTACAGTGCGGCTATCTCTCGATCCGCATCCACCGGGTGCGGTGGTACATATTGGCGTTGGGCACAAAGCCCTTCACATACGGTGCGACCAACATCTTCGAGGTTGGAAAGCTCAACGGGGCTATGGCGGAATCGTCTAGTGCAATTTGCTCGGCCCTTGCCAACACCTGCGCGCGTTCATCGACATCAAGTATGGCGGCGGCCTGATCCATGAGCTGATCGTACTCAGGATTATGATAGCCGCCGTAATTGTATGCGCCCGCTCGTGAGTCCAGCATGAACAAGAACGTGTGGGGATCATCATAGTCGGCGGACCATGCCGCCAAGGACACGGAAAAATCTCCGGCCTGAACCATGTCGTAGTGCACTTTGGGTTCGTTGGCGATCAGGCGCGCAACCATGTTGCACTGCTTGAGCATGGCGGCGAGGACAACAGCCGAACGCCGCCCATCAATGCTGGCCATATAGAGGTACTCGAATATTAGCGGGTCGTCAGCGTCATAGCCTGCTTCGGCTAGAATCCGTATCGCCTCTTGCCGACGCTTCTCCATACTCCAATCGGCGAAGTCTAGCTGGGCAGCGTTGTTATAATTTGCGGTGCCGGGAGGTACGAAAGCGTAGGCCGGTAGTCTTCCATCGCGTGCAACCTTGTCGGCCAGTGTTTCGCGGTCTGTGCACAGTGAAAAAGCGCGGCGTATGCGTTTATCGGAGAAGGGCGGTCTCCGACTATTAAAGACGATATAGGAACTGGCAAGCTGCGGCGTAATGTAGGCCTGTCCCGGCATGTTTTCCTGCAGCCATTCGGTTTGACTGACCGGAAACCCGAGCGAGCCGATATTGGCGTCCAGTTCTCCGGCGCGAAACCTATTCAGCGCAGATGACATATCGTCCGTGGGATAGAAGTAAATCTCGTCAACCGCCACATTCGCGGCATCGTAAAACAGCGGGTTCTTGACGACCTTCACGTGATCGTTCGCAGCCCAGGACTCTAGAATATAAGGCCCATTGGACACCATATTTCCGGGCTTAACCCAATCGCCGCCGTGCTTTCTGACAGTATGTTCGGGTAGCGGGAACGTTGTGTAGTGAGTCAGCAGGCCGGGCAGAAACGGTGTGGGCTCTTCCAGGGTTATTTCGACGGTGTGGTCATCTAGGGCACGCACGCCGACGTTCTCGGTGGGCATCTCGCCGGAATTCACAGTGGCGGCATTTTTTATGACGTAAGCGATGAAGGCATATCTCGCGGCGGTTTTGGGATCGAGCAGTCTGCGAATACCGAACACGAAATCGGAGGCCTTGACCGGGACGCCATCCGACCAGAGCAATCCGGGGCGGAGTTTAAATGTCCAGACCAGCCCATCATCACTTGTGGTCCAGCTTTCGGCCGAGCCTGGAATGGGCTGTCCCGCGATATCGTCGGTGGTTAAACCCAT
>JAUIGX010000264.1 GCA_030432435.1 Alphaproteobacteria bacterium
ATCAAGTAAAACACCTGTGCTGTTTGAGCGAGTAGCTTTTATCGGCATCGGCCTTATCGGTTCGTCCATGGCGTTGGCTATGCGCCGCTCTGGGCTCGTCGGCAGTTCGATTGCCTGCGCACGCCGAGCAAAAACCCGTAAGGCGGCTCTAAGTTTAGGGATCGTTGATGAGGTCACAGCCGATTACGCGAAAGCAGTTTCCGGCGCTGATTTGATTGTTATCGCGACTCCCGTGGGCACTTATGAGGCGATTGCTGCAAAGATTGCTCCAAATCTCGAGACCGGCGCGATCGTGACGGACGTCGGCTCAGTAAAGCGGGCGGCCGTTGCCGCCATTGCGCCTCATATTCCCAAAGGCGTGCATTTTGTACCGGGGCATCCCATCGCTGGAACTGAGCATTCGGGGCCTGAAGCCGGCTTCGCGGAATTGTTTGAGGGTCGGTGGTGTATTCTAACGCCGCCGCCGAAAACATCTAAGAAGGCCGTGGTAAAATTAAGTACGCTCTGGCGAAAAATGGGCGCGAAAATTGACACGATGGAGCCGGAACATCATGACGTGGTGCTGGCGATTACATCGCACCTTCCGCATTTAATCGCGTACACAATTGTCGGAACGGCTGCTGACCTTGGCGATGATTTGAAGCGCGAGGTGATAAAGTACTCGGCATCCGGGTTTAGAGACTTTACCCGCATAGCGGCCTCGGACCCGGTAATGTGGCGTGATATTTTTCTAACGAACAAAGACGCTGTGCTTGAAACGCTGCAGCGGTTCACCGAGGATTTAACAGGCCTGCAACGTGCGATTCGAAAAGGCGATGGCAAGGCCTTGGAAGAGCTATTTGTTCGTACCCGGCAAATTCGACGAGGTATTATAGGCGCGAAGCAAGCTTAGTCGTGCTTACCGTGTTCCTCTTGAAGGAAAGAGCCTATGTCTCCTGAATTGCGCCTCATTCTTGGCAACAAAGCGTACTCATCGTGGTCTTTGCGCCCTTGGTTGGCCATGAGGGATAAGGGGTTGTCATTCCAGGAAGCGGTAATTCATCTGTACGGTCCGGACGCGAAGAGCCAAATTCTAGAGCATTCGGCGGCCGGTAAGGTGCCGGTGTTGCAGCACGGCGAGATTACGGTTTGGGACTCGCTCGCGATTTTAGACTACTTGGCAGATACTTTTCCTACGCTGGCATGGTGGCCGGCTGCACCTCATGCCAGGGCATATGCGCGCGCCGTATCAGCGGAAATGCACTCTGGCTTTGGCAATGTGCGTACTCACATGCCGATGAATGTGAGGCGCAGCTTGGTAGGCAGAGGCCGTGGAGAGGGCGTAGAGAGCGATGTTTCACGCATAACGGAGATTTGGCGAAGCTGCAGAGAGAAATTTGGTGATGGGGGGCCATTTCTCTTTGGCGCCTTTTCCAATGCCGATGCCATGTATGCGCCCGTGGTAACCCGCTTCCAGACCTATGGCGTGGAACTTGATGCCACGTGCAAGGCATACAGCGATGCGATTTTAGGCCATCCGGCGATGAAGGAATGGTACGCGGCTGCGGCGGCTGAGCCGTGGGTGGTGGAAAAATTTGAATAGAAGGCGGTTGCCTACGGGTCGATTTTTTCTTTGGGCCAAATCACTGTTGGCAGTTCCATCAGCATAACCGGCCCGGCGTAGAGCTTTTGATCTTGAGCCGTTAGAGAAACGCTGAGTTCGGACGGGCCGCCGCCGGCCGGTGTGCGGGCCAAAAGCCCCAGTACAATCCGCGCCATAGACGCATCTTTGTTTTCGATTGTTCCATCAGCAACAAGGGCGTCTACAACCTCAAAAAATCCCGTCAATCGTGCGCTGAATGCGCCGACAGGCTGCAAGCGATCATCAAGGGCCGCTGTGCCCGAAAGAGCCGCTGTGAAAGGCGGCCAAACAATCTCCAACGCGCCAATTTCAATTGCTCCGCCGTTGGTGCGCCATGAGTCAATAACTTCAACGAGAGAGCCGCTGTGCGCCAATCCTGACGTTTGCGCGGTAAAGGCCAGTTTCTGGACAATCGGCGTAAAGGGGCGCGGAGGTGTTATGGGCAGGTGAAGGCCATATGCCTCAACGGCCACGGTATGAGATTGGCTATCGGTGTTTTGTGACTGCCCGAAGATCTGCCCGCTTGCCACGCTGAATATAAGATCGCCGTCGGCGGTTGATGAGGCCGTGGATTCCAGAACGGTGAGGTCGATGTTCGATACCCCGCCATTCGCGCCCAGTTGAAGGTCAAGCTGGGCGTGGCCGCTTTCTATAGTCACAAATGAAGGGGTCACGCCTGGCGCAGACAGGGTGTGAGCGCCTGACAAGTCTATAGACAATCGATTTAATAGGATCGGCCAAGTCGAGACACTCGCCGCAGGAGCTGCCCAGGTCCAGCCTGCCGGCGAGGAGATATTGATCTCCGGAAGCGTAAGACGAACTTTGCCTGGGAAGCCACGGAAAATCGGTTCGTTGTGCTGAATGCTAAGGCCCGACCGGCGGTGGGATTCAATCCAATCGTTTGTGTAGTGAAGAAGTACCGTGGCCGTGCCGGCCCATGCGGCGATATAGCCAACGAACAAGATCGACGCGACGACGCCTATGCGAAGGGCGTTCACATGTGGCCGCGATCGGGTATTTGAGTCTGTTTTCGAAGCGAAAATCGTCGTCATAATACATACGCTAGCACAACAGTGATTGGCGGTAGAGTCGTTGCCATGGTGGAATGGAGCTTAGGTCTATGGTTAGGCAGCCGAGCAGCGTAGAGTTTGAAGACGATGCTCTTTGGGTGTTTGGATTTGGGTCGCTGATGTGGCGGCCAGGATTCGTTTATACGGAAATGCATGCGGCTGTGCTGAACGGCTATCGTCGCGACATGTGCTTCTTGTCCATCCACTACCGGGGCACACCCGAGATCCCTGGGTTGGTTTGCGGGTTGGTCCAAGCTGACGAGCCTCGTATGGTTTGCAAGGGACGTGCATTTCGTATTCACAAGAGCGATGAAGCCGAAGTTGTGGCCTATCTGGATGATCGCGAACTTATAACCGATATATACTGCCCAACTCGCGTACAGATTCGCCTCGATGATGGCCGCGATGTCACCGCCCGCACATATTTATCCGATATAAATCATGACCAATTTGTGGGGCATTGGTCGGATGATCACAAAGCTGCGGCTATTGCTGTTGGAGTGGGCAGTGAAGGAAGCAGTTTGGAGTACCTGGAAAATATTATTTCCCATTTAAATGACCTGAAAATCGCGGACGCTTATATGGAAAAGTTGCTAACGAGAGCGGGAGAGTTCAAACGCGGTCAGCTCTTGCGCTCATAAGTAGCCAGCTATCAGCCTAACTAGCCGCCGGGCTTTTTCCGGGCGCGACTCATAAAAATTTTCTCTATCAGCACCCAAAAAGCCGCAAGGCCAAGTATAAATCCGGCAACATCTAGCGAAGATTTGACCTCGATACCGCTTGCTGCAAGCAGTGCAAAGGCGCCCAGGGCGAAAACCAGGGCTCTAAATCCAGTCAGAAAGCTTGCTTTCATAGCTTACCCCCTCCGCTATTCAGAGTAAGTGTGCCCATCCTTCAGCGACGGGCGCAAGAAAACT
>JAUIGX010000265.1 GCA_030432435.1 Alphaproteobacteria bacterium
CGAGCCCGAGTGCAAAAAGGCCCTTCGCGCGGCCCATTATACCGCGACCGGCAAGTCCTTTGGCGCTGATCGTGTAGCTTTCAATTCCAGCGAGTGTGCCGCCGTAGGCATTGCCACGCTTGTCGCTGATCAACGCCGGGCGATAACCTTGTTCGAGAAGCTCTTTCGCCAACGCGTCTGCCGGAAACATGTGGCCGCCGGTCCCGCCGGCCGCGAGCACGATAAGATTGGCTGCGCCGTTTCGTTTCGTCGTCATGATCCAAGTCCTTCCATGTCGCGACGCCGGCGCGTGAGGGCAAGCAACATGCCCATGCCGACGCCGAGAGCGAGCAGCGACGAACCGCCGTATGAGATAAAGGGGAGGGTCATGCCCTTGGTGGGCATCATGTGCAGGCTGGACGCCATATTGATCATAGCCTGCAAACCGAATTGCACGGCAAGGCCGCCGACAGCCAGCAGTACGAAAAGGTTTTCTTCACGCGTTACCTTCATAAGCGCGCGGATCACCAAGAACGCGAACAAGGCGACAACCAACAGGCACAAAAAGACGCCGAACTCTTCCCCGGCGACGGCGAAAATAAAGTCTGTGTGAGCATCGGGTAGCGCTTCCTTGACGCGGCCTTCACCTGGGCCGCGGCCAAACCAACCGCCCTGTTGGAATGCGCGCATCGCTTGGGTCACCTGATAGGTGTCGCCAGAAGAGGGATCGAGGAACCGGTCCACACGGCTCGCGACGTGGGGGAACGTGAAGTAGGCCCCAACGACCGCGCCGAGACCGCTGACCACAAACAGGATGACCCAAATGATTGGGAGGCCTGCGACAAAGAATTGTGCACACCAGACCGCCGTTACGACGAGCGTCATTCCGATGTCCGGCTGGCTAAGAAGAAGAATGGTTGTAAAAAGCAACAATATTACGGCAACAAGATTTCCTGGAAAATCCTCGCGCATACGCTGTTCGGCGAACATCCAAGCCGTGACAACGGCAAAAAACGGCTTCATGAACTCCGAGGGTTGAAGAGCAGGGAGCGGTCCGAGGTCAATCCAACGCCGTGCACCGTTGATATCATCCCCGAGTAGCAGCGTCGCGATCATCAGAAGTAGCATGACGGCGAAACCAATTGCAGCCACGCGGCGGATCCATGCGGCCGACAAGAGGGAGACCGTGAACATCACAAAGATGACCAAGGGCATGAAAAGCGCTTGCTTGCGGACAAAGTGAAACGCATCTACGCCAATGCGCTCGGCCGCGGGCGGCCCGGCGGCAAGAGTAAGTAAGATGCCGATCGTCAGAAGAGATGCGACGGCCGCCAACATCCATTTGTCGATGGTCCACCACCAGCGGCCGACGGTGCTTGTATCGAGCCGGGTTAAGGTGCGGGCATTCATGGTTGCACCTTCGGTTGCGGCCATAGACTACGAACTTCATCACGAAAGCGGTTCCCGCGCTCCTCAAAGTTCTTAAACATGTCAAACGAAGCGCAGGCAGGAGAGAGCAACACTGTGGCTGGTGCGCTATCGTTTACGGCAGCCTCACCTGCCTCTTCGATAGCGGTTTCGAGATCTTCATACAGATCGAAAGGTACGTGTCCTTCCAGCTGATCGGCAAAATCGTCCGCAGCTTCTCCGATTAAGAATGCCCGGCGGATACGCGGAAAAAGCGGCTTTAAGGACGTTATGCCGCCTTCTTTCGCTTGGCCGCCCGCGATCCAGTAGATGTTGTCGTAACACAATAGTGCTTTTTCGGCGGCATCGGCGTTTGTGGCTTTACTATCGTTCACGAACGCCGTGTTACCGACCGTGGCGACCAACTCTTGACGATGTTTGAGGCCGGGAAAGCAGAGCATGCCAGAAGCGATTAAGCTGGCGGGAATGCCGTGCGACACAGCAACCGCTGCGGCCGCAGCCGCATTCTGCCAGTTATGCGCACCGGGAAATGCGGACGCGGTCGTTAAATCTAATAAAGTTACAGGGTGATGTCCGGTTGCATCTACAAGCAGGCCGTTTTCCACGTAAACACCGCCCGCTACGGGTTTCTTCACGGATATGGGGATGACAGTGTGAACACCATCATCCGCGAGGTTAGCGTAGAGCGCGGCTGCGTGGGGATCGTCGATGCCGATCACGGCTGTGCGCGGTTGACGCTGTTTCGCAAAGATACGCCGCTTTGCCGCGATGTAGCCATCCATGCCGCCGTGGCGATCAAGATGATCAGGGGTAATATTGAGAAGGACGGCCGTTTCGCAAGCTAGGTGAGGCACCAGTTCCAACTGATAGGACGAAAGTTCCAGCACGTAAGTGCCGCCAAGTCCTAACGGTTCCAAGTCTAGCGCCGGTGTTCCAAGGTTGCCGCCCACAGCGACCTTACGCCCTGCATGCTGAAATAGATGTGCAATAAGGGCGGTTGTTGTCGACTTCCCGTTTGTTCCGGTGATGGCGATCACTGCGGCATCCGGCTGCGCTTCTAAAAGCAAATCAACATCGCAGGTCAGCGAGAGTCCTGCGGCGCGTGCATGCTCGGCCATGGGGTGAGGTTTGGGGAATGTGTGCGGAACGCCGGGGCTCCACACGAGAGCCCGCATTCCACTGAAATCTGTCTGAACACCATCAAAGGCGATGAACCCGCGCGCAGTAACTTGAGCGAGCTGCATCGGTTGATCGTCCCACACACGCACGTCGGCGCCGCCTGCACGCAGAGACTCTGCGGCAGAAAGCCCGGACTTGCCGAGCCCCATGACGACGACACGGTCGCCAGCATAGCGGAGTGCAGGAATCATCACGTTCGCTACCTCAACTTCAACGTCGCCAGCCCGGCGATGGCCAGGATGATGGCGATGATCCAAAACCGAATGACAATGGTGGGTTCGGCCCAACCCTTTTCCTCGAAATGATGGTGCAGTGGCGCCATCTTGAAGACCCGGCGTCCGGTTAATTTGAAAGAGGCTACCTGGACGATGACCGATGCGGTCTCGAGTACGAACAATCCGCCGACAATGCCGAGGACAATTTCATGCTTGGTTACAACTGCGACCGACCCGAGCGCACCGCCCATGGCCAGCGAGCCGGTATCGCCCATGAAAACCATGGCCGGCGGCGCGTTGAACCAAAGAAAGCCCAGCGCGGCTCCAACGACAGCGCCGCAGAATATGGCGAGTTCACCAGAGCCTGGGATGTAATGAACTTGAAGGTAATTGGCGAAGACGATGTTGCCGATGAGGTAAGCGATGATCGTGAAGACACTCGCCGCGATCATCACCGGTACAATCGCGAGCCCGTCCAATCCATCAGTCAAGTTAACGGCATTGCCGGCCCCGACCATGACGAACACCACGAAGGGAATGTAGAACACGCCGAGATCAATCAAGACGTTCTTGAAGAAGGGGAGGGCTAATTTTCCGGCCATGTCCGGTGTTCCGGCGGACGCGATAAAATAGGCTGCAACGGCTGCGACTAAGATCTCGGCGAGAAGTTTTGTTTTGCCGCGCAATCCGCCGGATGAGCGACGTGTGACTTTTAGATAGTCATCTAAAAACCCGATGATGCCGTAGCCAAGCGTGACAAGTAGAGCAATCCAGACATAGCGGTTGCTAAGGT
>JAUIGX010000032.1 GCA_030432435.1 Alphaproteobacteria bacterium
TAAAAAAGCCGCTGAGAGGCTAAGTTAATGACAACCCCGCGCGGAGCGGCATCAGGCAGTATGTGGAATCCCGGCAATGTTACCGCAGTACCTTCTGGGGATAACCAGGGGTCGGCCCCACGGTTTGCCGCCATAAACTCTGTATAGCCAAATCCGTATCTACGGGCTGTATCGAGAAGCGTTTCGTCCTTGGCCGTGAAGTAAATTCCGGTGTGCCCCACCACCGTTTGGTCGGGCCCCCGCAATTGGTAGGTCGCCGCACTCGCCGGCAAAGCGGCCATGCACAGAGCCATCCCTATAGAGATAACCGCTCGCATTTTTGTTATCGCACGGTTCATATGCTGCCCGGGTCCGTCAGCGCCCCAGATACATCACCTAAACATGTGGACGATGCATCTGGGGTGTTGAATGCAAAAGCCAGATTACTTCTGCTGGCTTCTTTGGAACATTTTGTCGGCTTTCGCACTGGCCGCATCTGCAGCCGCCTGGGCAGCTTGGGCAGCTCTAAGGGCGTCTTGCGCCGATGTCAGCGCACGGTCGGCTGTCGATTGCGCCGCCTTGGCTGCCGACAAAGCTTCGTTCGCAGTCGATCCGGCGTTGGTCGCCGCCGTTTCGGCTCTGGTCGCCGTTGCCATGGCAGCTTCCGTATCTGCAGTCGTTGCACAGCCTGCCATCGCCAACATAGCCGTAAGGCCAATCGCTACCGCCCCAACTTTTGTGAGTGATTTAATTTCCATAACTCCTCCTAAATTTTGCTGTTCGCGCCCTATATTCGGCGCGGACACATGGAACAACGAACGACCTCTATTACACGTTGCATAGTCGTTTGCTTTTACGCGGGCGCACTGTTCCTAGGCTCTATTCTCGCTAAGCCAAAAAACAACCCCCATGAGCAATGACCGAGGAATCTGGCAATTCTGTGAACTGCAGGCAGGTGTTCTTGTGTTGTTCCGAAGAAGAAACGAATCGAGACAAACAGCGGGCCAGCGCCGTTTGCCCCGAATTGCGAATTGGCTCAGAGGATATGCCCGGAAGCCATTTCAGCTACATCTCGTGGAATAGGCCAACCTACTCCGGCTGCTCCGCAGCAGCACCGTCCATCGCCTTAGACAAAAGCATATAAAGCTTGCCCATATCCGATGTTGAGAACGTCGTGGTAAGCACCTCGGCCCGGTCGGTGGCGCGGGCATGCTTCACCAACGCCGAGTACTCTTTCAAGTATCGCATGACATAGGTGCGGAATTTCTCGTCTGTCTGATACTTGCGTTGAATCGCCTCGAATTTCTGTCGGCTAAGAGTTTTGGTGATGTGCCGCAGAAACACGCCCTGGTCGCCCTTGTAATATCGTTTCCACAATTCTTCCTCCACAGAGGGCTGGAAGATACGGGCGATATCGACGGCGATGCTGTGCAGTTGTTCAATGACATACGTCGTGCCTTCCAGAAACTTTCCGGTGCTGGCGCGGTCATGAATATCATCTAGCTGCTTGGCTGTTTCTGCCGCCTTGTTGGCGCTGATCAGAAGTTGATCGACCTGTTTGCCGAAGGTATGGCCGGCTCGTCCGGTCTGTTCGGTAATTCCGTTGGAAGCTTCCACCAAACTGTCGGCGTGCTTACGAAGCGTTTTGAGTACGACCTCAACACGAGCGACAGCTTCGTCGGCTGACTTGCCCAGAGTAACCAATTGCTGACGGAACGCTTCGCCGGTAGCCCGCGTTCCTCCGGCAATTTTCTCTGATGTATCGGAAAACTCGCTAAGAGACTGACGCATTTTCTCGCCGGCCACACTAACCTGCGCTGCCCCGCGATTGGTCGAATCTTCAAAATCGAGCATAAGTTTTTGCAACGCTTCACGAAATCCGTTGAGACGCACCTGCGCATCGTCCGCCGCCGAAGCAACCGCACCTGAGCGCTGGCGCAGCCCATCGCCGACCACAGCCATGGTTTCCGTTGCGTGCGATGCGGCCTTATCGATGGCCGAGACCTGATCGTGAAAAGATTCCGAGGCTTCTCTAATCTTATCGCCGGCGAATTCAGCGCTAGAACGCAGTGAGTCTTTACTCTGATCCAGAGTATCGAGCACCGACTGCATATCCTTGGACACCTGTGAAGCCACGCTCGACAACGCCGAAACCTCGGTACCGATTTCGCGGCTGACGTCCTTGGTTTTGGCCACAGAGTGCGACACCGTCTCGGATACCTTTTCAGAGGTGGCCTCCAAAGACTCGCGAATAGATTCCAATTCCTTGGTGACGCGAGCCGACAGTTGCATCAATTCGGAAGAGTTCTGGCTCAATATATCGGACATAGAACGGACGTGAGACAATACCTGCTCAGAGGTCGACCCCATCTGGCGAGCCTGCTGCGCGAGAGATGTCTCGCTAAGTTTGACGTGTGTCGTCAGCGTGTTGGCCGCCATTTCAAGTTCATCGTTTTGACGCCTCAACGTATCCCGGATGTTGTCTCCTTGAACCGCCGCACGGCCGGCCGCATTCGCAAGCTGTTCGGCATGCTCGCGCACGCGTGCACCGACTGTATCGATCTTCTGAATGACGGTGTCGGAGACCTGTCCCATAGCCTCAGCGCGGCCGATGGCCACGTTAGACGCCTTCTCCAGGTCCGCAGTCGCACGGTCAAACTTTTCCGTCACAAGACGCGAATGCACGCCGAATTCATCAGCCGACGCCGCAAGACGCGTTTCGACACGGCCCGCGGCCTCGGTAACGCCGTCCGCCTGCTTCTTCACCATACTTTCCACGGCGCGCAATTTGGCAACCGCGCCATCGGACGCCGCACTTAACTCCTGCGTTTGAATAGCCAGCGCCTCTTCCACGATTTTCACGCGAGACAGCACGCGTTCCATAACTTGATCAAGATTAGCCGTTTGCTGACCAAGCCGAACATTGACCTTCGTGGCCTGATCTTCGATTCGGTCGCCCGCAGCGGACAGTTCCGTGCGCTGACGTTCAAACAGCGTATCAAGGCTGGACGCTTTGCCGACAAGTGCATCCGCAATGTCCGATACCGTGGCTTCCGCGCGCTTCGCCGCGTCCTCCACATGCTCGGCGTTGGCGGCAACCGCTTTACCCATATCCTCGGCATAGGTCTTTGCCGTCTCACCGGCCTTGGCCAGCGCTTTTTCCTGTTCGGCCAACTGCTGAGCAATTGCCGCACTCATACCACGTGCACGCTCCGTAGAGGCCGAGAGGTTATTTACATGACCGGCCAGTGTCTGGCCCATGCTGTTAACTTCAGAAAGTGTCTTCTGGCTCGATGTGCGCACGAATTCGTGCTGGCGGCGCAACGCATCTTCGATCTTGAGATTTATGTCGGCGGCGGAATCGATAACCTGCTGAAGCTTATTAACTTGGTCTGTGACAGCGGCTGCAGCCGCAACCGCGCCAGCATCGAGAGAGCCGGTGACGTTGGCCAGCTTCTCCGTATCACGCAAAAATCCTGTTTGTAGTTTTTGCATTTGCTTTGCCGCGGCTTCACTTGCCTCGGTCAGCATCCGCGCTTGCGCCCGAAGAGACTCGGAAACAACGTTGATCCGTCCCTCCGCATGGTCGGCGGGATAAGTCAGGCCCGCCAAATGCCGGCGCAGAGCCGCGCCTTCCCGTTTCATTTCCTGTCCGCGATCAAGATAAGCAATCAGCAGCCAAAGAAATGCGATAGGCAACACGAACGTGGCCATAAAACTGCCGAACTGGTCCGGCAGCAATGTGTAAAGCTGGCTCCACCCAATAGTCGAAGTGATGTAAACGGCGAAGCTGAGGGTCCAGAACGCCGACAAGATCACGCCCACGGCAACGAATTTGCCGGTCGCCTGCCACCACCGGGCAAATGCGGAGCCATCGACGGCTTGCGCAGGGTAGGCGCCAGATTCAACGGATTCAGAGGGGTCGGCATCCGGTGACGGCATTGGGTACGCAGGCGCTTTATTGGCGAAGGGTGGCTTCTTTACGCGCGCGGCGCCACGGCCCGAACCATCAGACCTCAGCGGAATTTTCGGTGCATCACCCGCCTCGTAGTCGGCATCGTCGGACGGCATACTCTCGTTGTGCGTCTCTTGGGACATGACCACTGCGTCTCCCCGAACCGTCCAGTTAAAGGACGTTTATTTTGTTTATGCCGGAACATGCTATGGCCACCCGCGCCAAAGAGCGAGGTGGCGGGCGTCCCGAGTCACCCAAAAATGGACCATAAGAGCGGATCGTTAAAAATGTGTTCCAGACCAAGCCTTTATTGTCAGAAACGGCGGACCTTCTCTAAATTTGGCTGAATTCAACAGGCACCGCCTCATTCTCAAGGCCCGGATCATTGACATTTGTTATATTCTACAATATTTCTTGTTAAGCCTTTGAGATTCGAAGTATGGGCGGGAAAGCCCCACAAAGTCAGGAGCAGCCGTGACACTAGGTGCCCGCGTGCGCCAATGCCGCTTAGCTCTCAATTGGAGCCAGGCGGAACTGGCAAAACGCCTCGACATTAAGCAACAATCGATCGACCAGCTGGAATCCGGCAAGGTCAAAAGTCCGCGCTACGTTATCGAACTCGCGGAAGCTCTGGGCGCGCCCCTGGAATGGCTGCGGCACGGCAAAGGCGAGATGCGGCTTTCTCGCACCACGCCCGGCGTAGCCAGGGCTGATGGGTCTTGGGTCTTTGAATCATCTGCTGCTCCAACAGATGACGTGGCCAAGCTTGCCGCACAGAGCGCTTTTTTCGATCTAAACGGCGAGGCCTACTGCCTAGTTCCTGTCTACGATGCGCGTGCGTCTGCAGGTCCGGGTGTGCTGAATGCGGATAGCCCCGAGCCCCTGTTTCACAATGTGTTCCGTAAGGATTGGGTCAAAGGTGTTACGGCAGCTGACCCTACCGACCTCGCGGTCTTGCGCGTTGCAGGAGATTCTATGTGGGACACCCTTCATGACGGCGACCACATTCTTGTAGACCGCACAACGCGCCGCTGGGTAAGGGACGGCCTGTATGTCCTGCGCTATTCCAATGAAGACGAGCTAATGGTCAAACGGCTTGTGCGCCACCCAAGCTCGGGCTTGCTGATTGTTAGAAGCGACAACCGGAATTACGGATCGCAGCTCACACTCCCGGACGACGAAATCGCGATTGAAGGTCGTGTGATCTGGCTAGGCCGAAACCTCGGATAGCCGCGCCCCGCAGATCAACCCGCGAGCGACTTTATCGCCGTTCGCGCTAGCGGTGCATAAAGGGGCAACAGTTTTTTCTTGATGACTTCCGCATGCTCGGCGCTTGAAACATTTTTCGGCAGCGGCGGTATATCAAACCAGACACGCGCAATCTCAGGCCCCATGTCCACCTCCTCCACCATCATATGTGCAGTGATGGCTGTGCGTGTTTTACCTGCCTCGATTGCTCGGCGTACCGGCTCCGCGCCTGCAAATTCGGGTAAAGCACCGCGATGCAAATTTAGAGCCCCGTGTTTCGGTTTCTCCAACGCGGCAGGCGCAAGAATAAATCGCCAGGACAGCACAACCAGCAGGTCTAGATTGTCGGGCAAGCTAGCCTCAATAGACCTGGCCTCCGCTCCATCCAGGATCGTCAGAGGAATGTTGTGCGCGGCGCAAATAGATTTGTAATCCGCCAGCTCCGGCCGCGCCTCTCCGCCCTCGGCCTTGGGGAGTTTGCCGTGCGTAAACACACCGGCAAGATCAATGAGCTCGTTCTGCAGCAATCCGTCTCGCAACAGCCCTAGCCCCGCGTCCCGGCCAATCAGCGCTGCCGTCCGAAACGGTGCCCTGCGGCTCATTCCAGCGCATCCAAGGACAGCGGGTCGCCGGCAGCAATCGCGCGGCTTGCAGAACGACCGAGCACTTCTGGGAAATGTCTGGGATGAAGCCCAAAACCGGGCCGCACGCACCGTACGTTAGAGGTCGTGATTGTTTCGCCAACCGCGATATCTTGGCACGCATATAACGAGCGACGAAAACTCAGCGACCCTTTTTCCTTATGCGATGGCCCGTAGGCAACTTCGCCGCGCGCAAGCGCCGCATCCCGGCACATGGAAACGAGATGCGTTAATTGATCAGGTGTAATTGAAAAACTGCTGTCGGCGGTTGGTGGTTCAGGGTCATCTATGACATGCTTTTCGATCATGCTGGCGCCAAGCGCACACGCGGCCACCGAAGCTGCTAGCCCAATGGTATGATCCGAATATCCGGTGGGAACGCCAAAGGTTTGCATCATATCGGTCAATGCAGCTAGGTTTGCTTCTTGCAACTGAGCTGGATAACCGCTGTTGCACCGAAAAATGGCGACTTCACGCGCACCCGCGCCATGCAGACTCTGCAACGCCTCTTCAATCTCGGTCTTGTCGCACATACCCGTCGAGATCAGGATGGGCTTTCCCGTCCGTGCGCAGGCCTTCATCAACTCGTGATCCACCGCCTCGAAGGAAGCAATTTTATAGGCGGGTGTGTCCAAGGCCTCGAGCATCTCAATCGCCCCAACACCAAAGGGCGTAGTGAACGGAATGAGACCGCGCTCTCTGGCTCGGGCGTACAGTTTGGGAAACCAATCGTACGGCGTCGCCGCGTCGGCATATAACTCATACAGTCGGCGCCCCTTCCAGGGGTTGTCGCCCTCGATCACAAACCCTGGCTTTCCCGAATCCAGTGTCAAATCATCCGGCGTATAAGCTTGAAATTTTATCGCATCCACACCTGCAACCGCTGCCGTATCGATAATGCGCAAAGCGCGCTCTAGGCTCCCGCCGTGGTTGGCCGACAGTTCCGCAATAATGAAGGGAGATTCACCAGGACCGATAACACGGCCGGCGACCGTGATCTTGGGAGCAAAGTTCATATTCGACACAGATTACTTCTTTCGATTTTCGCTGCTTGAGCGCTGATCAATGTTTATCGCCAACCTTAGCGAATTTACGGTGCTTTACCATCCATCGCCTAAGCGGAACACCGCTCGCAATGTGACTAGCGCGCTCCAATTAAGTCCACGCACCTAAGGCCAAAGCTCCAAAATCGCTGCGTAAACTATCCCTCCAGCTCGGTGGAGTTAGTGAAAACTTCGTCACGCTGCTACAGGCGGTTTGTCCAGCACCCCGAATGAGCGGCCGGCCACAAATTTCATTGCCTAAATAACAAATTTTATTGTACAATTTATTTTGTATTCAGGCAGGCACTATTGCTCGATAGAGGGCGAAAATGGCGTTTTCCCACCAAGATCTCACGGTTCTAGCCTACGCGGACGGCTACACCCTGTGGAGCTATTCAACCGACGACTCCGTTTCCGAGGTACGTCAGCGGGGGTATTTCGAGGAAGCCCGCGACCTCTTCCGCACCAATGACCGCATAGAAGTGCTTGCTGACGATGGCGACTTCGATGCCCGCATCTCGACCATTGGGCGCGTGCGGCTTAAGCGATGACCGAGGGCACCCCGCCTCCGCGCAATGATTCCCGGGCCGTATTGGAACGGCGCTTTGACGGGCCCATTCCGCCCCACCTTATTGAAACACAAGCCTCACGCGAGCGCCGAAACACCGGCGCCTGCAACCTGATCGCCGCGATGGCCGCGAGCTATCGCCGGGAATTCTGGCGCAAGCTGGCACAGACCAGGATTGCTTTTGAAAGCGCTCCTGCGCCTATCGCCGCGATTTACCGCGAGCGCCTGGAGGCATCGGCGCGCAACTTAGCCAGCCTCTTCGTGCATACAGATGCGGGAAAAAGGGTCGATTAAACTACGGGATTTTTTAATCGCTCGAAATCGCGGCAACAAACTCGTCAGTTGGCTCTTCTTCTTTTTGCTCCAGAGATTTTTGCTGCTTGGTCCAGGCCGCTGCATAAGCGCCACCGCGTGCAAGCAGCGCATCGTGAGTCCCGCGCTCGATAATTTCACCGTTACCAAGCACTAAAATTTCATCCGCATCAATGATGGTCGAAAGCCTGTGTGCGATCACCAGTGTCGTGCGACCTGTGCTAACCTCGCGCAGATTGGCCTGTATTTCCTTTTCAGTGTGAGTATCCAGTGCCGATGTTGCCTCATCGAAAACAAGAATTGGCGCACCCTTCAGAATGACGCGCGCAATCGCAACGCGCTGCTTCTCCCCACCAGACAATTTCAGCCCGCGTTCACCGACAAGAGTCTCGTAGCCGTCCGGCAATGAATTGATGAAGTCATCAATGTGCGCAAGTTGGGCCGCACGCGCAATGTCTTCCAGGGGCGCATCGGGCTGCGCGTAGGCAAGGTTATAACCGATCGTGTCGTTGAACAGCACCGTATCCTGCGGCACGACGCCAATTGCTGCACGAACACTGTGCTGGGTAACGTCGCGAATATCTTGACCATCAATAGTAATGCGCCCTCGCTCAACGTCGTAATAGCGAAACAACAAGCGCCCAATAGTCGACTTGCCCGAGCCCGTTGCGCCCACCAACGCCACCATTTTCCCGGCAGGAACCTTAAACGAAACATCCTTCAAAATGGCGCGGCGCGGATCATAAGCGAATGTCACGTTCTCGAAGGATACTTCGCCGTCAGCAACATCAAGCGCCACCGCTGAAGGTTTGTCTCTGATCTCGGCTTTCTCTTCCATGAGGTCGAACATCTTCTCGATATCCACCAAGGCCTGCTTAATGTTGCGATACACAAAGCCAAAGAAATTGAGCGGCTGCGAGAGCTGAAGCATGTACAGATTGATCAGCGTGAAATCACCAACCGTCATCTCTCCCGCTACTCGGCCCGACGCCGCCATCGCCATGAGAACACCCAACCCGACTGCTATGATTAAGGCCTGTCCCACGTTCATCAACGCAAGTGACGATCGATTGCGGACATCTGCCGTTTCGTACTGCCCCATGACGCGGTCGTACTCGCGAACCTCAATATCTTCATTTCCGAATGTCTTGACCGTCTCGTAATTCAGAAGACTGTCTATCGCCCTGGTGTTCGCCTTATTGTCCAGCAGGTTGGCTTCGCGCCGGAACTTCAGCCGCCACTCCGTGGTAAATCCCGTAAACATGACGTAGGCGACCACAATCGCGAGTGCGACCACTCCAAACCATATATTGAACGCCTGCCATAGAATCGTGAAGACCAGCGCAACTTCCAAGATCGTTGGAAAGACGTTGAACAACGAAATCGACAAAAGGCTTTCGATGGCGGTTCGGCCGCGCTCGATGGAGCGGGACAAAGCGCCTGTCCGCCGGTCCAAATGAAACCGCAGCGACAATGTATGCAAATGCGCGAGCACGACCGTGGAGGAACGCCGAACCGCGCGAACCCCGACTTTGGCGAAGATGGCATCGCGGAACTGTCCAAAGGCCTGCCCTAAGAACCGTGCGCCTCCGTAAGCAATAATGAGAGCGAACGGAATCGTGAGCGTTACGGGCGCACCGCCTTCCGGGGCCAACGCGTCAACAGCTTGTTGCAAATAGAGAGGCGCAACGACGGTTGCGATCTTGGCTAGGATAATGAACGCCAAGGCAAAAACGACCCTGACTTTAATTTCCAAAGAATCTTGAACATGCTTTCGCGGCCACAGGAATGGGAACAAAGTTCGAATGACGTGCCAGTCGCTGCGGCGGCGGGGCGTTTCACCAGGCTCTGGAGGAAGGGCAGATCTGACCATACGGCAGTGCTTACAGGGCTGGCGCGAACAGGTCCAGGCAAACAAAAAGGGCCGGAGTCCGGCCCTTCGGTCGCGTAGCTAACAGATGATCAGACCAGCTACACGGTAATGACGGTAGCGCCCGGTATCGTCTGATGACGATTGGCGGCAATTTCGCCGGTCGATGAGTATGCAGGCGCTTCAGTCTGGACATACTTTTTCTGTTCCGGCTCGTTATCGTCACCTTCTAGAGCAGAGGCAATCTGCTGGGCTTTCTCGTAGAGGCTACCGGCTTCTTCACCGGATGGTTCGCCGAAAGACTGGTCGGCATCTGATTGTGCGACCTTGTCGTAATACTTAACCTCACCGGTTCCCTCTTCGGTAACCGCGCCCTCCGAGCGTGCGTCGGTGGGCGCCTTCTCAGAATACTTCGGTGCGGCCTCGGTCGCCGCCGCGAACTGCCCGATAACAACTTCCGCACCCTGCCCATAAAACTTACGCGGCGCATCCTCTGTATCGGTCGGCGAGCCAAGCGAGGCTATATCTTCGGTCCCAAAATACTTCTTACCAACGTCCACGCCGGCTTCTTCTTCAACCGGCTGGCCGGGAGTTTGTTGCTGCCCGGCAGTCGCCACCACCGGCTCCGCTGCGCTTCCCGCCTCTTTCTGGTCCGGCGCAGTCGAGCGCAATCCAGAGGTGGCAGGCGCGGCCGCTAGCCCCTCGAAGGTAGAATCCCCCTCGCGCGAAACCTGGGTCTGCTGTGATTCAATGAGATCGACACGACCATCGCCATTGTCATCGAAGCGCTGTAGCACATCCACCGTGCCCACAACCTCCGCCGGGGTGAGGCCAAAATTGATACTCTTAAGTTCGATACGAGGTTTGGCTGGACCTGTCGGCGCTGAGCGCTCGGCTTCATCCTGCGACTGGCGGCGTTCTTGATGCTGGCGCTCTTTTGTCGCCTGCTCGTCAGATGTATTTGCAGCGACGGCGCGCTCTTGTTTACCGATAGCTTGCGTGTCCTGGGAAACGGCCTGTACACCTGAATCCTGGGCTGGAGAGCGCTCAACAGAAAAATCCTGTTGCCGATGGGCTAACAGGTTGAGCTGCGACGCAGCGAAAGATGTGACCACTTCAGTCATTTCATCGCCCCTTCTGGCCGACGAACTAATTTCCACGAACATTCTTCGTGTATGGAAGTTATAGGCCAATTTCCCTAAAAAAGCAATCCAGATTCGGCCCTCCCAACGAAAGGAGACCGCAATAACACATTGAATTATATAACATTTCTAAAACAAAATGGGAATGACTCGAAACTTATCCACACCTTTAACGACATAAACCTTGTCGCAATGCCCCATTTTTACCTACTAGTATAACCGAGTCGGAATCAGGCTCATCGCCGACGCACACTGGCACTGGATGCATCATCCTATGAGCAGAAACTCACAGCAGGCGTCCGCGTGTTCCTAAGCCCCGGCAACATATCGCCTGTCGATTGGTCCAGTTTACAGCGTCCGTCCAGCCCAAACACCTATTTGATGGCGCCGCCCGGCCTCACAGTGGCCACGGTCGACATGCCCGCACCAAGTTTCTGTACGTCGCTCGAATCTCTAACGCGGCGGTGGGATACGATGATCGCCGAACAACCCCGCATCGAGAAAATGGCAGAAACCGACGGTGGGCTGCAAATTGACTATATCCAGCGTACAGCGCTCATGCGGTTCCCGGACTGGATTACGGTGCGCTTCGTTCCAATCTCCTCCGACCGTACCACGCTCGCCGTCTATAGCCGTTCGGTGTACGGCTATAGCGACCTTGGCGTTAACAAACGCCGCGTCCAAACGTGGCTCGCCCAACTACAAGATGATTCTACTGCGGGCTAAGCTGCACAGAGAACAATCTCCCGCAAGCCCTCTGAACCCATAAAGATGACCCCGCACGCGTTTGCATTGTTTTAGCCTTTTCAGTAAGTAATCCGCTGGTATTTCGCGGGCTCGCGGTACCGCCGGACACGGGGTCCGGAGCGCCGAGCCAATTAAGTCCCGAGGACATAGTCATGACGACCCGTGCGCAACGCATCGCCGCGCTTCAAGAAGCGCTCGCTCGCCGAATTCTCGTATTCGATGGGGCCATGGGCACAATGATTCAGCGCCTCAAACCCGATGAGGCCACTTATCGCGGCGCCCGCTTTGCCTCATTCGGTAAAGACGTGAAGGGCAACAACGACCTTCTCTGCCTGACCCAACCGGATGTTATCCGCGATATTCATACCGAATACTTAGAAGCTGGCGCCGATATCATCGAAACCAACACCTTCTCCTCCACCTCCATCGCGCAGGCGGACTACGGCATGCAGGACTTGGCCCGCGAATTGAATGTGGCAGGCGCTAGGCTCGCGCGCGAAGCTGCCGACGCGATGAGCGCGAAAACACCGGACAAGCCGCGGTTCGTTGCAGGTTCCATCGGCCCGACCAACAAAACGGCCTCCATCTCGCCTGATGTGAATGACCCCGGATTTCGCAACGTAACTTTCGACGAATTAAAGATCGCTTTTCGCGAACAAGCGGAAGGTCTAGTGGCGGGCGGCGCCGACCTTCTGCTTCTCGAAACCATCATCGACACGCTGAACGCAAAAGCGGCGCTCTTCGCCATCGACGAATTCTTCGAAGAAAGCGGCGAGCGGCTTCCGATCATGATTTCGGGTACCATTACCGACCAGTCGGGCCGGCTCCTTTCGGGGCAGACCCCCGAAGCATTCTGGAATTCACTGCGCCATGCAAAGCCAATCACCATTGGCTTCAACTGCGCTCTTGGGGCGGCTCAGTTGCGTCCTCATGTGGCAGAACTCGCCCGTACGGCAGATACCTATATATGCGCCTATCCGAACGCAGGCCTGCCCAACGAATTTGGAGAATACGACGAGCAACCGCACTCAACAGCGGAACAAGTCGGCGAATGGGCGAAAGACGGCTTGGTGAATATTGTCGGCGGGTGCTGCGGCACAACGCCAGACCACATCAGAGCCATCGCAGATGCCGTTGCGGGCATAAAACCTCGCAGCATACCCTCCACAAACACCGCAATGCGCCTTTCCGGCCTTGAACCCTTTCAGTTGGCATCATGAGTGAAGATACCGCGGCTCCGACCGCAGCGGGCATGTCCTCCGTCGCAACATTTATAAACATCGGCGAACGCACAAACGTCACCGGCTCGGCTAAGTTTAAAAAACTAATCCTCGAGGGCGATTTTGACGCCGCGCTGAGTGTGGCGCGCCAGCAGGTCGAGAACGGCGCGCAGATCATTGACATCAACATGGACGAAGCCATGTTGGATTCCGAAGCGGCTATGGTGAAGTTCCTCAACCTCATTGCCGCCGAGCCCGACATCAGCCGCGTGCCGGTGATGATCGACAGTTCCAAATGGTCGATCATAGAAGCTGGCTTAAAGTGTGTTCAGGGCAAATCGGTAGTCAATTCAATCAGCCTCAAAGAAGGCGAAGAGTCCTTTATCGAACAAGCCCACAAGGTAAAGCGCTACGGCGCAGCTGTGGTCGTCATGGCGTTCGATGAAAAAGGGCAGGCCGACACCGCCGAGCGAAAAGTGTCTATATGCACGCGCTCTTACAAAATTCTCACAGAGACCGTAGGGTTTCCGCCGGAAGACATTATCTTCGACCCCAACATATTTGCCATCGCCACCGGCATTGAAGAACACAATAATTACGCCGTCGATTTCTTTGAGGCGACCAAACGCATAAAAGCAACCCTGCCCCATGCGCATGTGTCCGGCGGCGTCTCAAACGTCTCGTTCTCATTCCGGGGCAACGAATCTCTGCGCCAGGCGATGCACTCTGTCTTTCTGTATCACGCGATTAAAGCGGGTATGGACATGGGCATAGTCAATGCGGGCCAGCTCACAGTATATGAGGATATTCCCGCCGAGCTAAAAGAGCGAGTTGAGGACGTTGTCCTCAATCGGCGCGACGACGCCACCGACCGCCTTTTGGAGATAGCGGAAAAATACAAGACCGGCGGCACCACCCAGCGCACTGTCGACATGAGTTGGCGGGAAAAAGACGTCAACGCCCGTTTAAGTCATGCGCTCGTCAATGGCATCACAGACTTCATCGACGAAGACACGGAAGAAGCACGCGCAGCGGCGCTTGCTAACGAAGGCCGAACACTCGATGTTATCGAAGGCCCTCTTATGGACGGAATGAACGTTGTCGGCGATCTGTTTGGCGCCGGAAAAATGTTCCTGCCGCAAGTGGTCAAGAGCGCGCGGGTAATGAAGAAGGCCGTGGCCTATCTCATCCCGTTCATCGAAGAAGAAAAAGCGAAAAACCCCACGGCCGCCGCCCAAACCAACGGCAAGATCATCATGGCCACGGTGAAGGGCGATGTTCACGACATCGGCAAGAACATCGTCGGGGTGGTCCTTCAGTGCAACAACTACGAGGTCGTCGATCTCGGCGTTATGGTCTCCTGCGCAAAAATTCTAGAGGCCGCGCGCAAAGAGAAAGCCGATATCATTGGTCTTTCCGGTCTTATTACGCCGAGCCTGGAAGAAATGGCTTACGTCGCCAAAGAAATGCAGCGCGAAGGGTTTGATATTCCTCTTTTGATTGGCGGCGCGACCACCTCCAAGGTTCATACAGCCGTGAAGATCGCCCCCGGCTATAGCAACACAACTGTCTATGTACCGGATGCATCGCGAGCCGTGGGCGTGGCGAGCAACTTGATCTCGCAGCAATTGCGCGGCGATTACAGCGCCGAGGTGAAGGCCGAGTATGACAAGATGCGCGAGGCCCATGCCCGCCAGCAGCAGACGAAAGCGCGGCAACCGCTTGCTGCGGCGCGTGCAAACCGAACCAAAATAGACTGGTCCGGCTATACGCCGGAAAAACCTCTCACGACCGGGCTCAAGGTATTCGACGACTACGATTTAGCTGAACTGACCCGCACTATAGACTGGACGCCGTTCTTCCAAACTTGGGAACTGGCCGGACGCTACCCGGCGATCATGGATGACCCGGTGGTCGGAGAGCCTGCGCGCAACCTCTACAACGATGCCCAGGCCATGCTGCAGCGTCTTGTCGGAGAGAAGTGGCTCACCGCCAAAGCGGTGATCGGCTTCTGGCCGGCCAACTCTATTGGCGACGATATAGAACTGTATGCGGATGAGAGCCGAAAGACAGCGATGCTCACGCTGCATACCCTGCGCCAGCAAATGAAACGTGATAGCAATCGCGACAACGCGCGCCCCAATGCGGCGCTCGCTGATTTCATCGCGCCGAAGGAAACGGGCGTTGCTGATTATCTCGGTGGATTTGCCGTAACAGCCGGAATTGGGATTGAAGAAAAGCTAGCTGCGTTCGAACGCGATCACGACGACTACAGCGCGATATTGCTTAAGGCACTCGCAGACCGTCTGGCCGAGTCCTTCGCCGAACGTATGCACGAGCGAGTCCGCAAAGAGTTTTGGGCCTACGCCCCCGACGAAAAGCTCGCCAATGACGATCTTATCGCAGAACAGTACAGAGGCATAAGACCTGCGCCGGGCTATCCAGCCTGTCCCGATCACACCGAAAAAGCTCTTCTGTGGAAACTGCTCGACGCCGAGAAGAACGCTGGCGTCCAGCTTACTGACAGCTTCGCGATGTTGCCGACGGCGGCGGTCAGCGGATTTTATTTTGCTCACCCGCAAGCCGCCTATTTTGGGGTTGGCAAAATCGAACGTGACCAGGTTGAAGACTACGCGCGCCGCAAGGACATGTCGGTGGAAACCGCAGAACGCTGGTTGGGATCAAGCCTAAATTACGATCCGGCCTCGATTAAGTAACGCGCGAATATATAGTCTAGGCGCCCCAAAGCTGAGTGAATACGCCGCCGGCGGCTAGGGCCGCGCCGGACGCTGCCGCGAGTGTGATAATAGCAAACCGCGTCCAAGGTCCAGCGACGGCATGTTTCGGTCGCCTGTCCACAAGAAATTTCAAGGCCGGGCCTGCGCCCGCACCAATCACAACACCCGCGACCATCATAGGCCAGCCGATGAGTCCCGAGGATACCGCGATAAAAGCGACTAAAAATCCAAGTGCGGCGCCCACACAGAAACCAGCCGCGGCAATCGGAAAATGAGTCCATAACAATTTGGACCACCGCGCAATCCGCCAACGCCATATGTGCTTACGCGTTCCCGATATCAGCCAACTTGCCACTGCGCTCTTAACACCGGCAATCGCATCGCTGCGCGCTGCTTCGCTCAACAGCGGAATAGCGGCAACGACCTTATACCGGCTGGCCGGCGGATGCCGCACTACACCAAGCAGATATCCGGCCAAGTTATCTTCGGCGATGAAGAAGTCTCGCTTTTCATCCACAGACTCATGTGCGCGGGCCAGCCACCATTGCGGGCTTCCTGGCTTTTCATCTTCCCAGATCAAGGATATTGCGTCGGAGGTTGTGGACATCGACCCTATCGCTGTCAGGCACGCCTGCGCCCAACTTGGCTCACATGAGATTCATTAGAACCCGGTGTAGCGCCCACGCACCCGGATTTCCAGTCCAAAGCGGCTTTAATGAAAGCTTCTTAAGTGCCGGAGTCCGAATCCGCATCGGCGTACGGCAACGTAAAGTGTACCGATGTACCGCAGCCGGAGGAACTGTCTATCGAAATAGATCCACCGTGCCGCCTGACGATATCGCGGCACAGATAAAGCCCAAGGCCTGTCCCGCGTTCACCATTGGTGCCCAGACCAGAAGTTCCGCCGCTCAGTGAAAAGGGGTCGTTCAAGGCGGCATCGCCCATACCCACCCCTTCGTCATGAACAGACACCCGCACCATCGGCGGCGATGTCTCGGAAACAACATCGGCTTGAATCCGGACCACCCCGCCTTCATGAGAAAACTTTATGCCGTTCGACACTAGGTTTCGCAGAATGATCGGCACCAACGATTGATCCCCAAGGGCCGTGAGGTCGCCGATTTGGTTGTCGATGACGACCCCTTTGTCTGCCGCCATGTGCAACAGGGGCGCTACACCTGCATCGAAGACCTCCGCCATTTTTAACGGAGTCACATTCAGCTCAGCACCCCGCATCTGAATGGATGCCCACGCCAGAAGGTTGTCGAGTAAATCATGCACACCGGATGCAGAATCTCGCACCACCTGGGCGTACTCGCCCACCTTCTCCGGCGGAAGATCCTTCGCCTTTTGGGCGAGAACATCTGAAAACCCAATGATGCTATTGAACGGGCTTTTAAGATCATGAGCGATGATCGAGAAAAGTTTATCCTTTTGCTGGTTGAGCTCTTGCAATTCCAGCGTCTTATTCTTGAGTTCTTCCTCGGCGAGATGGCGTTCTGTCACATCAATAACCATCATAAGAAACGCGGGCTCGCCATCCCATTCGATCCGCCTGCCAACTGTATCTGCCCAAATGGTCCGCCCATCGAAAGTGGGCAGCACGGCAAGCCGATGCGATTTGGCGTTCGGCGGACCGTTCATCACCTCGTCCCAGAACTTCGTCGCGCACTCCAAGCCGCCGGCAACTATATTTCCGCGGATATCGCCGGCACTAAGAACATCGTCACGACTCTTCGCCCCCAGAATGTCGGCGTAAGCCTGATTTGCAAAAACCGGTCGAAAGTCGTGAAGAACGACGATGCCTTGAATTGATCCTTCAATAACGTCCCTCAGCTTGCCTTCGCTCACCTGCAAGGCTGTGGCCACGGCTTGCAGCACACATTTCGCGTCATTCAGATCATTTTCACGTTGTTTCGCTTCAGTAACGTCTTGAACAGTGGCGATGAATCGCGCCAATCGCCCGTTTTCATCAAAAATAGGCTGGCCGATTTCATGAATGTCCTTCAAGGCCCCTGCGCGAGTCTCGATACGGTATTCAACGTCATAAGCTTCACCGTTGTTCAAGGCGTTCGCCACCAGGGCCTGGTACCGACTCCGGCTGCCCATCACAACAGATTCAGCCATCGCATCGCGAAGGGAAAAGCTTTCGGCAAACTGCGCCGGCGTTATATCGTAGATTCGCGCCAACTCGTCCGAACAATAGGACAAACGATTTTCACCCTTGTTCCAGACCCAGTGTCCAAGATGTGCGAGTTGGGCAGCGAGGCCCAACATTTCCTTCTGATCTTGAATGGAACGGATTGCCTCGAACGCTTCGGTGACATCGGTGGTGACACCGAACATGGCCACCATAATTCCGTCATCATCGAACTCGGGCTGCCCTTTGCAAATCAGCGTGCGGGCTTCGCCATCCGGCCGAGTGATTCGAAAATCAATTTCGAAACCTTCGCCGTTTTTGCCGGCATCACTCATCACCTGCAACACGACGTCGCGGTCGTCGGGATGGCAATAGACCAGCGTCGTGTCCATGTTCGGAACGAAGGTCGCGGGCTCTACCCCAAATATCTCGTACATCGCCTCGGACCAGGTCACGATTCCGGTCGCAGATTGGACATGCCAGTGGCCCATGTTGCTGAAACTCTCAGCAACATTGAGAAGTCGTGAACTGTCGGCAGATGTGTCCCGCGCGGTATTGGACGGCATAGTCAGTACATTATGTGCGCCGCCGTGCCCGGCGGCGACATTTGGCTTTCCCCTCTGGGCCGCCAATGTTTTATTCATCCAAATTCCAATGGTTTTTAGTCAAAAGCATTATAAAGCCTGTCTAGGCCGAATCAAAGCCTGATTCACGCTGCAGGTCGGCTTAAAGCCATGTGTATTTGGAATATATTGCTAGAAAAGGGCGGCTTGCCGCAATCTGCCTCGCATGGCCGAATTTTCGGTAGTCGGGCGTAGGCGGATCAAAAGAATGCATCGCCGCCTGCTTGCGCCTAGATATCCAGATCAATGAGTAGCACACAAGCCTCGTGTAAAATGCTGACATGGCATGGCAACAACAGCGATGTAATACCGTGCGCAGACGCCTCCTCTGCGAACCGCAGAATACATCGCTTTTCAAGTGTGCGGTTGCGCTTGCACGAGTTGGGAAGTCCTGTTAAAACCCGCGCTCGCAACCGAGGCCGAGACATCATAGGCACGGTTTGCCGCCCATGCGGGGGCGTAGTTCAGTTGGTTAGAACGTCGGCCTGTCACGCCGAAGGTCGCGGGTTCGAGTCCCGTCGCTCCCGCCACTTCTTTTTCGGCCTAAACCAAGGCCGCTCCGGCAGAAAAACGCCCTTCGGGAGGCATCATGACCCAATCGCGCGACGTTGTTTTTACTTCGGGTGTTCGCACCGCTATCGGTACGTTCGGCGGCTCCTTGAAAGACATTCCGCCGACCAAATTGGGCGCGGCTTGCGTCGCCGAAGCCGTTAAGCGCAGCGGCATTGATCCGAAAGATGTGGGCAGTTGCGTTTTTGGCAACATCATCCACACCGAAGCGCGGGATATGTATCTGGCCCGGGTCGCCGGCATCGAAGGCGGGCTGCCAATTGAAACCCCAGCCCTCACTCTCAACAGGCTCTGCGGCTCCGGTTTGCAGGCGGTTGTATCTGCCGCACAGCAAATTCTTTTAGGGGACGTCGACGTTGCCGTTGCGGGCGGTGCAGAGAGCATGAGCCGCGCGCCCTATGCGCTTCCCGCTGAGCGCTGGGGCCAGAAAATGGGCGATGCCAAGGTTATCGACATGCTGCTCGGCACCCTGACCGACCCTTTTGGCCACGGTCATATGGGCGTAACCGCAGAAAACGTTGCCGCCAAATGGCAAATTACCCGCGAAGAGCAAGATGCCTTCGCCGTTGAAAGCCACAGACGTGCATCGACGGCCCGGCGTGAGGGCCTATTCAAAGATCAGATTCTTCCCATCGAAATCAAAACACGCAAAGGCATGATCACGTTCGACCAGGACGAACATGTCCGTGACGATGCGACGATGGAAAACCTTGGCGCTCTCAAACCCGTATTCAAGAAAGACGGCACCGTGACGCCCGGCTCTGCATCAGGCATTAATGACGGCGCGGCAGCTTTGGTGATGATGAATGCAGCAACAGCTGAGCAAAAGGGGATCACGCCCCTCGCACGCCTTGTCGGCTATGCCCATTCGGCGGTCGAGCCCAGCGAGATGGGCATCGGTCCGGTCCCCGCTGTCCAGGCTGTGTTGAAAAGAACCGGACTGGCACTTACCGACATCGACATTGTCGAGTCCAAC
>JAUIGX010000033.1 GCA_030432435.1 Alphaproteobacteria bacterium
TTTGGCCGACTCAGAGATTATTCGATTTGACGATTTTTACACGTCCTCGATGCTCCGGGATTTGATTTTCCACGTACAAGAATATTCTTACACTCTAGCCGAATTAAAGCGTGCGCTCGAAGAGCTGGACTTACGCTTCTTGGGTTTCACGTTTCCTACCAATAAAGCGTGGAAGTCTTATAGGGCACGCTTTCCAGACGATGTACATGGAGACAATCTCGACAACTGGATGATCTTCGAGCAGGAAAACCCCGACACCTTTTTAGGCATGTATGTATTCGGCGTGCAAAAGCCCTTTGGCGACGTGGACCCGACCGGCTTTACACCTTCTTAAGATCGGCGACTTCACGCCGAAGGGTATCGATAAGGCTACGGCAACCCGGCAGGTTATCGTATTCGATATCGAGAATGGCCATAAAGGCCTGAGCCTTGAGGGCAACGATGTTGATATCCTCGCCCGCCCCTTCGATGCGCGCGGCATCCAGCACAATATCCATCAGCCGGTCCGTCGCGTGCAACCGACCCCAGAGATAGTCATTTTCCCGGTAGGCGCGGCTGAAAAACGCACCGAAGTGATGGAACTGAATTCCCTTGAGCGTCGCGTTGGCATCGCCTTTACGTAGTGTCTGAGCATCGTCGGGACTAAGGCGATCAACTCGAATTTCATCGAACTCATCAAGATCACGCCAATTGGTGATGGAGAACGTCAGCACATCCCAGACCGCAAAGCCGATATAGTGCTCGATCAGTTCGCGCCGGGCGGCCGGGGGCAGTGATTTGGCATCTCCGGCCCCATCAACAAGTGCAACGAGAAGAGCGTCGGTCCGCTCGTTGTCTCGCTCTAATCCCAGATCGTTGCCGACAAAGGCCAAAGTTTTGCTGATCGCATCTTTGAATTTTTCGGCGACAGCCGATGGACTAATGGCGAGAATTGGATCGGCCTGCATCGCCTGAACGATTTCAGCCACGACTTTCTTGACCGCGCTGACGGACTCGCGGCTGAGGTCCCGCTCTCCGTCGTCAGAAGTTCCGGCCCGCGCCGTGACAGGCCGCAGCAATGCGAGGGCGTCATAGAGTCCTGCCTTAATGCGGTCGAGCCGCTCGGTGCCCAGCCCTTTGAATTCAGGCTTAGAGATGCGGGTGTAAAGCTGGTTGACGGCGCGTACGACAAACCGGATGCGCCGCTGACGATAGCGCACATCAAACCGCAGCAAGAAAAGCACCCACGGCGGAACAACTTGGCCCGGCATGAAAGATGACGACAGATCTAAGGTTTCCGGCGTCACCCCGGTTAGGCGTGCCCAGCTTTGAATGACGGCGATAATACGGGCCAGCTCGACACTCCCGCGCTCGTATCCACACAGCAGCCCGGTCAGGGTCGCGACATCTTCAATAACGGCGGAAAGCTTGAGCCGCACATACCCTTCGTAAGCGAATCCAGTTTCGATACGCGCGCGGTTATTAGCCTGTTCGCGCAAGTGGCCCACAATCTGACCGGTGAGTTTATGATCGAATGCATCGCCGACAATGGCATTGGCGATAGTGCGAATATGGGTGCGGGCGCTTTCCACCACGACCTGCAGGCGGCTGACCTCGGCATTATGGGTATTCACCCACGCAAGATCGTCATGGATAGGTTCGTTGCGCGGTATATCCGACAACGCGCCTTTAAATGTCTCAAACCATCCCGGCACCCGGCCCCAAGACCGGCTTTCGCGGCCCTTCGGATGCGGGTCGATATAAAGCAGGCGGCGATCGACGTGACGGTAGGCCGCGCGGCCGCGAATAGCTTCGATAGCGTGCGAGAAAGGTTTGTTGTTCAGCACGCTGCCGTCAATGAAAGCCGCGTCGCTTGGATTAAGGCCAGCGCGCAAATAAGGCCGGAAGTTGTTGTAGAGAAAATCCACTCGCTTCGGCCAGCTTGTGCCCTTATTGGCGAGAAGCTGGTCGATTTCCGCAAACTGAACGGGCGGAAAGGCGCCCGGAAACGAGGACGTCGCCCTGGCCGCAAAGACGAGGCCCGGCAAACTTTCGCGGTCGAAGTTGGACTTTTCATGCCCGCGCGGCCACTGCCGATACGCGAAATGAAGAACCTGACGATGCTCACGGTCGCGAATCACCGGCGGGTCGTGAATCGGGGTCTCGGTCACATACCCGTGAAAATCCGTGACCGTGACAAGCAGGTCGAGCTGCTGGCCAGCCGGAACAAGAGAGCTTCCGTGTTCGACGGGATCGCCCATTGCCGAGAACCCGCCGTGAAGCACTTCGGTAAGATTGTAGCCATCGAAAGGCGGCTTGAACCAACGCGAACGCAAGAACATAGAAAGCTTTTGTTTAAGCTCGCGATTGTCGCCGAGGTCCTCACGGAAGTGCCACAACAAACCCCATACAAAAGGGCGGAAGTACCATTTCCGCCATGGCCCGGCCTTGACGTGGACGGGCATGAGTTCGGCCACATCGGAATGCTTAAGCCAGAAATCCCGAACCGGGTCGATGTTCAGATCGTGCGCCAAGGCTCTGGCGAGAATCACGCCATTGATACCACCGGCCGACGCGCCAGCGATCACGTCCACCACCACGCGCAGGTCGATATGCCGGCCTATCAGTTTCAGCAGATCAAAATAAGCGCGCTCGCTATCTACGGGATCTTCACGCGGTTGCGCCACCGCGTCATAGGAGACGTCCATATCGTCGCGATTGATATAGCTGTGATAGTCCCGTGATGCTCGGACGAGTTTAAGAATTTCCTTGGTTACGCCGTGCATATAAACAGCGAGCGAGACGCCGCCGTAACACACCAAGGCAAAACGCAGTTCTTTCTCTTTCACGCGAACTCCCCTGCGGCGCACGGAACATCCGCACCAGACCGCGCCGCGCTGCGATCTTACCTTGTATGAGGGGGTCTATGAAAGACGCTGTCTAAGCTAGGTCTATTCAGCCGGCTGTTGGTCGGCGTTATCTGCACCGTCGAAACCGGGATGCTTACGTTCGGACTCCCGCAATTCCGCCGCGACGCGGCCGGGCGACCCGGTACCCTTCGCTATCAACATATAAAAGGCCGGAACAACCACCAAGGTGATCATCGCCGAGAACGTAACGCCGGTGAAAATGGTTACGCCGATGGGCTGACGGCCTTCCGCGCCAGCGCCGGTGGCCAGAACCAGAGGCAATGCACCCATCACAGTTGCCAGAGCCGTCATCACGATCGGCCGCAAACGGGTCACAGCCCCCTGAATCAAGGCTTCACGGAACGGCATCCCCGCATCCCGCATCTGATTGGCAAATTCCACAATCAAAATCCCATTTTTCGCTGCGAGCCCGACGAGAACAATGATGCCTATTTGCGAATAGATGTTGATGGTTTGGCCGAACAGCAGCAAGCCGATGAGCGCCCCAAAGACCGCCAGCGGTACCGTCATCATAATAATGAGCGGATGCACGAAACTTTCAAACTGTGCGGCCAACACCAAGAACACCACGAGCAAGGCCAGCGCAAAACTGAAATAGATGAAGTAGCCGGTTTCTTTGTAGTCGGCCGCTTCTCCGCGCCAGATGATTTGCGCTGTTTCGGGCAACTGCTGATCGATAATGCTCTCTACTTCGGTCACCAGTTCAGCCAGATTGGCATCGCCGACCGGAAAGAGATTGAAGAAAATTGCGCGACGGCGATCAAGGCGCGGGAGGAAATTGGCGTAAGTGCCCTCTTCCAAATTGACCACGCTAGATAGGGGCACCAACTCGCCGGTAGTGTCAGAGCGGACATAGATATTGGAAACGTCCGTGGGGGTGCGCCGATCTTCAAGCTGCCCCTGGAGCAAGACGTCGTATTCCTCGCCGTTGTCGACGAAGGTGGTTACGCGCCGGGACCCAAGCATTGCGGCCAGAGTTTGACCAATGGTGCCGACAGACACGCCCAAATCAGCCGCCCGGACACGGTCGATACGGATACGAATTTGCGGCGTATCCTCGCGAAAGCTATTCCGCACTTCGATAAAGTATGGGCTGTCCGCCAACGCTACCATTAACTGGTCGCGCCATTCGCGAAGCTCCTCATAGGTGGGGCCCGTCAGTGCAAAATTCAGATTATTGAATCCGCCGCCGCCGCGACCGAGCCCGGAGGGCAGATTAGGCGTCGCCCGCGCACCGGTGACCTGCTGAAGTTTTGGGGCAACTTCGTCCAGAAATGCTGTGATGTGCCGATCGCGCTCCTCCCATGGAGCCATAATGAGACGAATACTGCCGTCTCCATCATCGCCATCCACGCGCTCTTGCATACGCTGCACTTCACCGCTGGCGACATAGGGCTTTAAAATTTCAACCGCATCTCGCACCTGGCGGTCGGTGTACCCAGCCGTGGCGGCTTCCGGCGGACGGATATCGACCAGCATCATCCCGCGGTCTTCCTTCGGAGTGAACTCCTGCGGAAGCACCATGAACATCGCGCCAGCTAGAATAATAATGCCGGCAAACCCACCCAAGACGATATGTGGGCGATCTAAAACTTTCTCCAATATCGTGACGTACCACGCCTTAAGCTTCTCGAAGACCTCGTTTGCCTTATGCGCAACAGCGCTGTCGTCCAATTCCGAAGATAAAATCTTTGAACACATCACCGGTGTCAGGGTCAGCGATATGAACATGGAAAACGCTACGGCCACGGCCATCGAGATGGCGAACTCAAAAAACAGGGTTCCGACTGTGCCTTCCATCAGCGTGACCGGAATAAACGCCGCAATAAGAACAAGCGTAGTTGAGACCACCGCCATTCCTACCTGTTTGGCGCCTCTGTAGGCCGCGAGCAGCGGCGGTTCACCCGATTTCATTCGGCGATGAATATTTTCCAGCATGATAATCGCGTCATCGACGACAAGGCCGATTGCAAGCACCATCGCCAGCAAGGTTAGAATGTTGATGGAAAATCCGAGCGGCCACAGCACAATGGCCGTCGCGATCAAGGAAATCGGCACCGTAACCGTGGGAATAATCGCCGCACGAATGGTGCCGAGGAAAAGATAAATCACTGCGACGACCATTGCGGCAGCAACAACCATGGCGATGACCACTTCGCGCAACGCGGCGGAGATGTATTCAGCCGAATCATGATTGTACATAAGGCTGAGATCACTAGGCATAGTCCGGCGAATTTGGTCGACTTCGGCACGGACGGCGTCGGAAACGCCTAACGTTGAAGCCCCCGGCTGTTTGATAATGCCAATGCCGATCCCGGGGCGACCATCCTGGCGGTAGACCTGCTTATCGTCGACCGGCGCCAACTCGACCTTCGCAACTTCGGACAGACGAACCAGATAGTTGTTCTCGCCGCGGGCGATCACAAGGTTGGCAAAATCGTCAACCGTTCGGTAGGCCCGGATGGTGCGCATGGTGTAGTTGCGATCTTGCGACTCCAACATACCCGCGCCCAGTTCAACATTCTCGCTGCGCAGCGCACTCTCTACGTCGGACACCGTCACACCGCGCGCAGCCATAGCGCGGCGATCAAGCCAGACTCGCATCGCTTTTTCGCGGTCACCGCCTACGCGCACTGCCGCAACCCCGGCCACCGTGGAGAACCGTGGTTCAAGGTTGTGGGTTACGTAGTCCGACAATTCCATTGGGCTACGTGTGTCGGAAAAAACATTCAGCCACATAATCGGCTGACTATCGGGATCAGCCTTTTGAATAACCGGCGGGTCGGCATCCTGCGGTAAACGGTTGACCACACGGCTAACCTGATCACGCACATCGTTGGCGGCTTCGTCGATATTCCGGCCGATGTCGAATTCAATATTGATATTGCCGCTACCGTCGCGGGAAAACGCGTTGATCGTTTCTATGCCCTGAATACCACCGATCTGCTCTTCGATGATGCGCACGACCTGAGACTCGACGACCTCGGCCGACGCGCCTGGGTAGCTGACCCGAACGCTGACCACAGGCCGGTCGATATCCGGGGTTTCGCGCACGGGCAGACGCATACCCGCAAATAGGCCGAAAACAACGAGAAGAAGACTTGCGACCGTGGCCACCACGGGCCGCTTGATGGAGACATCGGACAAAAGCATATCCGTACACCACTCCTTATTTGCCGGGCTGAATCGCCCGGGACCTTAATTCGGCACCACCCACTACTCGGCGGGCTGTTGACCTACAGAACTCGCGTCGGCGCCGCCGGGGTAACTCTGTTCGAAGTCCCGTAGTTCCGACGCAACACGACCTGGCGACCCGGTGCCCTTGGCAATCAGCATGTAAAAAGCCGGAACAACGACCAATGTAATCAACGCCGCGAACGCCACACCGGTGAAAATAGTCACGCCGATGGGTTGGCGACCTTCAGCACCTGCACCTGACGCCAAGACCAAAGGCAGGGCGCCCATCACAGTGGCTAAAGCCGTCATCACGATGGGCCGCAGACGAGTGACTGCGCCTTCAATTATGGCTTCACGGAAAGGCCGACCGGCATCTCGCAGTTGATTAGCAAATTCCACGATCAAGATGCCGTTCTTGGCTGCAAGCCCGACAAGAACAATAATGCCGATCTGCGAATAGATATTGATACTTTGGCCGAATACAAGCAGCCCCACCAAGGCACCGAATACCGCGAGCGGCACGGTCATCATTATAATAAAAGGATGTACAAAGCTTTCGAATTGAGCGGCCAGCACGAGAAAGACCACAAGCAGCGCCAACCCAAAACTGAAGTAAATGAAGTAGCCCGTTTCCTTATAATCGGCAGCTTCGCCGCGCCATGTAAGTTGTGCTGCTTCCGGTAATGTCGCCTCGACGATCTGCTCAACTTCAGCCACCATCTCGGCTAAGTTCGCATCCGGTCGCGGGAACAGACCAAAGTTAATCGCGCGCTTGCGATCAAGACGGCTGAGTGCATCGGCATAGGTGCCCTCTTCCAGCGTCACAATGCTGGAAAGCGGGATAAGTTCGCGCGTTGTATCTGACCGCACATATATATTGGAGACATCTGTGGGCGTGCGCCGGTCTTCGAGCTGCCCTTGGAGCATCACATCATATTCTTCGCCCTGATCCACAAATGTGGTCACGCGGCGAGAACCGAGCATGGCTGCCAGCGTCTGGCCGATAGTGCCAACGGAGACGCCCAGGTCGGCCGCGCGGGTGCGGTCGATGCGAATGCGAATCTGCGGTTTACGTTCGATAAAATTATTTCGAACCTGGATGAAGTGCGGGCTTTTACCCAACTCCTCCATCAACTGGTCGCGCCAAACTCTAAGATCATCAAAAGTCGGCCCGCTAAGACTAAAATTGAGGTTATTGAAACCACCGCCGCCACGACCAAAACCCGCCGGCATATTGGCGACGATCTGAGCACCCGTAACCTTTGCCAGCTTTGGCGAGATTTCACGCACGAATTCGGACGCGTGCCGGTCACGCTCTGACCAGGGCGCAAGGGTTACAATAATCTGGCCTTGATTGCCGCCGCCGAATACGAATTCAAGCACGCGATCAACTTCGCCGGTCTCCATATAGGGTTTCAGCACCTCGGTTGCCGCCCGCATCTGACGGTCTGTGTACTGCACGGTGGCGCCTTCGGGCGAACGCACCATTATAAAAAGAGAACCGCGGTCTTCACGCGGCGAAAATTCCTGCGGCAAGACAACAAAAAGCAGGCCGGCCATTACGGTCACGGCCCCAAAGCCGGCCACAACAACCCACGGACGGTCCAGCACCTTTTCCAGGATTCGAATGTAGAAAGCCTTGAGCTTCTCGAACACCTCGTTGGCGGCATGAGCCACCGGACTGCGATCCAACTTAAGTGTCAAAATTTTCGAACACATCACCGGCGTTAAGGTGAGTGAAACAAACATCGAAAGCCCCACCGCGACAGCCATGGACACGGCAAATTCGAAGAACAACTTTCCGGCAGTGCCCTCCATGAGCGTGACCGGCACAAAGGCCGCGATTAACACCAGGGTTGTCGAGACGACAGCCATGCCGACCTGCTTCGCGCCCCGATAGGCTGCAAGCAAAGGCGGCTCACCATGGTGCAAGCGACGATGAATGTTTTCGAGCATGATGATCGCGTCATCGACCACCAGACCAATCGCCAGCACCATGGCCAGCAATGTGAGGATGTTGATGGAAAAGCCGAGCGGCCACAGCACGATCGCCGTGGAAATTAGGGAGATAGGAACAGTCACTGCCGGAATGATGGCCGCACGGAGTGTGCCAAGAAACAAATAGATCACGGCAACAACCAGAACCGCCGCCACCGAAATCGCAATGATAACTTCGTTGAGCGCCACAGCGATAAACTCTGAAGAGTCAGAGCTGATGATCAAGGTCATGTCATCAGGAAGCGTGCCGCGTATACGTTCGGCCTCATTGCGCACTTCCTCAGCAACGGCGAGCGTCGATGCGCCCGGCTGCTTGATAATGCCAAAGCCAACACCCTGCCGTCCGTCCACACGGAAGACCGAGTTAATATCTACCGGAGCGAGTTCCACCTCCGCGACTTCCGACAAATGCACAAGGTAATTGCTTTCACCGCGCGCAATCACCAGATTCTGGAAATCTTCAACCGTTTGATAGGCGCGAATAGTGCGCATGGTATAATTGCGGTCTTCGGACTCGAGCATCCCCGCGCCCAACTCTATGTTCTCGCGCCGCAATGCGCCTTCGATATCGGAAACCGTAATGCCTCTGGCCGCCATAGCGCGGCGGTCGAGCCAAACGCGCATCGCCTTTTCTCGTGAGCCGCCGATGTTGACGGAAGCAACGCCGTTGATTGTGGTTAGGCGCGGCTCCAGCGTAATGGTCGCGTAGTCCGACAACTCCATCGTTGAACGAGAGTCGGAAAACAGATTGAGCCACATAATGGGATTGGCGTCAGGGTCCGCCTTCTGGACAACCGGCGGATTTGCGTCTTCCGGCATACGGTTTGCGACGCGGCTGACTTGGTCACGCACATCGTTCGCGGCTTCGTCTATATTGCGACCCACATCGAATTCGAGGTTGATGCCGCCAAAACCGTCGCGCGAGTATGACGTGATAGCGCTGATGCCCTGAATACCGCCGATCTGCTCTTCGATAACCTTGACGACTTGAGATTCAACGACCTCCGCCGAGGCTCCGGGATAGCTGACGTTGACACTAACAATGGGGCGATCGATGTCGGGGGTTTCACGCACGGGCAAGCGCGTACCGGCAAATAGGCCGAAAACCACAAGCAACAGGCTGGCGACAATCGCCACCACAGGCCGCTTAATAGACACATCTGATAGAAGCATCGCAGACGTCTTTCCTATGCCAACGCGCTAAGCCCTAGGGCTACGCACCGGCTGCGCCTAACTACGGCCTAAATGCATGTCTGCCGCTTGAGCGGCCGGGGTTTCGTTCACACGAACTTCGGAACGATTGACGATTTCAACCTGCGCGCCCGACGGCAAATCCTGCTGGCCTTCTTTGATTACCAAATCGCCCTCGCTTACGCCGTCGAGAATCTCAACGAACCCCGCGCGGCGACGCCCAATAACGACCTCCACGCGGTCGGCAACATCGCCAGCACCGATCAAGAACACATATTGCTTATTGTCTTCGGGCTGGAGAGCGGCTTCGGGAATCATCAAAGATTCGCGGCGGTCCTTGATCAGATCCACCACCATCAACATGCCGGGACGGAGCCTTAAGTCCTCATTGTCAATTTCCGCACGAACGGTCACCGAACGAGTCGTCGGATCGATACGGCTATCAACGGCGACAACCTTGCCGTTAAACGTCTCGTTCGCATAAGCACTCGCCTCGGCTTCGATATCGAGTCCCGGACGAAGCGATGCAAGGAATGTTTCCGGCACAGCGAAATCAAGGTTTACCGTAGAGATCGCATCAAGCGTGGTCACAACCGTGCCGGGGGAAACAAGCGCTCCCGCACTGATCCGCCGCGTGCCGACAATGCCGCCAAACGGCGCTGTGATCAGACGATCGCCGGCGCGTACACGAGCGGCGGCAACGTTGGCCTCGGCTTTCTTGACTGCGGCAACCATTTCATCGACCCGCGCCTCGGAAATGTGTTTATCGCGCGCAAGACCCATGGTCCGGTCCAGCTCTTTGCGCTGCTGTTCAAGATTCGCAAGTTCCACATTGAGTTGCGCGGTTTGCTCACCCGCATCAATGGCCGCGATTTCCTGGCCGCGCGTGACTGTTTCACCATCGTCGAAATATATTGAACGGATGATACCTTGCACCTTAGCGGTGACATTCACCGACTCTTTAGCAAACACCGTCCCGATGGCTTCGAGCCGATCGCTAAAGACTTCCTTCTCGACAACCGCGGCGCGGACCGGTCGTGGGCCATCGTTGCCCCGCCCCCGCGCGTCTTGCTGCGAAGACCCGCCGGTGAAAAAGAAAACCGCGACAATGACGAGAACCGCCAACGCCGCGAAAGCACCGATTTTATGTTTCAGTTGCATTATTCGAGACCGAGAAAATTGATTGCCGGGCATCCCCGCCTATAGAGCGAGCACCGTTCCCGGCGGACATCTAAAGTTGCACACCGGCCTATGGGTTATACACAGGGGCCGGTTACATTACCATTAACTGCTTGTAACTAAGCGTATCACCTTCATGAATTCGCCACGTATCCGCGCAGCTTGATGCCGTTTAACGGCTCAGTGCCCGAGAATCCGTCGAAGAATTGTCGATTTTGTCCGAGAGCCCTAAAAAAGGCCGAACTTGGCTCTATTCCGCCGGCGCTTGCCCGGTTGCCCCATCCTCGGCCGAACCGGACTTTCCCTTCGGGAACGCTTTTTCGTATTTGCTCAATTCCTCGGCCACATGACCCGGCGAGCCGGTATTGCGGGCCAGCAGCTGGTAGAATGTCGGCACCACCAACAGGGTGATAAAACTGGCGAAGGAGACCCCGAACACGATCACCACGCCGATCGCGCGGCGGCCTTCATAACCGGCCCCCGCCGAGACGACCAAAGGCACCGCGCCCATGACTGTGGCTAACGCGGTCATGATGATAGGACGCAGACGGATTGTGGCGGCCTCGACCAGAGCCTCGCGGAACTCCATACCGGCATCGCGCAGCTGGTTGGTGAATTCAACGATCAGAATTCCGTTCTTGGCCGCAAGACCGATAAGCACGATCACGCCGATTTGCGAGTAGATGTTGAAGCTTTGGCCTGCCAGCAACAGCCCCGCCATAGCGCCCGCCATAGCGAGCGGCACGGTCATCATTATGATGACCGGATGGATGAAGCTTTCAAACTGCGCCGCGAGAACCAGAAACACGACAAGCAATGCAAGTCCAAAAGACAGATAAATAAGCGAGCCGGACTCTTTGAGTTCTTCAGCTTCGCCGCGCCAACTGATGCGCGCATGCGACGGCAACAGGTCACGCGCCATCTGTTCTATATCGGCGACTGCTGCGCCCATGGGATAACCAGGCACCGGGTTGGCCGTGATGGTGATGGACCGCATGCGATTGTAGCGATTCAGCGAATTGCTGCCCGCCAACTCTTCAATGCTCACAAAGCTCGACAATGGAACCAGCGCGCCCGTTGTGTCCGACCGCACATAAATATTTGAAATATCAGACGGCGTTTGCCGGTCGTCATCGCGGCTTTGCAAAATGACATCGTATTCGCGGCCACGATCCAAGTAGGTTGTCACCTTGCGCGAGCCAAGCATCACCTGAAGGGTCTGGCCGATAGTCGCGGTCGAAACACCAAGATCGGCCGCGCGGTTACTGTCGGTGTGAAGCCGCATTTGTGGGTTGGTTTCGTTGTAGTCAGATCTCAACCCCGCCAGACCCGGATTTTCCGCCATCGCACCGAACATGATGTCGCGCCATTCGCGAATTTCATCGTAACTGTCGCCGCCGAGCACCAACTGAAGGCCGCCAGTGAACGGATTCTGACCGACGCTGGGTGGTAGTGTCGGGATGATCTGAGCGCCGGGAATTTCGCGAAGCTGGGCCATGATCTCTGGTATCATCTGGGCCGAAGTTCGATCGCGGTCTTTCCAGGGCGCAAGGTGCAGAATGATATTGCCTTGGTTGTTGGACCCTCCGCCGCCCGGCCCGCCGAAAGGCACCATCTGCATGAGACCCGCCGCCTCGCCCGCTTCGACGTAGCGCTGAAAGATCGCGGCAGCCTTGGTCGCCTGGGCGTTGGTGTATTCGATGCTGGAGCCTTCGGGCGCACGGATCACTGTAAAGATAGCTCCGCGGTCCTCGATAGGCGTGAACTCTTGAGGCACCAGCATAAAGAGTCCGACGGTCACCGCGATAATCGCAATAAAAAGTGTAAAGACATGGCGCGGACGGTCGAGCCCCATAATCAAAGTCTTGCGATAAAAGTCTCTCAAGGTGTCAAACAGGGACTGGGCTTGGCGCGCAACAAAGCTATCGTCGAGATCAGGTTTTAAAATCTTCGCGCACATGACTGGCGTGAGCGTCAGCGCGACAAACATCGAGAAGATGACGGCCGCAGCAACCGTCACGGCAAACTCGGTAAACAAACTGCCGACAGTCCCTTGCATCAGCATGACTGGAACAAAGACCGCCGCAAGAACCAATGTCGTTGCGAGCACAGCCATCCCCACCTGGCGTGCGCCGCGATAAGCCGCAAGCAACGGCGGCTCGCCGCTCTTCATGCGCCGATGAATATTCTCGAGCATGATGATGGCATCATCGACCACGAGACCGATGGCCAGCACCAACGCGAGGAAGGTAAATATGTTGATCGAGAATCCGAGGCCCCACAGAACGATAAACGTGGACACCAAAGACACCGGCACCGTGACGGCCGGAATCACTGCGACAGAAACTGTTCCCAAAAACAAATAGATGATGCTCACAACCAGAACTGCCGCAACAGCCATGGCAATGGCGACCTCATTCATCGACTCGGAGATGTACTCGGAAAAATCGTAGGCGATTTCCATACTGAGATCGTCGGGCATGGTTTCATTGATGCGCTCGACCTCCTCGGTCACCGCCTGGGTAACCGCCAGAGACGACGCGCCGGGCCGTTTCACCAATCCAAAGCCGACCGCGTTACGACCACGATTCATAAAAACACTATCCGGATTCTCGGCGCCTACTTCTATGTCGGCCACTTCACCAAGACGTACGAGGTAATCGTTTTCACCGCGGGCGATAACGAGCTGTTCGAACTCGTCGGGTGTTTGGAAGTTGCGGGCGGTCCGCAGCGTAAAATCGCGCTGCGTCGATTCAAGCCGGCCTGCGCCCAGTTCCACGTTCTCACGCCGCAGCGCACCTTCGACATCAGCGACCGTCAAACCGCGGGCCGCGAGCGCGCGGCGGTCGAGCCAAACCCGAAGAGAGGGTTTGCGAAAGCCGAACATGATGGGAAACGCGACGCCCTCTACTGACGAGATGCGGTCGCGAACATAGCGCTCAACGTAGTCGGACACTTCCAAAGGCGTGCGCGTAGCCGAGGACACCGTCATGATCATGATCGGTGACGAATTGGAATCGGCTTTTTGAATAACCGGGGCCTCGGCATCAGGCGGCAATCGACTTGCGGCGCGGCTAACTTGTTCGCGCACATCATTGGCAGCAGAGTCGATATCGCGCCCTTTTTCGAATTCAATAACCACGCCACCCGAACCGTCGCGGGCGGACGCGGACAACGACTTGACCCCTTCGATGCCGCTGATCTGCTCTTCGATAATCTGGATTATTTTGGTTTCGACGATCTCTGCAGACGCACCCCGGTAGGTGACGCTAACCGAAACGACGGGCTCTTCGATATCCGGCGTTTCGCGGACCGGCAACTGGGAGATGGAGAACGTACCGAAAACCAACAGAAGGAGGCTGGCCACGGTGGCGACAACCGGCCTTTTTATGGAAATGTCCGAAAGCAGCATGACGGTTTTCTGCGTACCGGTTTCCCGGTCGCGCCCCTATCCCTGTCGCGATTGACGCTCACCCGCGAGCGGCGCGCTATTCGCCGCATCGCCGGGTGTCAGGACTCGTACGTTTGCGCCTGGCCGCAACTGCATGGTGCCCTCGGTCACAACCAGTTCGCCTTCGGCAAGACCGCCGCTTACTTCGACAAACCCGGGCCGCCTTGTGCCGATAAAAACTTCCTTACGCTCGGCAACGTTGTCGCCGTTGACGACATATACAAATTGCTTTGTGCCGTCAGGCATGAGGGCCTGCTCGGGAATGATCAATGACTCGCGACTATCTTTAATCAACTCGACAATCATCAACATGCCGGGCCGTAGGCGGCCGTCGTCGTTCGAAATCACCGCACGAATATCCACCGAGCGCGTGACCGGATCGACGCGGCTGTCCACCGACGAGACCTTGCCCGCAAACACTTCACCCGGATACGCCTGTGACGTCGCTTCAATGTCGAGCCCCGGCCGCAAGCTGGACAAAAATGTTTCCGGCACGGCGAAGTCGAGTTTCACAACCGAGATATCATCGAGCGTCGTGATCACAGTGCCTGGATTAACCAATGCACCTAGACTTACCTTACGCGTGCCAAGGACGCCCGAAAACGGCGCCCAGATACGAAAGTCGTTAACGCGGGCCCGCGCAGCAGCCACATTCGCTTCGGCTTTTTTGACCAAGGCCATTTGCTCGTCCACACGCGCCTGAGAGACGTTGTTGGATCTAGCAAGATCAGAAATTCGATCTAGAGTTTTGCGTTGCTCTTCCAGGTTGGCGAGCTCAACGTTCAGGCGCGCATCTTCCTCGGCCGCGGCGATAGAAACGATCTGTTCATTCTCACGTACGGTTGCGCCGTCCTCGAAATTAATTGAACGGATAACACCCTGAGCCTTGGCCGTAACAGTTATCGACTCATTGGCCGACAATGTGCCGATGGCTTCGATACGATCTGAAAAGGTTTCATAGCGTGCCGGCACCACGTAAACCGGCTGCGCCCCACCGGGACCGAACCCGCCACCCGGACCGCCACCGGAGCCGGATGCAAAAATGAACCACGCCGCGCCGGCCGCCACGACTACCGTCAGCGCCAGGGCCACGCCCTTTTTGGGTAAATTCATGATTAGAGACCGTCATCCCGGGCCCGCAGCACGCCGCGCACGCAAGCCTGCCCGACAGAACCCTCAAGTTGTGCATTGTGTTTAGCTTATAGCGAATGCACCGCAACTAAGCCATTGCCGACATGTAACCTTCTGTAAAAAAACCCATACCCGGTGCGGCTCTGGGCCCTTAAAAAAGAACCCCGCCGTTACCGGCGGGGTTTGAAGTCTTGGGTAAATGGAATTTGTCAGCAGTATCTGGCCCGTCGCGGTGGGCGTCGACACGGACATTTTTTGACACGGGCTCTTGCGCTTCGGACCTGCGAGAATTGACAGGTTCGCGGCATTTCGCCCTGTCTGAACTGACAGGTTAGACGCAAACCCTGCGCTCAAATGCCTATTCGCAGCTAAAAGTTGCCGCTAGCGGTAATGCTTGAAGTCCTCGGTCGCCTTAACCAGAGCCGCACGGACGCCCGGCTCCATGGAAGAATGACCGGCATCGGGCACAATGCGATATTGAGCACCCGGCCACCTGCGAGCCAATTGGTCAGCGGTGGCGATCGGGCAGACCATATCGTAGCGTCCCTGCACAATAACCGCGGGAAGCTTTTCGATCGATTTAAGACCGTTGAGCAATTGACCCGGCGCAAGAAAACCCCGGTTCACCATGTAGTGCGCCTCTATACGAGCCATGGACAGGGCCCCGCTGTAGTACTGTCCCCCGCCCTTGCTTGCGCTCGATTTTTGATCGAGCGGAATGAGACGTGAGCACGCGTTTTCATAAGCACACCAAGCCGCAGCTGCAGGCCGGTGGACGGCAGGGTCAGGGTCTATAAGGCGATTGTAATAGGCTCCGAGCAGGTCGCCATGTTCGGCCGCCGGAATAAACTGTGCGAACATCCGGTATGCTTCAGGGAAAAACCGGCCCATACCCTGGCCTTCTCCGCCCATAAACCATTCGATTTCCTCGTCGCTGAAAAGGAATATCCCGCGCAAAATAAAGCCTATGCAGCGGTCGGGATGGGCTTGGCCATAGGCCAGCGCCAGGGTCGAGCCCCAGGATCCCCCAAAGACAGTCCAACGCTCAATCCCCAGATGTCGGCGCAATACTTCAACATCTGCCACCAAATGCGCTGTGGTGTTGTCGGTAAGGTCCGCCTCGGGTGTGGATCGGCCTGCGCCGCGCTGATCAAACAAAACAATGCGGTACGCCCCAGGGTCGAAGAAGCGGCGATAAGCGGGCGCAGTGCCCGCCCCCGGTCCGCCGTGCAAAAAAACAACCGGCACACCTTTGGGATTGCCTGACTGCTCCCAATAAATTCGGTGCGGCGCGCCCACATCAAGCACACCGCTGTCATAGGCATCGACCGGCGGGAAAAGCTGTCGATCATCGGCCGGTTTAACTTTGCGGCGGTTAAGTCCGGTTCCTATGTTTTCCAGAGCAGCGATGGCGTGTTCTCCTTTATCAGCCCACCCCATTGGGCCGTAAAACCAGCCTCCATATCAACCGTTTCCCCGCACAGAGCAAGGAATTCAAGGCGGTTTTCGGCCTGGCCGGACTTGACGCCGCGCGGTTTTGATACGACATAAATAGAGACAAACCGCGCCGCACGGGCGGGCGGTGGACATAATTTTAAGGTGCCCGGATGGGACCGCAACGCTCTCGCTCTGCTGGAGGAGACGACAAATGACTAGAGTATCGGTTTTTTCAAGCCCCCTGCTGTTGGGTTTTGACCATATCGAGCGCGTTCTGGACCGCGTCAACAAGACTGCGGCCGAGGGCTATCCCCCTTACAATATCGAACAAACCGGCGAGCACCGTCTGCGGATTACCCTCGCGGTCGCGGGGTTTGCCGAAGACGATTTGAACGTGACGGTCGAAGACAACCAGCTTGTCATTCGTGGCAAGCAGCAGGAGGAAACCGGCAACCGCATCTATCTGCATCGCGGCATCGCCGCGCGGCAATTCACACGAAACTTTGTTCTGGCCGAGGGAATTGAAGTGCACGGCGCGGAGATCGTGAACGGTTTGCTACACGTCGATTTGGAACGCCCCGTGCCGGACCCGAAGGTGACTCAGATTGAGATCAAGAGCACCGCCAAGAAGAAACCCGCACCCAAAACTATCGACGTTAACCCTGACGCATAGGGCCCGACCCATAACGATGCGGACAAAAGCGCTGGACGTTGCCGCAAAACACAGAACGCCGCGCATGATCGCTCGAAAGGAGGATCACCATGGCAAATAAAAACATCGACAAAGACACAGAGCTCAACGAAACCGAGGTGGCCGACGAACTGGTTGGAGGCCACTTCGGCCCACAATCGGCCCCTCTGGCCTCAACCCCCGTGGATCTGGCCGGACTTGGCCTCAATCAGGTGGCTTACATCCGCCGTTCGGTAGTGGACAACGTCTCGGTTTGGACCATTCACAGCGCAACCGGCGTGCCCTTGGGCGCCGCGGAGAATCTGGACCAGGCCTGGGGCGCGGTAATGCAGCACGACCTTGAACCCGTGCATGTCCACTAAGCCGTATCAGCCCGTTACATAAAGAAAATCTTTGGCGCCTGCGCCTCTTCGCGGACAGCAATCGGCTATGCTATAAACCCGCCCGCTAGGCTGTGAGCCATGTCCCCGTAGCTCAGCCGGATAGAGCACCAGATTCCTAATCTGGGGGTCGTGCGTTCAAATCGCGCCGGGGACACCACACGGCTTAACGAGGTCGCCGAATAAGCCCTCGGCGGCTAGACTTGGCGAAGCGACGGGAGGGAAATTGGCCATGGGCCTTCGGATAAAAGTACTGAGCGCTTTTGCAGCGCTGTTGCTAGCCGCACCGTCCCAGGCTCAGGATACCGCCGTCGACCTTGCGTTGATCCTTGCCGTGGACGTGTCGATGAGCATCGATGAAGGCGAAGCCGGCGTTCAACGCATTGGATACATTCACGCCCTGCGCGACGAGAGGGTTGCAGAAGCCATCAGATCCGGACCCATCGGCAAGATCGCGATCACTTACATGGAGTGGTCGAGCATTTATCATCAACGGGTGGTGGTGCCGTGGCGAATCATTTCTGACCTCGAGAGCGCGCGCTCTTTTGCTGCAGAGCTTGATGCCGCTGCACTGAAATCGGGCAGCACAACGTCTATCAGCGGCGGTATTGATTTTGCCGTAAAGCTATTCGACGAAAGCGGTGTCGAGGCAACGCGGCATGTGATCGACATTTCCGGCGACGGCTACAGCGACTATGGACGCCCACCCGTGGAAGCGCGCGACGAAGCCCTGGCCAAAGGCATTACCATTAACGGCCTTGCCATTATGAATAAGCGCGCAGAGTGGAAACAGGCCGCACCGGATGACCTGGACCAATATTACCGAGACAACGTGATAGGCGGGCCGGGCTCTTTTTACATCGCGGTGCATAACCTCAACGATTTTAGCCAATCGGTTTTACAAAAGCTGATTTTGGAAATAGCCAGCCTCGAAATGCCGAAAACACCGCGCGGCTAAAGCCCGCCGCGCGCCCCTGCCATGCACATTTTAGTTCGTGCGCCGCGCCGTAACGTCGGTGGATTTGCCGTCGATAATGACCACCCCGTTCATGGTATTGCCGTTTACCGTCCCTTCGAAAAGCATCGTTTGGGTTTGGCCGTTGGTATCGCGAGCGCGCGTTTCAAAGCTGACCATATCGCCGCGAACAACTCCGTACTGCAAGGGAACCTGCGCGCCGGATGCGATCATATCTCCGCTTAGGCGCTGAAAGTTTTGAGCGATGGTCGCGCGATACTCGGTGCCGTTCATAGCCCACTGCCATTCGCCCGCGACTTTCGCCGGCACCACCCAGTAATAGATGTTCCGCCCGCCGACGGTATCGATGACATCGGCTTCCCATTCGCCCATGCTGAAAGCGTGAGACACCACGCGTGTTCCGGGTGCAAGTTCATTTAGGATACGCGGGCGAAGCTTCACGTTGATTTCCGGCAAAAGGTATAACGTGAGGACCGTGGCTTCATGGAAGTCGAATTCGAAAAGATCGGCTTCGTAAAACGTAGCGCGGTCCGCCACTCCCGCCTGGCGCGCATTCTCGTTCGCTTCCTTTATGCGCGCCGGATCAAGGTCGATGCCCACCGCACGCTCGACATTGAAGTCACGCAGCGCACTAACAACGATGCGGCCATCGCCCGAGCCTAAATCATAGTGGATGTCGCCGGGGCCCGCGTTCGCGCGGGTAAGCATAGCGTGAACCACATCATCGGGAGTCGGAACGTAAGGAACGTCGACTTCGTCAATGCCATCGCCCTTGTATTTGTAGGGTTGCTCGGGCTGTGCGCCCGAGACGTTGAACATAAACACAAGACCAAGCACCAGGAGTGTTCTGAAAGCATCCATAGGTAAACTTCCTCTAACTCTGCGCATCCGGGTGAGCGATTATTTTTCCAACGTCCGCCGGCGTCCGGCGACGATCATAAACGGCAGTCCCGTCGCGAGCACAGCGACTCCGGCCACCGCGCCGTAGCCTGTGTAGGCGACGCTAGAATACAATAAATAGGCGCAGGTGAGACAGAAAAGCACCGGCGTAAGCGGATAAAACGGCACACGAAATGGGCGCGGCGTTTCCGGCTCCTTCCTCCTCAAGACGAATAAAGAAGCTCCGGTTAGAAGGAAGAAAGCCCAAAACACCGGCGCAAGATAATCGACGATTGTTGCGAC
>JAUIGX010000266.1 GCA_030432435.1 Alphaproteobacteria bacterium
AAAATTACTGGATCGGCGCGTTCACCTCTTCCTGCACGTTAAGGTGAATGAGCGTTGGGGAGATGAGCGCAGTTTCTATTCGGCTTGGGGGCTCGACTTCAACGCCTGATTCAGTTTTATTGGGCTGCTCGAAGGTAGGACAGTCGGTCATGATACCAAGCACGCCATCATGAGTATTTTTGGAGTCAGTTGTTTTTTTGCAGGCGTTGTTGCATTGGCGTTTCTGGTCATTCGCCGAGGCCAACGACTCCCGCAAACGGGGATGGACCACGCGGCACTATTTATCGGTATTGCGGGCACCATTTTGGGTCTCGCAATCGTATTCCTAAGATTTGCCTGAGGCATAAACCAAATCCATGGCCGTCAGCTGGGAAGATGAAGGCATAGTTATATCGGTGCGCCGGCTTGGCGAGCACGACGCTATCGTTTCCCTGCTGACCGAAACGCAAGGCCGGCACGTCGGCCTGGTTAAAGGCGGCCTTGGGCGAAAACATAGAGGCATATTGCAGCCCGGAAATGTGGTGAAGGCGCACTGGCGCGCCCGCCTTGACGAGCATCTGGGAACCTATACGGTCGAGGGGGTGCAGAGTTATGCGGCTCTCGCATTGTCCGATGCAGAACAACTGTCCGGTCTGAGTGCTCTGTGCGCGATGGTTGAATCCACGCTGCCTGAGCGCGAGCCTCACGCGGAGGTTCACGAGCGCACGCTTCTACTCCTGGAAAATCTCGGCAATACCCAATGGCCAGCCTACTACGCGCGCTGGGAGTTGGCCTTGCTTACCGATATGGGATACGGGCTTGATCTTGCCAGATGCGCGGCAACCGGCGGCGGCGACGACTTGATCTATGTCTCACCGAAGTCCGGGCGTGCGGTTTCGCGGATGGCGGGTGAGCCTTACGCGGGAAAGCTATTTCCTCTACCTGCCTTTCTTCATCGAGAGGCGGCCCCACCCTCAGTCGAGGAAATAGCCCAGAGCTTGGCGATAACCGGCTATTTCTTCGAAACGCGGGTATTTCACCCGCAAAAGCACGAACTTCCCGCTTCAAGAACACGATTTGTTGTGCGATTTAAGTCCTGAGATACTAGGTCTTGTGACAAGGCCGCGGTGACCGTTATGCTGCGGCGCTACGTTTAACCGAGAAGTTTGATGGCCAAATCCCCACCAGTACGCCCCAAAACTGCAGAGACCGTCCGGAACACCTCCTTGGATGACGCTCTCAGCGAACGGTATTTGGCCTACGCCTTATCCACCATTGTCTCGCGCTCTCTGCCAGATGTTCGGGACGGCCTGAAGCCCGTTCATCGACGGCTGCTCTATGCGATGCGTCAGCTTAAGCTAGATCCGTCCGGCGGATTTAAGAAATGTGCGCGCGTCGTCGGTGATGTCATTGGTAAATACCATCCCCACGGAGATTCCGCGGCATACGATGCGCTTGTCCGTCTGGCCCAAGGCTTTGCCGTTCGGTTCCCATTGGTCGAGGGACAAGGGAATTTCGGCAATATTGACGGGGATAACGCGGCGGCTATGCGGTACACCGAGGCCAAGCTGACGCCTTTTGCCCAAGCGTTGATGGATGGCCTTGACGATGACGCGGTGGATTTTCGCCCGACCTATGACGGCGAAGAGTCTGAACCCATCGTTATGCCGGCCGCAGTCCCCAATTTACTTGCCAATGGCTCATCGGGCATTGCCGTGGGCATGGCGACAAACATACCGCCACACAATGCGGGCGAGTTATGCGATGCGCTGTTGCACCTGATCAAAACACCGAAAGCTCAGATATCGACGCTTGTCGATATGGTTCAAGGACCTGATTTTCCGACCGGAGGAACTTTATCCGAGAACCGGGAGAGCATTGTTGAAGCCTATAAAACCGGCCGCGGCTCATTTCGTGTCCGCGCCAAATGGGCTGTCGAAGAACTAGGTCGGGGGCAATACCAAGTCATTGTTACCGAAATACCCTACCAGGTGCAGAAGTCGCGACTGATCGAGCGCATTGCTGCCCTGATGGAAGAGAAGAAGCTTCCCGTTCTTGCTGATATTAGAGATGAATCCGCCGAGGACGTTCGGATTGTCCTCGAGCCGAAGTCACGCAGTGTCGAAGCCGAGCAGCTTATGGAACAATTGTTCCGTCAAACCGATTTAGAGTCGCGCTTTGGCCTCAATATGAATGTCCTCGATGCGAACGGTATTCCGCGCGTGATGGACCTGCGAGAGGTTCTGCAGGCTTACCTGGACCATCGGCAAGTGGTTCTTCTCCGCCGATCCAAGCATAGACTCGCGGCAATTAACCATCGCTTAGAGATGCTGGATGGCTATCTGATCGCCTATCTCAATCTGGACGAGGTGATCAGAATAATCAGGCAAGAGGATGAGCCGAAACCCATCCTGATTAAAAAATTCAAACTCACGGACGTTCAGGCCGAGGCCATATTAAATATGCGCCTCCGCTCGCTGCGTAAACTTGAAGAGTTTGAAATAAAATCAGAACACAAAAAACTCAGCGCTGAGAAAAAGGAAATTAGCGCTCTGCTTAAAGATGAAAAGCGTCAGTGGCAGGCTATCGCAGCGCAAGTCAAGGATGCGAAGGAAAAGTTCGGTCAGAAAACTGAATTGGGTAAACGACGCACCGAAATTGGCGAAGCGCCGACGGCCGTGGTCGTTCCGATCGAGGCTTTCATCGAAAAGGAGCCGCTAACGGTCATTCTTTCGGCTAAAGGCTGGATCAGGGCGATGAAGGGTCATCGCGACGACGTCGCCGCAGGCAAGGCCGATTTGAAATTCAAGGATGGCGACAAATTTCGCAGCGCCGTCAAGGCGCAATCGACCGACAAAATTCTTCTCTTTGCTTCCGATGGTCGCTTTTACACGCTGTCTGCAGATAAGTTGCCGCAAGGGCGTGGGTTTGGCGAACCGATCAGATTGTTGATGGATCTGCCGAACGATGCCGAGATCATTTCGATGATGGTCTATGCGCGCGATCAAAAATTCCTTTTAGTGTCCAGTGCCGGCCGCGGGTTTGTTGTCACTGCCGAGCAAGTCTTTGCGCAGACGAAGAACGGCAAACAAGCTCTTAATCTCGCCAAAGGTGAGAGGGGCAGGGTCTGCGCGCCGTTGCCCGGCACCTCCGGTATGGCAGATGATCTGCTTTCCGGGAAACCCTCGGACTCGGTTGCAATTATTGGCGAAAATCGAAAGCTTTTGATTTTCTCGCTCAAGGACGTTCCGGAGATGGGACGCGGACGTGGCGTAATTCTTCAGCGCTACAAGGGCGGCGGCTGTGCGGATGCCAAAGTCTTCACCTTGAAGGAAGGTCTCGTGTGGAAATCAGGTGACCGCGAACGGACAGAGACAGACTTGAAGGCTTGGGTGGGCACTCGGGCGCAAGCCGGACGTATGCCGCCTAAAGGGTTTTCTCGTGAAGAGCGGCCATTTTCGGGCTAACGCCCGCGTAAATCGGCCTGTTAATCCTGGGAACTCGCCTTTGGAGAAAAGCGCTCCCACCGGTTTTCACGCAAGTGTTCTAGGGGTTGAAAGCGCGCTTTATAAGCC
>JAUIGX010000034.1 GCA_030432435.1 Alphaproteobacteria bacterium
GTGCCTGCGGTCATACGCGATAAGCCCCGCCCGCAATGCACCGGAGGCCAGAGCCTGCAAGCGCGGGTCTAGCGACGTGCGCACAGACAGCCCGCCTTCGTAGAGCGCCGTATCGCCATATCGCTGCGCAAGGTCACGGCGGATGGTCTCGGCGAAATAATCGGCATCGCGAACCATCTGTGTCTCGTCTTTGTCACGAGATACAATCGGTTCACTTCTCGCCGTCGCCGCATCCGCGGGCGAGATGTAGCCATCATCAAGCATGCGTCCGATTACATAGTTTCGGCGCACGGTTGCTGCTTCTGGGTAGCGCACGGGGTTATAGTTGTTCGGCCCCTTCAGAATACCGGCCAGAAAGGCGGACTCGGAAATAGTCAGTTCATCGAGAGATTTGTTGAAATAGCTCAGGGCTGCAGAGGCGATTCCGTAAGCACCATACCCGAAGTAAGACTCGTTCAAATACAACTCGAGGATATGCTCTTTGGTAAACGCTCGCTCGATTCTGAGGGATAGAATCGCTTCCCGGATTTTCCGGTCAAAGCTGTACTCTCGACCAAGCAGAAATTTTTGCGCAACCTGCTGCGTAATACTGGAAGCCCCCTTCATGCGGCCGCCGGTGCCCGATATTTTCTCGCCGACAACAACGAAAACAGCACGCGTCAACCCGATGGGGTCAACGCCTGGATGACTAAAGAAGCGTTGGTCCTCGGACGCCACGACGGCATTTACAATGCGCCTCGGAATTTCTTCGATGGGGACGAAAACACGGCCCTCGATGGCGTACTCCTGTATCAACCGGCCATTGCCTGCATACACGCGCGTCATCACCGACGGGTCGTATGTAGCCAGCTGACGAAAGTCAGGAAGCCCTTTGCTAAAGTGGTTGAACAGAAAAATCGCGGCCGCGCCGGCAACAAAAATGCCCAGCATCCCCGCGCAAAAAAGGATAGTTACCCAACGCTTCATGTAATGTCCGGCCCTCAAACCACCCGCGAACGGTAGGACCACCGCTCACAGCATCGAAAGTTTAGTATATCGCCTCATGCGGCGAACAACGAATCTCCAGGGACACTTGTCCCATCCCCGAATACCCGCACCTCAGATTCAAGTGATGCCCTCTAATTGGGGCAAAAATTCGCCTAAAACTGTATTTATAGTCGCCGTGCGCTCTGTACGGTCCCCATATGATCGTCAAGGCCCCTGGCCACAGCCGCCATGAGTTTTTCGCGATAATCGGCCTGTTTCAGGGCCTTCTCGTCTTCCCGGTTAGACAGATAGCCCATTTCGATGAGCACCGACGGAATATCGGGTGATTTGAGCACGGCAAAACCCGCAAAACGATGGGTGTTTCTGAGCAACATAATATCACGCTGCAGTTGTGAGATAAGCTTGGTTGCCAAATTTGTAGCCAAATTCATGCTTTCCCGCTGCGCCAAATCCACAAGGATATGCCGTACTTCCCGGCTCTCATGGCTCAGATCAACGCCAATAATAATATCCGCATTGTTCTCTTGTTCGGCCAACGCCGCCGCCTCTTTGTCCGATGCATTTTCAGAAAGCGTATATACAGACAGCCCGCGAACGCTCTTGTTCTTCATGGAATCGGCGTGAAGAGATACGAATAAATCTGCCTGCGCACGGTGGGCTATTTCCCGGCGCTCACGTAACCCTAGTGATACGTCCCGGTCCCGCGTAAGAACCACTTTGTACCGCCCCGTGCCCTCTAGGCGCGTTTTTAGCTGCCGCGCGGCAGCAAGAGTAATGACTTTTTCGTATATACCGCTGACGCCAATTGCCCCTGGATCAACGCCACCGTGACCCGGGTCGACAACGATCACCGTCTTCCGGTCTCCACTTGAGTTCTCGAACTGTTCGAACTCTTGCCGCTCGGTTGGTTTCTGCGCTGTTTCTCGTACATTGGTCGTGTCCAACGCACCGGTGCGATGACGTTGGCCAACACTGGCCATGAAGCTTTCCCGAGATACGGATTCCATATCGAGAACAAAACGAAAGGGAGTGCTTCCGGTCGGCGGAAGCACAAACGCGTTTTTGACGCCGGAAGGCCCCGCCAAATCAACAACGATGCGGGCATTGCCGGGCTGAAACAATCCGTAACGCACGGTGTTAACGACCCCGGCGCTTTCCGCGGTCGTGTCCCCGCCAATCGCCCAATCAAGTTCAGGAAGATCCACCACAATGCGGTAGGGGTCGGCGAGTTGAAAGATGCTGAACTCAACACCCTCGGATAACTCAAGCACAAGGCGAGTATATGAACCGTGGTCGTGAACGCGCATTGTGGACGCAACGCCCGTAGCTCGCGCCAGCGACGGCATTAAAAGCGCAGCGGAACCGGCTGAAACGACAAATCGACGCCCCACAACCATGCCGCGGCACAACGGGTAAGAAAGGGGCGAATCTGCACCCGGCATAAAAGCTCCCGAGTCGTTCACCTCTGCCCCCTGGCCCTTCAGATCCAACGGTTTTTGCATGTATAACTTAAAGTATTAACCCAAACCCATTGACTCTAAATAGTATATACGGATTTCAATCCTCAAGGCAAGAATATTGCCAAAAATAGGCTCCGAGACACCCCTTCGTTCGATTAGCCGCTTTGCATAAGAATTAGGCGTTGTCACATGGCCAGCGCCACGTCTATCTTCTCTGTGCATAGTGGTCGCTATTCGCATGTCTACGGGAGCCGCCTAAGAAGTCGGCCGAAACGCCGAAATCGGCGCGCTCCCATACACAAACGCCTTGAGTTCCAGGGCATTACCATGCAGTCGCGACCCCATTTCAACGGGAATGAATGGGCCATCCGGTCTATCAACAGCCCAAAGGTTAACCCCAGGGGACTCTGCGTGCCGACACTGTCTTTACACCGCCGCAGCTACACGAGCGATGCTTCCTGCTTTCAGCGGGTGCGCATGTTCGGCTTATTCGGCGGTCGTGATCGGCTTTTCTTCAGAGTTCAGCCTGGCGCTCTAGTCACAATTAACTGCCGCGGACGCGCGCCCCGGGAGCTCACGCTCCCCGCCCGCGCGAGCACAGCGGCATCACGGAGAACGTCTTACTATGGTCAAGAGAATGCTGGTCGACGCCACACACCTGGAGGAAACTCGGGTTGTGGTGCTGGATGGAACTCGCCTCGAAGAATTTGATGTCGAGACTTCAACTAAAAAACAAATCAAAGGTAACATCTACTTAGCCAAAGTCATCAGGGTCGAACCCTCGCTTCAGGCAGCCTTTGTAGACTACGGCGGAAATCGCCATGGGTTTCTCGCGTTCAGCGAAATCCATCCCGACTATTACCAAATACCGGTGGCAGACAGAGAGCGGCTACTTGCCGAGGTTCATCGTCACGACGACGAAGATGAGCCGCATGGCAACGGCGCTGACGATCACCATGATCATCACGAGGAAGACAACCAGCCAGACGACGTGCAATATGCACACAGCCCAGAATCACACGATGGCGAAGAGTCTGCCTCGGACGATGCCGGGTCCGCCGTTCCGCTAGACTTTAGCGCTCCGGCAATTACCGGCGATGTGATCGAGACCACGTCTTCCAAAAGCGATGCGGAAGCAAACGAGGCAGCGTCATCATCGGGCGGTGCTGAGGCCGAGCAGTCCGCAACGTCTGACGCGAACGCTAGTGCAGACGCTACGGCATCACCACCTGAGCCTACCGACGGAACCTCACCTAGCAAGAATAACGAAGCCGGTACCGCCTCACCGGAGACTGCGGCCGAACAGGTCCCCACCAAGGGCGAAGCCGCCCCGGAAGGTAGTGAAGAATCAGCCGCCGTGCCGGGTCACACCGCCAAAGCCGCTGGCGTCGAAACTGTCGGGGGTGACGATGAAGACGAAACATCGGGCGAAGACCGCAAGCGACGCCGGTTCCTCGCGTCTCGGCATTACAAAATTCAGGAAGTAATCAAGCGCCGGCAAATTATGTTGGTGCAGGTTGTCAAAGAAGAGCGCGGCAATAAGGGTGCGGCGCTGACCTCGTTCCTATCGCTCGCCGGACGTTATTGCGTCCTTATGCCGAATTCTCCACGCGGCGGTGGCGTGTCCCGTAAAATCACAAGTGCACAAGATCGGCGGCGTCTGAAAGCCATTGTCGGCGATCTAGAGTTGCCTAAGAGCATGGCCGTTATCCTGCGAACAGCCGGTGCGGAACGCAACAAGGCCGAGATCAAGCGCGACTACGAATACCTACAGCGCACATGGAACAGTATTCGCGAAATCACCATGACATCGCGCGCACCGGCGCTCATTCATGAAGAAGCGAGCCTGATTAAGCGGGCGATCCGCGACGTATACACCCGCGACATCGAGGAAGTCTGGGTTGATGGCGAGGACGGCTATAAAACCGCCAAAGACTTCATGAAAATGCTGACGCCAAGTCATGCGAAGAAAGTTCAGAAATACAAAGATGAAACGATTCCGTTGTTTCACCGCTATCAGGTCGAGACGCAGCTGGAATCTATCAATAATCCGTCGATCCAACTCAAGTCGGGCGGCTCAATAGTTTTCGCACAGACCGAAGCGTTGGTTGCCATTGACGTAAACTCTGGCCGGTCAACAAAAGAACGGCACATCGAAGAGACCGCTTACAGAACAAACCTGGAAGCGGCGGAAGAAATTGCGCGCCAACTGCGGCTGCGCGATCTCGCCGGGTTGGTGGTTATCGACTTCATCGACATGGAGGAGAACCGCAACAATCACGCGGTGGAACGCCGGCTTAAAGAAGCGCTGCGTGCGGACAGAGCTCGCATTCAGGTCGGGCGCATCAGTCACTTTGGCTTGCTCGAGTTATCGCGTCAGCGCCTCCGTCCGAGCCTGATCGAAGCCAACTTCCGCACATGTACGCATTGTTCCGGTGCGGGATTGGTTCGCTCCACCGAGTCAGCTGCTGTCCATTCGTTGCGCGTTCTCGAGGAAGAAGGTGTACGGCATCGCTCAAGCGAGGTGACCATTACGGTCCATGCCGATGTTGCGCTATATCTCCTAAATTACAAACGCGATGCGCTTGCTAGCATCGAAAGCCGTTACGGTATTAAGATTTACGTTCTCGGCGACAACGCCCTCGTTCCACCCGATATGCGCCTTGATCGCGTCAAAGCCCTTCGCGGTACCGGCGACGAAGTGGTTGAACAGAGAATTCAGGCACCGGCAGAGTCCGAGAGCACCGCTGAAGAAGACACACCCGAACCGCAATCCGGCGAAAGTAACGAAAGACACAGGGCCGCCCGTGACGATGAAGAGGATGGCTCTGGCCGCAAACGCCGTCGTCGTCGTCGGAAGCGCCGCGAACCGCGCGATGCCGACAAAGATGCTCAGGCAGGCCAAGCTAAGGCCTCTACAGACGCAGATAACGCGGGCGATGCGAACGGCGCAGCACCGTCATCCGAAGGTGACAGTTCTAGCGAAGATGCAGACGGGCAAAAGGCGGCACGCCCTCGTGACGAGCAAGGCAATCGTGGCCGCCGTCGCGGGCGCCGCGGAGGACGCCGCCGGCGCGGAAACGCCAAGGAAGGTAGCGAGAGCAACAACCCGGAAGGCCAGTCTTCAACCAATCCGCAGGCGGACTCATCCTCTAATCAGGATTTGCCCCAACATGCGTCAGGCGCTGCTACAAGTGCACCGGCGAGTGCGCCCGCTGCAACCGCGGCAACAACCACCGAAACCACCGCGGCACCAGCCAAAACTGAGTCTGAACCCGCCTCGCGCGGCGCGTCTCGACTATTCCGAACCTTGTGGAAGCGTGGGGAGACTGCAGAAGCCGAGAGCAAAAATCCGGCACCGGCAGCGGTAGCGGCCGACCCTACTCCGGCGCCAACACCGCAACCTTCTGAACCTGCCAGCACTGCGCCGCCGCGCCGCGGCTGGTGGCAAAACTCAGACGAAACCTAATTGGTCGAGCGTTAAGGCCTATCGAAGTTCTGCATGTGCGGGCTCAAGAGAATTTTCTAAATCTTGAGTCCGCCGCGCCAGACTTTAATACGCGCACAGGCCTCTTCCATATCGTCGGAGCTTCCGGCAAAAGAGAATCTCATAAATTGATGCCCGCGCTCGGGATCAAAATCGAGCCCAGGGGTCGTCGCAACGCCCGCGTCATGCAACATGCTTTTGCAAAACGAAACCGCGTCATCGGTCATCGCTGAAATATCCGCATAAATGTAAAACGCGCCGTCGGCCGGTGCGAATTTATCAAATCCCAGTTCCGGCAATCTCTTCAGCAAGATGTCGCGGTTCTCGGCGTAACGCCGAACATTGGCGTCCAGTTCCTCGCGGCATTCAAAAACAGCAATCCCGCCATGCTGCGAGACCGTGGGCGGTGCAATAAACAAGCTTTGCGCTAAGCATTCGAGCGACCGTTTAAGGTCAGGAGGCACAACAAGCCAGCCCAGGCGCCATCCGGTCATACTGAAGTATTTGGAGAAGCTATTTACGACCAAGGCCGAGTCCGACAACCCCGCCGCCGTCGTCGGTTCCATGCCATAGCTTATGCCGTGATAGATTTCGTCTGAAATCAGCCGAATGCCGTGTTGGTCGCAGAAAGCCGCTAGGTCGCGAAATTCGTCAGCCGGTATGATAGAGCCGGTCGGATTAGCAGGACTTCCTATAATCAATCCATCAGGCAGCGATGACAGGCCTTTGAGATGATCGACAGTCGGCTGATAGCGCGTGGAGGCGTCCGCCGAGATCAGTTCCGGGCTAACGCCGAGCGATTTCAAAATATGCCGATACGCCGGATACCCTGGGGATGCCAAAGCAACACGGTCCCCGGCCTCAAAAGCGCCCAGGAAGGCGAGAATAAATCCGGCCGACGATCCCGTTGTTGCGAATATGCGATCAGACGGTACTTCTACACCGTAGGTATCCAGGTAATGCTTTGCGATCCTGTCTCCCAACGCCGGGAGCCCCCCCGCAAGCGTGTATCCTAGCGCGCCGTTATCCAGACTTTCTTTTACGCGCGCCACAGCCTTTCGCGGCATTCCTGTCGATGGTTGGCCAACTTCAAGGTGGATAATGTTCCGCCCGCTCGCCTCCAGCAGCGCTGACTCGCGCATTACATCCATTGCCATAAAGGGCGGCACCAACCCGCGACGTGCGGCTTTCAAAACCATTTCTATTTCCTCGACTCAATAACGGCAGCATAACCATGCCCACTTGAACGCGCCCAGGCTTGGCAATGCACATAACCCCCAGATGGCACTTTATTGCAATACGCCATGCTGATGTCGCCCAGTTCATTCCGCACCGGCGCACCGTCCTTAACGCGGCCGACAGCTTGCATGACCTTTGGCGTCGCCTCCGGACCGGAGGACGCAGCCGCGAGCGCGACGTATCTCCCCGTAAGATCAGCCAAAAGGGATATCGAAAAGGCCGGGGTATGTGGGCGCCCGCCCGCGCCGTCCGAACCTAACAGGAACCCCATCGAGGGCGATATCACCCCCGTGCCAAAAGGCGAGCCCATAGTCAGCACACAGGCCACCGTGGTGCCCTTGTCATCGGCGATGATGAACTCGGTCGAACCAGAAAGTTCCGTGTCTTGTAGTATCGGCTTGATGGGTGCCGGTGCAGCGGCTTTCGATCCATATGAATATTGCCGCAAATTTTGATCCCTGTGCTCTACCGCCGCGGCCCATGTAGGGCTTAGGGACGGAGCACCGGTGGCCGGACTCTCGCCTAAGATTTCACCGATCGACTGCGCCATCCTATTTTCGATATCGCGGTATCGGCTGCTATTTGGAAAGCCAGACCGGATTTCGCCTAAGGTCGCGGCCAAGACGGGATGCCGCAATTGATCGCCGGCACGCAGCATCTGCCGTGCAGGGCTCATAAAAAGTTCAACGGCGGCCCGATCGCTGAATAACTTTGATCCGAACCGCTCCAAATCCTGCGCCAAAGCCCGCGATACCGGATGTCCGAATCTCGCCAAACTTTCCGCTGGAGAGACAACTTGAGCCCAGGGCAATGAACCGTGTTTAGCGTGCAGAGAAAACAGGCCTTGCGCTAGCTGAGGTGCGCGCCGAGCGTTTTCTGCGGCCCAAAAGTCTAAGGCCTCAGCCGATCCGGTGGACGGATCGTACATCAGGCACGCGCCGCTGCTGCCCAGACCGGCAGACGACGGCAGGGTCACCGAAAGCGACAACCCAAGCGCAGCGGCGGCATCGGCAGCGTTCCCCCCTGCCAGCAGCACATCTTGCGCTACGAGCGCCGCCTGAGGCTCGCCGGCGACCACATAGCTTTCATATTTGGCTGAAATAGGCGCTGGCGGCCCCACTTCCAGGCGGATGGGGGGCATAGACCCGCAAGCTGAGAGCAAAAAGGCGCCTGATACTGCATATATAATTGTTAAATATCGGCAATATACTGCTGCAAATTGCCTTAATTTGTGCGTATTCGCACCGTCTCTATATGCAATAGTGTGGGCACAGATACCAACAGCGGTCATTCAGCCCTCATCACAAGTTCAACAGCGGCGGAGAAGCCGCTATGTTAGCAATGACCGCGCCGGACAGCATCATCCTGAAACCGCCCCTAAAACCACTGTAGCAGAGCCGTGACACAAAGTATTTCTCACTCATTCTGTCCATCGCCACGCACACAGCCCAAATCGCTGCGGCGGTCACTGAAGGCATGCGCTGCCATGATGGCCGGCACATTGGCTGTCGCTGGCCTAATGTTGGCGCCGATCACAACAGCCTCGGCTCAAGATTTCGGTAATGGAGCCATTCTGGACGACACCGAAATCGGAAATACGTTGCGCGCCTATGCTCGGCCCATTCTCGAGGCTGGCGGAATTCCGCCGGAGAGCATTAGCATTCACATGATTGTGGACGATAGCCTCAATGCGTTTGTCACGCCCGGAAATCGCATGTTCTTTCATACCGGGCTACTTCTCAAAACCAAGACCTCAAGCGAAGTTCTTGGTGTGATGGCCCATGAGATTGGCCACATCGCAGGGGGGCACGCCGTAACCACAAACGACGGCATGGCTAAAGCCAGCTCGATTTCAATGCTGGCGCTGTTGCTTGGTGTGGCCGCGGGTGTGGCAAGCGGAAACCCGGACGCAGGCATAGCCGTGCTTATGGGCGGACAGCAAGTCGCCCTGGGACAAATGCTAAGCTTCAGCAGATCCGTAGAAAGCAGCGCGGACCAGTTCGCCCTCCGGGCGTTGGAAGAAACCGGGCAGTCGGCCAAAGGGCTCTATAACTTTTTTGGTCTCCTGGCTGGACAGGAAATGCTGATCTCGGCTTCGCAAGACCCCTATATGCGGACCCACCCCCTGACCCGCGACCGGATGGCAACGATCCGGGCCGCTATTGAGCGCTCTTCGTTTTCCGATGTGCCGCCCAAACCCGAGTTTGAACGCGAACATCGGCGAATGGTCGCCAAACTGTTTGCTTTTCTAAAACCCCAGGTCACGACGCTACAGCGGTACCCTGAATCTGACACCAGCATCGAAGCACGCTACGCCCGGACCATCGCCTACTATCGTCGAGGCCAGTTCGACAAATCACTGCCCATAATCGACAGCCTTCTGGAGGACGAACCGGAAGATCCGTACTTCTGGCAAATCAAAGGCGACATGCTGCTCAGCAAGAGTGATATTGACGATGCGGTCGTTGCCTATCGCAAGGCTCTGGAATACCTCCCCGACGCACCGGAAATTCTGATCGCCATGGCCCACGCCATGACACAACGGCCGAGCGCCGCTTACGCTGAAGAAGCCCAGGTGGCGCTCCGGAGAGCGCTCGCGATTGATCGTGAAAACCCGGGCGCGTGGGATATGCTGGCGCGTTCCTACGCCTACGACGATAACCTCGGGATGTCGGCCTATGCCGCCGCCGAGCGGGCCATACTTCTGGGCCAGTTCCAGGAGGTCAGGCGCTATACAATGGAAGCCGAGAAATATATTGAGCACGACACTCCAACCTGGCACCGGCTCCAAGACATCAAAATTGCCGCAGAAAACTATCAAGAAGACATGAAGCGGCGGTGACTTAGATTGGCAATTTAGCTAATACTAAATTTCCAGCCTCCATAAATTGACAGCGCATAAAGGGCGAGTAAATGCACAGCAAAACCACGTTTCCGAAACGGCAAACCGCGAAGGTCTTGCTCCTATGCGCCGCAGCCACATTTCTGGCCGCACCGTCCTGCGCACAGGACAAAAGCGCCTTTTCGGGCGAGCAGCGCGAGGAACTAAAAGGCCTTGTTCGGGAGTACATCCTCGAAAATCCGGAAATTATTTCCGAAGCCATCGTTGCCCTACAAGCCAAGGACGAGCAGGCACGCGCCAATCAACAGGCGCAAGCCTTATCGACTCATAAGGAAGCGTTGTTTAATCCCGAAGAAGGCACAATCATCGGTAATCCCAAGGGCGACGTCACCGTTGTCGAATTTTTCGACTACAACTGCGGATACTGTAAATCCATGGCTCCGGCGATAACCGAGATTCTGGATGAAGATGTCAATGTACGCATGGTGATGAAAGAATTCCCTATCCTAGGGCCCGGATCTCTTGTAGCCGCGCGGGCCGCACTGGCCGCACGGGAGCAAGGAAAATATCCAGAGTTGCACATGGCTTTGATAAATCATAAAGGAGCCTTGAATCAGGAGTCGGTCGTAAGTGTCGCGAAATCCGTCGGCCTTGATGTCGGCAAACTCGTTGAAGACATGAAGAAGCCCGAGATCAACGATATTCTTTCCAGCAACATGGCGCTGGCCCAGGATCTCGGCATCGAAGGCACGCCGGCTCTGATTGTCGGCGATACTCTCGTTCCCGGGGCAATCGGCAAGGACCGGCTTCTTGATCTCATCGCCGACGCCCGTAAGTAGATACTCTAGCTAAGGCTTTTAAACGTTCGATGACTGTTACTATATTTCCAGAGAAAGAGCGGTTGCGATTTCGCAAACTGCTAGAGGTTGCTCACTCCACTAGCTACACCGGTGAACGGGAAGCCGCATTGAGTGCTGCCGCAAGGCTGGCAGAAGCGCACGGGATGACTTTGCGCGAAGCGGCCGGCATGAAAGACGTGCCGGAAAAGAAAAAGCCGGTCGTCCGGTCTAAGCGGTCGCGCGGTTTTCGAGCAGATTTTGCTGCGGCAGGGCCGGATTCTATGGGCTCCTGGCGGGCTCACCCTGAAAAGAATGCGCGCGGCGAGCGCCATCTGGATGGAGATGCCGTTGCAGCGGATAAAAAGCGTAGAGAAGCTGCGCTTGAAGAAGCCCTGCGCCGGGGACTGGATGGCGATGAAATCGCTGCAGAGGAACGCAAGAAGGACGCGCCAAAACGAGCTTACGCACGTTCAAAAAGCCGCAGTTCCTGGCGACCGCGCCCCGAATTTGTTCGAGTTCTCTTAAGAGAAACGCGGATGTCTGCGAAGGAAATTGCGGCTGCAGCTGGCGTTACGGTATACGATGTTTTTCGCGAAAAGTTATTGATGCGCCGCTCCGAGGCCACCAACTGATTATCTAAGCGCTAGCAGCCCTATCGCTTCAGCTCACGGGCGGCTTGGGACATTTCATCAGCTGTTCGCAAGACGGTCGCCGAACTCGAATACGCGCGCTGCGTCACAATCATTTTCGAGAACTGGTCGGCAAGATCAACGTTGGATTGCTCGAGCGCCCCGACAATCATCTCTGTCCGGCCGGTCGAATTTCCAAGACCTGTCAGTTCCAAATCGCCCGACGTCGCGCTCTGTAAGAAAATATTTCCGCTGCGGGTGTCGAGGTTATTTTCTGCCTCGAATCTGGCGATCGGTAGTTTGTATAGATTGCGAATTTCACCGTTTGAATAGCTGCCGACAAGAACGCCCTTTTGGTTGAAGTACGTTTCTTGCAGCCGCCCCGCCAGAAAGCCGTTCTGATCAATATTTTGAACGGTAAAAGCCCCGCTGTCGGCGAATTGAGTCATTCGCGACATATCCAATGTTATCGTTTGAGGCCCGCTTGCGTCATTGATGGTGACGGTGAATTGGCCGTTGGCCGGGGCCTGAATCTGACCGATCTCATTAAACTCAATCGAAGGCGGGTCAAACGTGACCGAGGCTTGCTGGTTATTTGGACCAAACGAAGACATGTCCAGTCCCCACTCTGACGTCAGGCTTCCGGAGAAGCCAACCGTCAATGTGCGCGAAACGCCTGCCTCGTCCACATAGGGTAATCCGACGGTTTGCCGACCGCCACTACCGGCTGACAGGTTGGCTTGCAGAGAAATATTCGACGTAGCCTGGCTCGGGAAGACGCCATTGTTATTGAACATGACCGGCGTCAGGGCGTTAAGATTATTTGTCTCCGTAAAGTTACCGTTTTCGTCGGCTGCCCAGCCATAGACATAAGAGCCGTTGCCGGTCGTCAGCAAGGTGCCCTGGTCATTTTGGCCGTCGCCATCGCTATCGGACGATAGCTGCACGGCCTTACCGAAAAAGGCGCCGTCGCGGGTGTATTGCCAACCGCCGTCCCCCCCGGGTTCGGTGTTCGTCACGAAAAACCCGCGACCATTCAACGCCACATCAAAGGCGCGACTGGTCGAAGTGATAATCCCCTGCTTATCAACTTCGCGAAAGTCGGTGGTTTTGACCGAGAAGAATTTCTGATTTACCGGCGAGACATGATTGAGCAACGTCGAGAAATGCGAGCCTTGGAGTTTGTACCCCGTCGTACTCACGTTCGCGATGTTGGTCGAAATATTCGACAGATTCTGCGCCTGCGAGTTCAGCGCCTGAACCGATGTGTTGAATGTTCCTTGCAGACTCATCTCGGTATCTCCGCGAATACTTCAGTGACACGGGGAGTGCTGCACTATTGCGTCGGCACACCACGCGCATATGCCATATGAAAAGCAAGCGGCGTGCCACTCTCAAGTTTTATTAGAATCAATTAGTTAGTGAGTGCCTGGGACGACGAGTCCGGCACTATTTGCGATACAACTAGGCGCACTCGGCAATAGTTGCCGCCTCACCCATATTGCGAGCTGGCCACCGAACGTCGGCAAAAAGTGCTGTCTAGATCAGCCCGCCAACAGGCGACGACGGGTCCGCATACAGCTTGCGCGGCATACGACCAGCCTTATACGCAAGCCGCCCGGCTTCCACCGCCAACTTCATCGCCTGCGCCATGGCAATCGGATCTTTCGCCGCAGCGATGGCCGTGTTCATCAACACGCCATCACACCCGAGTTCCATCGCAATTGCAGCGTCCGACGCTGTGCCGACACCGGCATCGACCAGCACCGGCACGTTGGACTGCTCGATGATAAGGCGAATATTCACCGGGTTTTGAATACCCAAACCCGAGCCGATCGGCGCGGCAAGCGGCATAATGGCGCAGCACCCAAGATCTTCGAGAGCTTTGGCGATGATGGGGTCGTCTGAGGTATAGACCATCACGTCGAAGCCATCTTTAATAAGTGACTCCGCCGCCTTCAGGGTTTCAACGACATCCGGGTACAGCGTTTTCTGATCCCCGAGCACTTCCAGTTTGACCAGATTCCAGCCGCCCGCCTCACGGGCAAGCCGCAACGTACGCACGGCGTCATCGGCGGTGTAGCAACCAGCTGTATTCGGCAGGTACGTATATTTTTTCGGATCAACGAAATCCATCAACATAGGCTGAGACGGGTCGGACAGATTGACCCGGCGCACTGCCACGGTGACGATTTCGGCGCCCGACGCGTCTATAGCCAGCGCGGTTTCCTCAAAGTCCTTATATTTGCCGGTTCCCACCAGCAAGCGAGACTGAAAGCGGCGACCGGCGACCTCAAAAAAGTCGCCTTCCTTCGTCGGTTCCATCTAACCTCCACCAATAAAATGTACGATTTCGAGACGATCACCGTCCTCGACCATCACCGTGCCGAACGTAGACTTAGGTACGATTTCCAGATTGCGTTCGACTGCCACTTTACGTGGATCGACTCCGAGATTTCGCAGAAAATCCTCAATCGTCAGGGCGCTCTCTAAGGCCCGGTCTTCACCGTTAACTGTAACCTGCATGGAATGTGTAGCTTTTCGGGGTTTACGTCTTCTTTCGCAAGTATGGAGTGCAGCTTCTCCGGTTGCAACCAATCCCCTATATGTTTCAGTCTATTGCGCTGGTTGCCCTTGACCAAGGCTATGGTATATCCCTGGTATTGCCGGTTTCAAAACGCCTCCGCGAAGACCATCTTGGGCGAGCGGAGCATAATTATGCGCAGAGCCGGTACCGAATAGGAAAAAACGCTTGAATCGCACCATTCTTGTTCTCAACGGGCCAAATCTCAATCTTTTGGGAAAACGGGAGCCGGACATTTATGGGCATACGTCCCTAGACGATATCCGGCGCGCGACCGAGGAACGTGCTAAAACACATGAGCTCACTGTTGATTTTCGCCAATCCAACGACGAAGGTGAAATTGTTTCAGCCATCCAGAGTGCGCGCACAGACGCCAGAGGCATCATCATTAACGCTGCGGCCTACACTCACACGTCCGTCGCGATTCTCGATGCGCTATTGGCCTGCGACGTTCCGGTGATTGAATTGCATTTGTCGAATATCTACAAACGCGAGGAATTCCGGCATCATTCTTTCGTGTCGCGTGCAGCTACCGGTATCATTTGCGGGTTTGGCGCGCATGGTTACGAATTAGCAGTTGAAGCAATGGCCCATCTCATCGGTAAGGAAGACGCTTCGTGACGTCCTCAAAAACAAAGCAAAAAACGGCGGCCAATGCGCCGACACCCCAGACTCAACGCACCAAGGATTCACAATCGATGACTAAGATTGATAGCGAGCTTGTCCGCCAATTGGCCACGGTGCTCGACGATACGGGACTGACGGAAATTGAGTATGAACTCGGCGGCCTAAGAATTCGGGTCGCCCGGACGGCACAAAACAACATGGTCGCCGCCGTGCCGGCTACCCCTGCACCTGTCGGGGCAGCCCCGCCTGCAGCGACGGTCGTCGACCCGGCCGCCAACCCCGGCACGATAAAAGCCCCCATGGTGGGCGTAGCCTATCTGCTGCCTGAACCCGGCGCCCCAGCGTTCGTGTCCATTGGCGACAACGTGCAAGTAGGACAGACCGTTGCCCTGATCGAAGCCATGAAGACCTTTAATCCGGTCAAGGCCACCAAGGCCGGCAAGGTGACCAGCATTATCGTCGAGAACGGCGCGCCCGTAGAGTACGGCGAGCCGCTTGTCATCGTTGAGTAGAGTTTAAGCGCACCGCATGTTTGAAAAAGTCCTCATCGCCAACCGCGGCGAGATTGCCCTCCGCATTCAGCGTGCATGCCGGGAGATGGGCATAAAGACCGTTGCTGTGCATTCAACAGCAGATTCCGAGGCCATGCACGTTCGTCTCGCCGACGAGGCCGTGTGTATCGGCCCGCCTTCCGCGCGTGACAGCTACCTGAACAAAGCGGCGATCATTTCCGCCGCCACGATCACCGATGCGGACGCGATTCATCCGGGCTACGGCTTCCTATCTGAAAATGCCGAGTTCGCCGAAATCGTCGCCGACCACGGCATCGCCTTCATCGGCCCCGCTCCGCATCACATCCGCACCATGGGCGACAAGGTCATCGCCAAAAAAACCGCTTTGGAAAGTGGCCTGCCGGTCGTGCCGGGCTCCGACGGCGCTGTCGTGTCCGAAGAGGCCGCAATCAAGGCCGCCGACGAAATCGGCTATCCGGTGCTTATTAAAGCCAGCGCCGGCGGCGGCGGACGAGGCATGAAAGTCGCCGAAAGCCGCGACCAGTTGAAGGAAGCGTTTCAGGTCGCCACCACCGAGGCCCAGGCCGCCTTCGGCAACGGCGAAGTCTACATGGAAAAATATCTCGGCCAGCCGCGCCATATCGAAATCCAGGTTCTTGGGGACAAACACGGCAACGTGGTTCACCTGGGCGAGCGTGACTGCTCGCTTCAGCGCAAGCACCAGAAAATATTCGAAGAAACCCCCTCTCCCGCCCTGAACGCCGCCCAGCGCGACGAGATCGGCGAAGTGGTCTGCAAGGCCATGCGCAAAATCGGCTACGACAATGCCGGGACCGTCGAGTTTCTTTACGAGGACGGCAATTTCTATTTCATCGAGATGAACACGCGCTTGCAGGTCGAGCATCCCATTACAGAGATGGTCACGGGCGTTGACCTTGTGCGCGAGCAAATCCGGGTGGCCGCAGGACTTGAACTCGGCTTCGAGCAAAAGGACATCACTTTCGAGGGATGGGCCATGGAGTGCCGGATCAACGCTGAAAATCCGCGCACATTCGCTCCCTCGCCCGGCAAAATTACCGGATACCATGCGCCCGGCGGTCGCCGCGTTCGGGTTGATTCAGGCCTGTTCGCGGGTTTTAGTATTCCCCCGCACTACGACAGCCTGATCGCAAAATTGATTGTACAGGGCAGTACTCGTCACGACTGTCTGATGCGCATGCGCCGCGCGCTGCATGAGTACGTCATCGACGGCATCGACACGACCATTCCGCTGCACAACCAGGTGCTTCACGAACAGTCCATTATCAACGGCGATTATGATATACGGTGGCTGGAAGCGTACGTGGCGAAACTGAGCGCCGATGAAAAATAACGAGCGGCGATAAGGGGTCTTGAACGAGCAAATCCGCAAGGACATTGGCTCATGACCGATATCACACCCGATCTTCTTCTGAAGGCCTACGCCTACGGCGTATTTCCCATGGCGAAAACACGCGGCGACACCGATGTGTTTTGGGTTCAGCCCAAGCTACGCGGCGTTATTCCGTTGGACGACTTCCACATGTCCAAATCACTGCGCAAACGCCTGCGCCAGGGCACATTCACCGTGACGGTGGACACAGCCTTTCCGGAAGTTATTGCAAGTTGCGCCGAGGAGACGAGCGAACGCACAGATACATGGATCAACACACAGATCGAAGGGTTGTTCAGTTCACTCTTCGATGCCGGCCTCGCCCACAGTGTCGAGACTTGGCAGGACGGAAAACTCGTCGGCGGCCTGTACGGCCTCGCCATGGGAGCGGCCTTTTTTGGTGAGAGCATGTTTACGCGCGCAGACGACGCTTCAAAAGTCGCACTCTGTCACTTGGTCGGGATTTTGAAGCGTGGAAATTATGCCCTGCTCGACACGCAATTCATCACCGACCACTTGAAGCAGTTCGGGGCCATCGAGGTCAGCCAGAAAGATTATCTTGGTCAGTTAAGCGCTGCTCTCGCGCAGCAAGGCGAATTCGGCGAGCCCCTGCTTCAATCCGAATTAGAGCGCGTGCTATCTTCGCAGCCAAGTACCCAGACATCATAGACCGGGTGATCCATCGCTGAGAGCGCCGGACTGGACGCGAACATCCAGCCACCAAACACTTGTTGCTCTTCTTTATCTTCTTGAATTTGAAAAATCTGCAAGAAAGCCGCACTTTCTGGCGGATCTTCCGGTGGCGTGGTCACGCAAGTCTGCGCAATAATTTGAAGCGTTCCGAATGTAACCGGGAGCCCGACCGGACTCTTCAACGTATTCACACGGGCCGTCACCTTATCGAGCGCACCAAGAACAACGGTATCCATCGTGATCCCGCTGTCGTCGGGAGCCCCGAGCGCCGAAGCTGCAAACGTACATAGCCCCAAACCGACAACGACGGTTGAAAGTTTTACATTGGATAGTTTCAACATTGCGCCTTGATCACCTGTTTGCGCGTGGATAGCAGCACGGAAAGTCAATGCCAGCTTGGCGTTACAGCATCATACCTATGAATGTGGCAACGTTCGGGCGGCGCAGTTTCCCGGCCCCACTTCTATTCGCTACTACCGCTGTTGGTCGCAAGAAAAATGATCTCGCCCACCAGATCCTCTAGCGATTGATAGTCGCGGGTTTTCTGAATCCTATCACCAGCTTTCAGAATCTCTTGCGACTGACCCGGCACCAGATTGACGTACTTGGACCCAAGCAATCCGTCGCCAACTATGGATGCCTCGGTATCAATCGGCAAAGACACGTCCGCACCGATCGACATCGTCACCCGAGCTTGAAAGTTTTCATGATCAAGAGACTCGCCAGTCACGGTGCCGACATTAATGCCGCTGATCCGCACGTCGCTGCCGCGCACCAAGCCTCCGACCTTCAGAAAGTCTGCGCTCACTTCATAGCCGCTCACAACTTTCAGGTCCGCCGTTGAATACGCGAACAAAATAAACATCGCCGCGATCAGTAAAACTACGGCTCCCAGCACGGTCTCAATCGGGTTGCGTTTCATTCTTCATACTCGTTTTCTAGGGCCGGGCCGTCCAGAATGGTCTCGTTTGCCGTCTCTGCTCGTGAGGCGGCGCGTGCGCGATCAACAATCAGCGCGATCAGGTCTTCAAGGATGACTGAATCCTGGGTGTAGGAAATACGCGCGCCTGTCTCCAGAATATCGTCGGTACCGCCGGGATAAAGTTCAAGATACTTCGAGCCAAATATGCCATCCGTTTCAATAACGGCGGCAGTGTCCTCGGGCAGCGGCACGTGATCATGAAACTGAAGCGTCAAAACGGCCTGGCTCTGCGTATTGAGGGCCATATCCGAAATTGTGCCAACGTCCAGCCCGGCGATGCGCACCGGGCTTCCCACGTAGATTCCGTCTGCGCGACCGAAATCCGCGGTCAGGCGAAAGAGACCATCGTCCAAGGAGACACTTTGACGATTTGCAAAAGCCGTCAGCACCAGCATGGCGGCAAGTGTTCCCGCCGTCACAATCCCAACAATGTACTCGCGGCGTTCTGTTCGTGACATTAGGGGTCGGGAGACCAAGCCTGATAGTCACCGCTCGCCGGCGCCCGGTGGCCGCCGCGCGAATCATGACCGGGCGGATAATAGGCGGCCTCGGTGCCGGTTAGGTTGGGCACATGCGGCTTAACCCAGGTTTTCGCAGGGGCCGCTTCGATCGGTGTATCCGTGGTGTGGTGAAGCCAGGCATGCCATTCCGGCGGCACTTTCGACGCCTCGGGCTCGCCGCGGTAAACCACCCAGCGCTGGTCCCGGTTTCCCCAGCGTTTCCGCTTTTTCGAGTGGTAATACACATTGCCGTAGGCATCCTCGCCCACTTTCTCACCGTGAAGCTTGGTGTAGAGCCAAGTGCCGAAACTCATAGGAAACATACTCCGTCTAGTAAGCCGTAAAGGCAGTCATCCGCGTGTGTGGCGCAATATGAAGGCAATTGAGATAGCCGTCCAGTATGGCGAACATTCCCAAAAAAACTCCAGCGAGAGCGTTCATCCCAAACCCTTAAGACCCTTGAATAAAATGCTTTTCGGACATAATCTAGGGGTGCTGCTGAAATACTACACAATATCTGGTATTTTGGGGCAAGAGGGCCGAGGGGAAGCTTGGAAAATACCGAGCCTATACGCCGCACCAGAGATTGGTCGGAGCGTAGGGTGGTTGTCCCGCACTTCCCCGATGCGGTTTGGTTCAGATTGACTTATCGGGTGCGGGTATGCGGTTTTCGCGGCGTTTTACGGCTAATGGCAAATCTCCCTACGACGGGATCGAGTTCCGAGCCACCTCAAGCGAAATCCGAAACCCCGACGGCACCGTTGTCTTCCAACAAAGCGACATCATTGTTCCGGCAGCCTGGTCACAGGTTGCCTGCGATATTCTCGCCCAGAAGTACTTCCGGCGCGCCGGTGTGCCCAAGGCCCTAAAG